>JANQFA010000065.1 GCA_028278065.1 Myxococcota bacterium
CGAGGCCTTGCCGCCGGTGACCGACGCATGGGACCCGTGGCGCGTGAGCCACTGATCGGCGCGACGATCGCGCGGTCTCGGCCTGTGGCGCAGGTCCCCGGTGTCGAGGCGAAATGCCACATTGCCACGTTCGTGTAGCCTTGCCCCCATCGAGGCGTGTGGCAAAGCCCTCGGTTCGGGGTGCGGCAGTAGATCGTTTTCTCTTTTTGATTCGGGGACTTCGGGCGCGAGGCCTTTGTCGCGCGATGCGCAACTCGCTGGGCACCCCCCTTGCACACCTGTGCCGACAAATGCCCGGAGCACGCGCACGGCGCAGTCCGGAGAAGGAGGACCGCATGACCGGCAGCCGAATCGGATCCTCGCGCCTGGTGCGCGCTTTCGTGGGTTTCGCCGCCTGGGTGGGGCTCGTCGCCGCGTCGTCGCTGGCGACCGCGCAGACCCTCCAGCAGGTCGTGAAGGAGCGCGGGCTCAGCCAGCAGGACGTGCTGGCCGCCGCCAAGACCTACGTGCCGACCGGCGAGCGCGACGACTACATCGCGTTCTCGTCGGGGGGCCAGAGCGGGATGGTGATCGTCTACGGGATCCCCTCGATGCGCATCCTCAAGTACATCGCCGTCTTCAACCCGGAGCCCTGGCAGGGCTACGGGTTCGAGGAGGAGTCGAAGGCGGTCCTCGCGCAGGGTCGGATGAACGGGCGTGACATCACCTGGGGTGACACCCACCACCCGGCGATCTCCGAGACCAACGGGGACTACGACGGGAAGTACCTGTTCATCAACGACAAGGCCAATCCGCGCATGGCGGTGATCGATCTGCACGACTTCGAGACCAAGCAGATCGTCGTGAGCCCCGTGTTCCAGAGCGAGCACGGCGGCGCGTTCGTCAGCGAGAACACCGAGTACGTGATCCAGGCGGCCCAGTACGCGGCGCCCCTGGGCGGCGAGTACTCGCCGCTGGAGCGCTTCAACGAGGACTACCGGGGCGGCGTCACCTACTGGAAGTTCAACCGCGAGAAGGGCCGCATCGAGCCGGGCAACTCCTTCTCCCTGGAGCTGCCGCCCTACAGCCAGGATCTGTCGGACTTCGGGAAGCTGGCGAGCACGGGCTGGTCGTTCACCAACTCCTTCTGCTCCGAGCGCTACGTGGGCGGAATCGAGCGGGGTCGGCCGCCCTTCGAGGCCGGCTGCTCGGCCAAGGACACGGACTACCTGCACGTCATCAACTGGAAGAAGGCGGCGCAGGTGGCCGCGGCGGGCAAGACCAAGACCATCAACGGCCACAAGGTCATCATGATGGATACGGCGATCGCGGAGGGCATCCTCTTCCTGATCCCCGAGCCCAAGAGCCCCCACGGCGTCGACGTGAGCCCGGACGGCGAGTACATCGTCATCTCCGGCAAGCTCGACAGCCACACCTACGTGTACAGCTGGAAGAAGATCAAGGCGGCGATCGACGCGAAGAACTTCGCGGGCAAGGACCCCTACGGGATCCCGATCATCGACCTCAAGACGGTGCTGCACGCGCAGGTTCCGCTGGGCCTCGGTCCGCTGCACACCCAGTACGACTCGAAGAAGGGCATCGCCTACACGTCGCTCTACGTCGACTCGATGGTGGCCCGCTGGGACTACATCAACGGGAAGCTGCTCGACCGGCTGCCCATCCACTACAACATCGGTCACCTGATGACGATGCACGGCGATACGGTGAAGCCGCGCGGAGACTATCTGGTGTCCCTCAACAAGCTGGCCATCGACCGCTTCCAGCCGGTGGGTCCGCTGCACCCGCAGAACCACCAGCTGATCGACATCGGCTCCGACAAGATGCAGCTGCTCTACGACATGCCGCTGCCCCTCGGCGAGCCGCACTACTCGGTCGCCATCGAAGCCGGGATCCTGAAGCCGGGGGTCCGCTACAAGGTGGGCACCAACACCCGCACCGGCGAGATCTCGCCGCACAAGACGCGGGCCGGCGAGGAGCGCATCGAGCGCAATGGCAAGAAGGTCACCGTGCACGGGACCCTGATCCGCTCGCACATCACCCCGGAGATCATCGAGGTGGACGAGGGGGACGAGGTGACCATCCATCTCACCAACCTCGAGCGGGCCGAGGACCAGACCCACGGCTTCACGGTCGGCAAGTACAACGTGAACGGCTCCTGGGAGCCGGGCAAGACCGCCACGGTGAAGTTCACCGCGGATACGCCGGGCGTGTTCCCCTACTACTGCACCGAGTTCTGCTCGGCCCTCCACCTGGAGATGCAGGGCTACCTCCTGGTCAAGCCCACGGGCTACAAGGCCAAGGTCGGCGACCTGATGCCGAAGGAGGAGTACACGAAGGCCGACTACGAGAAGCAGGTGAAGGCCTGCGTGGACACCCAGGCGGTCATCAATGGCGTGGTCGAGTACATCACCGGCCGCGACTACCAGGCCCACCCGGTTGCAGCGGCTCTCTTCGAGGACGCCGCGGAGCAGCTCGGGTACGCCGAAGGCCCGAAGAAGAAGGCCGAGGAGGAGGCTGCCAAGGGCAACTACCACAGTGCGACGCTGTGGGCCGGCCAGTGGTGGCAGTACCAGGTCAAGGCCGCGGACCTCGGTCTGCGCGCCAAGACCAACCTCGAGCAGGCCGGAGCCGGGCCCGCCAAGAAGTAGGGTCGCCGGGCGGGGGCCCCTCGGGGTCCCCGCCGTCGGCGCCCAGGGCGGCCGGCATCGTCGAGGAGGGACAGATGAGATTCTCGCGCTCGATCCACGCCTTCGTGCTGGGGACCTTCGCGCTTGGAGCGGCGGCCGGAACGGCTGCCGAGGGCCTGGACGGGGCCAAGCTGTACGCGGAGAAGACCTGCATCGCGTGCCACGGCCCCGACGCCAACACGCCGATCCTGCCCGAGTACCCTAAGCTCGCGGGGCAGAATGCCGCATACCTCCTCCAGCAGATGAAGGACATCAAGAGCGGCGCCCGGAACAACGCCAATACGCCGGCCATGGCCGGAGTGATGCACCTGGTGAACGACGCCGAGATGGAGGCGCTGGCCGACTACATCGCGGGCCTGCAGCCTTGAAAGGGGTAAGGAAGATGCGTGGAATCCTGATCGCGGCGGGCGGCCTGGCCGCCGTCGGGCTGGTGGCCGGGACGGCCTGGGCCCAGCCCCCGCCTCCCAAGAAGGCTGGCATCGAGAAGGAGGGCTACGTCTGGAACGCCCAGGAGGGCGAGAAGATGGAGGCTCTCGAGCTGAAGGGGGATTCGGTCAACGGCGAGGAGGCCTACGAGGTCTGCTCGGCCTGCCACCTGCCCAGCGGAGCGGGCCGGCCCGACGGCACCTTCCCGCAGCTCGCCGGCCAGCACAGCACCGTGCTGATCAAGCAGATGGCGGACATCCGCGAGGGGCTGCGGGACAACCCGATCATGTACCCCTTCGCCAAGACGCTGATCGACCCCCAGGAGCTGGCGGACGTGTCGGCGTACATCCAGACGCTGCCGATTCCCCGGGACAACGGGCGCGGCGCGGGCACGAATCTGGAGCACGGCAAGAAGCTCTACGACGACAACTGCGTCGAGTGCCACGGGGACTTCGGCGAGGGCGACGCCGAGAAGTTCTATCCGGTCCTGGCCGGTCAGCACTACAAGTACATGCTGCGCCAGATCACCGACATCCGGGACGGGCGCCGTCGCAACGCCAACCCCGAGATGGTGGAGGTGGTCAAGAAGTACACCGACGAGGATCTCGACGCGGTGGTGGACTACATGTCGCGGCTCGAGTGGCCGGAGCGGCAGACGAAGTAGACGGGAGATCTCGTGAGCAGTCCCGAGGCGCAGAAGCGACTGAGGCTCTTCCGCATCCTCACGGTGGTGGGGCTGCTGCTGACCACGGCCTCGTTCTTCACGCCGATGTGGTGGGTCTCGCTCACGGCGCCCAACTACCCCAAGGCCACCTTTCCCCAGGGCGTCAAGATCCTGATGCACTGGAACGGGGTGAGGAACGGCTGCGAGCTGCAGGAGCGCGATGACGTCGTCGAGGACGAGCCGCTCGACTGCGTCCACGAGATGAACACGATCAACCACTACATCGGGATGCACCCGATCGAGCGCGGCGCCCAGCTCGAGTTCGCCGCGGCGCCCTACATCTTCGTGTTCTCCGGGCTCTGCCTGGTGCTGGCCCTCTTCTACGCCGGGCCGCTCTGGTGGGCGCTCTTCCTGCCCGGCATCCTGATGCCGGCGGCCTTCGTGCTCGACTTCGTCGGCTGGCTCTGGTGGTTCGGGCACAACCTGCACGACTGGGCGGCGTTCAGCGTCAAGCCGTTCATGCCCACGGCGCTGGGCGAGGGCAAGGTGGCCCAGTTCAGCACCTTCGCCTATCCGGACTACGGCTTCGCGATCGTGCTGGTCGGCGCCGGGAGCCTGCTCCTCGCCCTCCTCATCCGGCGCAAGCAGCTCCAAGAGGCCTGAGCGGTGGGCGGGGCGAGGGCGGTCGCGGGCGGCCTCGCGGCGCTCGTCCTGGGCGTGGCGTGGACGATCGCCGGACCCCTTCCGGGTGCCAGCGCGCGGTCCGCCGACCCCGCAGCGCCGCTGCAGCCCCTCATCGATGCCACGGCCGAAGGCGGGGTCCTGCGCCCGCCCCCCGGGCGCTATTCGGGTCCGGTGGTGATCCGCAGGCCGATCGTGCTGGACGGCGCGGGGCGCGTGCACGTGGACGGTGGCGGCTCCGGCACGGTCGTGCTCCTCGCCACCGGGGGCGCCGAGGTCCGCGGTCTGCGCATCTCGGGCTCCGGCGAGAACCACGACGGCCTCGATGCGGGGATCCAGGTGCGCGGAGACGGGAACCGGATCCTCGACAACGTGATCGAGGACTGCCTCTTCGGGATCGATCTCCAGCAGTCCAACGACAACGTGGTCCAGGGAAACCGCATCTCCTCCAAGGATCTCGGCCTGGGCGTGCGCGGCGACGGGATCCGCCTCTGGTACAGCCGCCGCAACGAGATCGTGAGCAACCGGATCGAGGAGGTCCGGGACGTGGTGGTCTGGTACTCGGGAGCGAACCGCATCGCGGACAACACCGTGATCGGCGGTCGCTACGGACTCCACTTCATGTACGCCGAGGCCAACCAGGTGGAGGACAACCGCTTCGACGGGAACATGGTGGGCGTCTTCCTCATGTACAGCGACGGAGTGGAGCTCCGGCGCAATCACATCCGCGGCGCGCTCGGTGCCACCGGGATGGGGATCGGCTTCAAGGAGTCGAGCGATGTCCTCATCGAGGACGGGGCCATCATCTACTGCGCCAAGGGAATCTACCTGGACACCTCGCCATACCAGCCCGACTCGACCAATCGCATCCTGCGCAACCGGATCGCATACAACGGCGCCGGGGTGATCTTCCACAACGATCGGGAGGGCAACGTCTTCTTCGAGAACGAGTTCGTCGGGAACTTCACCCAGGTGGGAGTGCGCGGCGGCGGAAGCGCCGCCCGCAACACCTGGTTCGGGAACCGCTGGGACGACTACCGCGGCTTCGACCGCGACGGCGACGGGCGTGGGGACACCCCCTACGTGCTCTACGCCTACTCGGATCGCATCTGGCAGGAGCGCCCGGAAGCCGCGTTCTTCCGCGGCTCTCCGTTGTTCGAGGCCATCGACTTCCTCGACCGGCTGGCGCCCTTCTCCGAGCCCACCCTGGTGCTGACCGACGAGTCCCCGCGCTTCGAGCCGCAGGCCGAGCAGGCGCCGTGGCCGATGTAGACGCGCAGGCGAACGCCCCGCGGCCGAAGCCCCGACGCAGGAGGCGCCGCCGGCGGCTAAGCCGCCAGCAGGAGCAGCGGCGGCGCCTGCTGCGCGCCGGACTGGTGACGGCGGGTCTGCTGATCCTGCAGCCCCTCGCCTTCGTGCCGATCGTGCGCAGCTGGCGCACCCGCCTGCGCCCGCCCGGTGCCCTCGAGGAGAAGGAGTTCCTGGCGGCCTGCATCAAGTGTGGCCAGTGCGTGCAGGTGTGCCCGGTGCAGGCGATCGTGCTGGCCGACATGAACGAGGGCCTGGGTACCGGCGTGCCCTTCATCGAGGCGAGGAAGCAGGCCTGCGACTTCTCCTGTGACGCGCTCTCCTGCATCCTCGCCTGCCCGACCGGGGCGCTCAGCCATGATCTCACTGCGAAGGAGGAGGTCGAGGCCGGCCTCGCCCGGCTGGTGCGACCGGAGCGCTGCCTGGCGCGCAAGGGGGAGGCTTTCCGGGGAGCCGCACGCGGGTCGGGCTTCCGGGGGCGCCTGCGCTACGCGGAGGTGGATCGCTGGAACCCGATTCCGGTCAGCGAGCACCCATACGATCGTGAGCCCTGCGACCTGTGCGTGCTCGAGTGCCCGATCGGCGAGGACGCCATCGCCCTGGTGCCCTTCCAGGGCGCGGACGGAGTCGCCGCCTTCACCCCGGAGGTGCGCGACGCCTGCGTCGGATGCGGGGTGTGCGAGATGATCTGCCCGCCGGATCCGCCGGTCATCGAGATCGAGCCGCGCGTCGGTCCCCCCCCGCGCCTTCGGGCGGGGGAGGCCTGATGAGCTTCCTCGCCGACGCGGCCACGATGTTCGGGCGGGCCCCTCGGAGGCCCACCTCGTTCAGCGAGGAGGCCGAGATCCTGCACGGCCGGAAGCGGCGCGCGCATGTCACGAAGCTCCTGGAAGATGCGCGTGCCCGGCCCCCGCGGACCACCTGGCGCAACCGGCGCTGGGCCGTCCTCATCGGGGTGAACCTCCTCTTCACGATCTCCTTCTGGCTCGACATCCAGATCGTGGAGGGCTCGCTCACCGCATCGCGCTTCCTCGGCTTCCACCTTGCGGACGTGTACTCGAGCCTGCTGGTGATCCTCGCCCAGCGTCACGTCGCGGTGAACCTCGTGATCGGCTCGGTCACGGTGATGATCCTCTGGGCCGTGGTCGGCGGCCGCGCCTACTGCTCCTGGGTCTGCCCGTACCACCTGGTGGCCGAGCTCGCGGAGAAGCTCCACCTGCGCCTGGCCGAGCGGGGCATCGTGCAGGATCACGTCTTCCACCGCGGGGTGCGCACCGTGCTCTGGTTCGGGTTCGCGGCGCTGGCGCTGGTGACGGCCTCCACCCTCTTCCTCACCCTCAACCCGATCGGCATCCTGAGCCGGGCCGTCGTCTACGGGGCCAGCCTCGCGCTCCTCTGGGTGGGCTTCCTGCTGCTGTTCGAGGTGGTGTACTCGCGCCGGGCCTGGTGTCGCTACATCTGTCCCATCGGGCTCACCTACGGCGTGATCGGTGCGGGGGCGCCCGTGAAGGTGGTGTATCACCTGGAGCGCTGCGCCCACGAGGGCGACTGCCGCAAGGTCTGCGAGGTCCCCCACGTCCTCGAGCTCACCATCAAGGGCCGTGCGGAGGATGCGGAGGTGGACATCGGTCCGGACTGCACGCGCTGCGGGATGTGCGTGGACATCTGTCCCACGGACTCGCTCAAGTACGAGATCAAGGGGCTGAGGGATCTGCTGTGACGAGCGGAGCGGCGAGCGTGAGCCTCACGGGCCTCTCGAAGTCGTTCCGCGCGGCGCGGGTTCTCGACGGTGTGGATCTGGAGATGGAGCCCGGCGAGCGGGTGGCCCTGGTCGGTGCCAACGGCGCGGGCAAGACCACCCTGATCCGCTGCCTGCTCGGCGAGTACGTCTGCGAGGGCCGCGTGGCGGTGGCCGGCCTGGTGCCGCGGGAGCAGCGTCGCGAGGTCCTGCGCCGGGTCGGCTTCGTGCCCCAGCTGCCGCCGCCGCTGAAGATGCCGGTGGCGCAGCTCCTGCGCTTCGCGGCGGCGCTGTGCGAGAGCTCGCCGGAGCGCATGGCCGGGATCGCGGAGCGGCTCGGGCTGGATCCGGCGCCCCTGGCCCGGCGCCCCTTCGAGCGCCTCTCCGGGGGGCAGAAGCAGAAGCTCCTCATCGCGATCGCGCTGGGCCGCAGCGCGGACCTGCTCATCCTCGACGAGCCGGCCGCCAATCTCGACCCCGGCGCCCGGGCCGTCTTCTTCGACCTCCTCGACGAGCGGGCGGCCGGAACCAGCATGCTGATCTCGAGCCATCGCCTCGACGAGGTGGCCTCCCTGGTGCAGCGGGTGATCGAGCTGGAGCAGGGGCGTGTCGCGCTCGACGACCGGGTGGCCGACGCGGCCGGGCTGGGCACGCGCCTCGCCTGTCGACTCCTGCTCTCGCGGGCGGACGAGGCGGTGGGCCGCGCCCTGCGTACGTGGGGGCTCGACGAGGTGGAGGGCGGCACGCGCTGGGAAGGCAGCATCCCGGGCCCCGACCGGCTTCGCTTCCTGGGGACCGTCTCGCGCTACGCGGGCCTGCTGGTCTCGCTGGAGCTCCGCGAGGAGCCGGCGGCGGACACATGAGCACGGCCCGACTCCTGCGCAGCGTCGCGCTGCTCTGCGGCCTCGTCCTGATGACCGCCTGCGGCGGCGATCCGGGCAGCGGACCCGCCCCCATGATCTGGGACCGGGACGTCTGTCAGCGCTGCCAGATGCTGGTCTCCGATCCCGACTTCGCGGCCCAGGTGCGCAGCGCCGACGGCCGTGCGCACCGCTTCGACGACATCGGCTGCGCCCTGCTCTGGATCGACGCTGGGGAGGCGGGGGGCGAGCCCCGGGAGATCTGGGTGCGGGAGCACGGGGGCGACGAGTGGCTCGCGGCGGACGCGGCGCGCTTCGTGAAGGTCGCCAACTCACCGATGGGCTACGGCTATGGCGCGCGGCAGGAGGCCCCGCCGGAATCGCTGGACCTCGCCGCGTTGCGTCGGGCCATCCGAGAGCTGGAAGATGCGAGAAGAAGCCATCCGCGTTGAGCAGGCCCCCGCCGCCAGCGGTCGCGAAGCGCCGCCGCCTCCGGGGATGCTGCGCGACTTCCGGCTGGTGGCCCGGCTCGACGTGGTGGAGTCCCTGCGCGCCCGCTGGTTCCTCGTCTACGCCCTGGTCTTCGGCGGCACCGTGGCGCTCCTCTTCGCCTTCGGCGTCACCGAGTCGCGCGTCCTCGGGTTCCTCGGGCTGTCGCGCCTGCTGGTGACCTACATCCAGCTCTGCATGGCGGTGCTCCCCGTCTTCGTCCTGATCACCACGGTCCGCTCGGTGGCCGGCGACCGGGAGGCGGGTGTCTTCGAGTACCTGCTGGCGCTGCCCGTCTCCCTCGGCGGCTGGTTCTGGGGCCGCATGGCCGGGCGCTTCGCCGTGGTGTTCGTCCCGGTCTTCCTGGCGATGGCGGCGGGCGCCGGCTGGGCGCAGATCCAGGCCATCCCGGTCCCCTGGGAGCTCTTCGCCTTCTACACCGCCCTGCTGGCGGCCCTGGCCTGGTGCTTCCTCGGCATCGGGATGCTCATCTCCAGCCTGGCGCGCTCCGTGGACGTGGCGCAGGGCGCGGCCTTCGTGGTGTGGCTCCTGCTCGTCCTCTTCCTGGACCTGATCCTGCTCGGGGTGATGGTGCAGGAACGCGTACCGGCGGAGACGGCCGTCGCGATCGCGCTGGGCAATCCGCTGCAGGTCTTCCGCACCGCGGCGATGCTCCTGTTCGACCCGCAGCTGGTGCTGCTCGGCCCCTCGGCCTTCGTGATCCTGGACGCCTTCGGACGCGCCGGCTACCTCGCCTGGGCGATCGGCTACCCGCTCGTCCTGGGCACGGTCTCGGCCCTGGTCGGCTTCCGGATCTTCCGGCGCGGCGACCTGCCCTGATCCCGTTCGAGCTCAGGTCTCGGCGCTGCGGGCGCGGCACGCGCGCTCGATGGCCTCGGCCAGCGCGGACAGCTCGCGGGTCTGGAAGTCCGGCATGCGCACGGGAGCCGAGCTGTCCGCGATCTCCTCGACGGTCTTCGTGACGTCGTTCAACGGCTGGACCAGCGAGCGCCGGATCAGCAGGTAGACGATGGCCGAGAACAAGCCCGACCCCAGCACGACGGCCAGCACCAGGTCGACGATGAGACGGACCGACTCCCGCTTCATCGGAGACAGGTCGAAGTGCATCGTGGTCAGGTACGCCTGGCCCTGCGCGTCGAGGATCGGAGCCGCGGTGTAGGTGAGATCCGTGCCGTCCAGCTCGCTGCTGCCGCGGCTTCGGGTCGGGGAGGGCTCGATCTCGCCCGGCTCCATCTTGCGCAGCCGGACCTCGAAGTCGGCGATCCCCTGCAGGCGGTTGGCCAGATCGGTCACGTCCTGGCCCGCGGCCACGGCCTGGCTGAGCGCGGTATGGGCGACGGTGGCCACGCGGTGCGCCTGGACCTCGGCGTGGCGGATGTCGCGCGCGTAGAGCCGGTAGGGAACCAGGGCCAGCACGCCGACCACCGCGACGGCTGCGATCCCGGCCAGGAGCCGGATCAGGCGGGACTCGACGCTGGGCGGGCGGGGCATGGCGATCTCCTTGCCCTGGAGGTTGCATCACGCAGCCACCGGCGCGCCAACGGCCCGCCCGAGCGGAGCGCGGAAGGACCGGTGGCCTCCCGCGCTCCGACGGATTGCTAGAACTCCATCCGCACCGCGGTCGTGACGCGCTGCTCGTGGATGTCCTGGCGGCTCGTGATCGGCATCTCCCACCCGACCGAGAGCGTGAAGTGCTGGTTGATCGGGATGTGGGTCCCGACCGCGAACACGGAGATGAAGTTCCCGCCCACGTCCGGGTTTCCGTAGTTCTGCACGTCCACGCCCTCGAAGCCGTCGAGACCCAGGGCCGCGATGGCCGTGGCCATGTCGATCTCGCCGCCGCCGGCGAGGCGCACGGGGCGCTCTCCGGCTCCGGAGCCGATGATGTGCTGGCCCGAGAACTGGATCCAGGGCTGGAAGTGCTTGTGCACGGTGTAGTCGGCATAGGCGTGGAAGAAGAACTGACTCGAGTGGATGTCCGAGTCGGTCCCCGCCATGCCGCCCACGTCGCCGATCAGGTGCAGCTTGTTCCAGCCCCAGGCCGCCGAGATCTGGGGAATGAACAGGACGCTGCTGCCGGCCCCTTCGAACACGGACTTGCTGCCCGTGGGGAACTCCATCTTCAGCGCGGTGCTGAGGATGAAGTTGTCCTCGGGACGCTGGATCAGCGCGTACTTCAGCCCGGCCGCGATGTTGTACCAGCCCGTCTCGTCCCGCAGGAGCGGGTTGTCCGGGTTGTACCAGGCGTAGCCGTCCTTGGTGGCGATGAAGGCCAGCCGGTCGGTGATCGCGACGCGGGCCTGCACGGCCAGGATGTGCGCGTCACCGCCGCCGAGCGCCGAGTCCGTCGGGAACTCGTGCCAGACGTAGTACGGATAGATGCCGGTGGTGATGAAGGGATCCTCGAACAGGAAGGGCTGCGAGATCGGCATCTCGAAGCCCTCGAAGCGGCCGTGGCGGCCGCAGCGGATGTCCGGGAACCACTTGCAGTCGCTCCCCGTCGAGCGCTGGCGGCGCGTCCTGGGCGCGCCCGTCTCGTCGTCGCCGCCGACGTCCGCCACCTGAACGGGGTCGGGCTCCGGCGGAGCGCTGGCGCTCGGAGCGTCGCTGCTGCGACGGACCGCGGGCACTCCCGTGTCGTCTCCGCCGACATCGTCGGCGACGGCCGGAGCCGCCAGACCACACATGGCGAGCGCCATGAAGAAGATGAGGAAACGACTCTGAACTCGATGCACGACGTACCCCCTTACTCGCGTCACGAATATGTGCCGGAAACGGAGCAAGCACTGTGCCACCCGATACGCACTCCGAAAGCCCCACAGCGCCGGATCAGGGGCACGAACGCACGAGTCTGAGGCGAATCGCCTCAAGGCGCCGAGGCGTATGGACTCAGTGGGTGGACTGCACCACGTTTCAGCCGGCTTCCATCTCGATCGAGACCGGGTCGTCGCGCAGCAGGTCCTCGTTGAGGACGGTCGTCTCCTCGTGGTTCATGTCCTCGATGAGATCGCGCAGCAGGACCTCGAGCTCTTGGACCAGCTGGGACTCGGGGAGAGAGCGGTCCTGGAGGTGGCCGAGCAGGCGGTCGAATCGCGAGCGCTGCTCCTCGTGCTCCTGACTCACCCGGGCGGCGCGCTCCTCTCCCCAGGCATCGATCTCGCGCAGGGCGGGGACCAGGTGCTCATCCTCCAGATCCAGATGGCGGAGGAAGCGCTGGCGCAGGGCGCTGCCCAGCTCGCGGACGTGCTCTTCCTGGGTCCGGCTCTCCGGGTGCTTCAGCAGGTCCCGGAGGTTGGCGAACATGATCCGCAGCGCGGCGTGGTCCTCCAGGATCATGCGGCGGACTTCGCTCGGTCTCATGCAGCCCTCTCGCTCTCCACTCCCTGGGTACCGTGGGAGCGCCGGGTTCGCCACGGTCCGGGGCCCGGGCGCGCCGCCTCGCCGAGCGGTCCCGTGTGAACCAGTTCACACACCACCGCATCGGGTCAGGCGACAATCATTGACGTCGCCCCCGCGCTTCGGGGTACGATCGTGCGTAGGCCCGAGGCGAGGGGGGCGGAGCGCCCGCACGGGCCGCGGACGAAGGTCCGGAGAGTGCCATGAGCGCCGCCCCGCAGCCCCCGAGCCCGACCCCGCCCGCCGGCGACGCCGAGCTGGAGCGGAACCGGCGCGAGTTCCTCTACCGCGAGCCGCACGAGAACCAGCTCCATCCCATCGCGAGCGCCGCCCGGTACCCCGGGAGCGCCGACTACTCCTGGGGATGGAAGCTGGGCATGGGCTGGCGCTGGATATCGGCGCAGGCGCTTCGTGTCGCGCGCTTGGGTCGCTTCGCCATCCAGCGCCTCCTCTACCGCTTCGACAAGATGCGGGCCTATCGACAGCTCCTCGGGCGGCGACCCCCCTCCTTCGTGGAGGACCACCACCGGGACGACGTCTTCGCCTGGTGGCGCGTGGCCGGGGCCAATCCACTCAGCCTGCGGCGGGTCCGCGCCCTGCGCGACCTCGATTCCTGTATCCGGATCGACGTCCCGCGGGTCGAGCGCCGGCTGGCGGCGGGCCTGGGACGGGGCGTGTCCCTCGAGGCCGAGGTCGAGCAGGGGCACCTCTTCCTGGTGGATTTCCGTCTGCTCCAGGAGGCGCTGCGCCCGGGTCCCGAAGCGGGTCGCCCGCCGCGCACGCGCGACTCGCGCTGGCGTCGCAAGTACTTCCCCGCCTCCCTGGGCCTCTTCCTCGAGGTGCCCGGCTTCGAGTCCGAGGGCCACGATGGCCGCTGCGATCTGGTCCCGCTGGCCATCCAGATCGACCAGATCCAGCCGAGCCCCTCCAGGAACGAGCGCAATCCCGTCGTCTACCCGGACGACGAGCCCTGGGCCTGGCGGCTCGCGAAGGCCTACTTCGAGGTGTCCGACCTGAACTTCCACGTGTTCTTCGGTCACGTCTACAGCACCCATCTGATGATGGAGCCCTTCGCGATGGCGACCCCGCGGCAGCTCCCCCGGGATCACCCGGTCCGGGTGCTGCTCGAGCCCCACCTGCGCTTCACGCTGCGGGTGAACCGGGAGGCGTACAAGTTCTTCATCGACCGCAAGAAGACGTACTTCGACTTCTACGCGGGTACCCTCGAGGAGTCGCGCGCGATCTCGATCGAGAGCCACGCGCAGACCACCTTCCCCCAGCTCGATCTGATCGCGGACCTGACCTCGCGCGAGGTCGAGCAGGCGCCGCGCTGCTATCCCTATCGGGACGACGCACGCCTCTGGCACGGGGCCATCCGCCGCTTCGTGACGGCCTACGTCGAGGCCTGCTTCGCATCGGACGCGGCGGTCTCGGGCGACGCGCCGCTCCAGAGCTGGCTCGGCGAGCTACGGGACCCCGCGCGAGGCGCGCTGCGCGACCCGGCTCCGGGCGGCCGGCTCGACTCGAGGACCGCGCTGATCGAGCTCCTCACCCAGGTCGTCTTCACGGCGGGCCCGGGGCACGCGTCCCAGCACTACTCCTCCAACCACTTCTACCGCTTCGCGCCCGCGTTCCCGGGTGCGGCCTACGTCCCGCCGAGCTGGAGTGGTGGCCGGCTGAGCGAGGCGCGCTTCCAGAATCTCCTGCCCCCGATCTCCACGGCCGCGCGCCAGTGGACCTACAACACCTTCACCAACTACCGGTATGACCGGTTCGGCGACTACGGGCGCTACGCGCTGGGTCGCCGACCCGAGGCGAGGGAGCCGATCCGAGCGCTGCAGGCCGATCTGGAGAAGATCGAGGCGACGATCGCGAGTGAGAACGCGGGCGGCCGTCGAGTGTACCCCTACGAGTTCCTGCTCCCGTCGCGGGTTCCGAACAGCATCAACATCTAGGCGGAAGATGTCCCGGGAAGTCTGGAAGAGCTGGATAGGCCATCAGGAGTGCAGCGCGCGACTCGTCCGGCCCCGCACCCTCGAGGCGCTGTGCGATGCGGTCCGCGAGGCGACGGCGCGCGGAGATCGCATCCGGGCGGCCGGCAACGGCTACTCGTGGTCGCCGCTGGTGCCCGTCGACGGCACCGTGATCGAGATGCGGGAGCTGAGGAGGATCACGCGCTTCGAGCCCCGACCCGAGACGGGACCGCCCTGGGTGGAGGTGGAGTGCGGCGCCACGATCGGCGAGCTGGATCAGTTCGTGCGCAGTCAGCCGGGCGGCTTCACCCTGATCTCACCCACGATGTTCCCGAGGCCCACCGTGGGGGGCGCGCTGGCGACGGGCTCCCACGGTGTCGGCTCCGGGAGCGGCAACTTCAGCGACGGGATCCTGGAGATGACCCTGGTCCGGGCCGACGGAAGCGTTCACACCCTGAGCCGCGGCGATGCGGACTTCCCGGCCGCGCAGGTGGCGCTCGGAACGCTCGGAATCGTCCACTCGATCAAGCTGGAGATCCGTCCCCAGTACAACGTGTACGTCGACCAGCGCCCGGTCCCGATCCGCTACGTGGTCGGAGAGCTCGACGACCTCTGCGCGTCCTGTGAGTGTGTCGAGATCCTCTGGTTCCCGGGTACGAACAAGATGCAGCTGTACATGATGAACCCCACCCGCTCCCACGAGGACCCTCCGGAAGTCCTGGCGCGGCTCGTCCAGGACCTGGAGCTCCGGATCCGGCAGTGGGGCGCGGGCTTCATCGCGTTCGTGGCCAGGCACGCGCCACGCTTCACTCCCCACGCCAACCGGTTCGGTGCCCGGCTCATCTACAAGACCTCGGAGTCGGTGAAGACCGCGTCCGACGCGTTCCATTTCGTGAAGACCTATCCGAAGAACTGGGACCTCTCGTACGCGGTACCCGCCGACCGGGCCGACCGCGCCTGGCGCGAGCTGGTGGACCTGATCGAGGAGTACGACCGGGCGGAGCTCTATCCCATCAACCTGGCCGCCCACTGCCGCTTCGTCGGCCCGAGCGAGGCGTGGCTCGCACCGAACTATCGCCAGCCCGCGTGCTTCATCGAGGTCTCCACGAGCAGCGCGACGCCTGAGTGGCAGCAGTTCTTCGAGGAGGTGGAGTGCCGCTGGGCTGCCATCGACGGCGCTCGCCCCCACTGGGCGAAGCTCCACGGAGGCGGACCCGTGTTCGGCCGCAAGCCCCCCCTCTTCGGGCCGTGGCTCGAGGTCAAGGAGCTCTACCCGCGGATGGACGATTTCCTCGCGGTGCGCGAGCGCTGGGACCCGAAGCGCGTATTCCTGAACCCGTACCTGGAAGAGAGAGTCTTCGGGCTTCCGCCTGCAGACGTGGCCCTGCCTCCGCCGACGGCGCCCGACCTGCGGGCTACCCCGAGACCGAGCCCAGGTCGCTGAGCAGCGCGCGTGCCTCCTGGACGCGCTCCGTCTCTGCTCCCTCGACGAACAGATCGACGGTCTCCTCCAGCCGCTTGCGCGCGCGCTCGATGGCCTCGGGACCCTCTGCGAGCCGGGCGAGCCGCATGGCGCACTCGAGCTGCATCCACGGGCTCTGGTTGCGACGCCAGCCCTCGAAGGCCTCCCGCAGGAGGCGCTCCGTCTCCTGCGCGCTTCCGCCGCTCGATTGCAGGATGCGCGCGTGGGTCGTGGGCACCTGGGGACCGAGACCGATCTGCTCGCCCGCGCCGTCGATGATCCCGCGCCCCTGCAGCAGCGCCTCGAACGCCTCGTCGTAGCGGCCGAGCAGCCGGTAGGTCTCCGCTGCGATCAGGTAGAGCTGGCCGAGCCCGCCCTGGGCGCCCGACTGGCGGGCCAGGTCCAGGCCCTCCTCGACGCCCAGCGCTCCATCCGGGTCGCCGAGGCGGGTGCGGGCCCAGCCGGACTGGACGCGCGCGGAGCACTCCACCGAGTGGAAGCCACGGCCTTCGACCACCTCCAGGCACTCCGCCGTCAGCTCGCGGGTGCGCGCGCCGTCTTCCTTCAACGTGAACCCCATGGAGACGTTCACGAGCGCCGATCCCAGCGTGCGCGGGTGGCCGAGGGAGCGCGCCCGCGCGATGGCCCGCTCTCCGACCTCCTTCGAGCTCTCGGGGCGACCCGCGACGAGCAGGGCGATCGAGTAGATGCTGTGGGCGGTGCTCAGCGGGTCGCTGTCGAACGGCCTGGTGGGGGGAGGAAGCTCGGCCGTCTCCGCGATCTCGACGGCGCGCTCCAGGTGGTGCAGGGCCTCGGCCTCGGTGGAGGAGGTCATCGCGGCCGTGCCCTTGATCATGTGCCCCGCGACCAGGAGTCCGGCCACGCCGAGGGGCTCCGCCAGCTCGAGCAGGTCGCCAGCGTAGTCCGAGGCGCGCGCCAGATGGCCGCGGTTCACGTGGTAGAGCATCAGGCCCAGGACGGCGGGGATCCGGGCCGGGCCGGGCGGGGTGGCGGTGCGCAGGGCCTCGACCCGGTCGCAGGTGGCGACGGTCTCGGGGGCGTCGTGCCCGTGCAGCGCCGCCAGCGGTCCGGCCAGGGCGAGGGAGAGCTCGACCTCCTTCTGCTTGCGCGCGTCGTCCTCGGGCTGGGTGCGCAGCAGCTCGAGCGCGCGGCGGTAGTACTCGATGGCCTCCGCGTTGGAGAGGCGTCCGACGGCCTTCTCGGCGGCCTGCTGGTAGTAGTCGGCGGCGCGCGACGCGAGCCCGCCGGCTGCGTGGTGGCGCGCCACCTCCTCGGGCTCGCTCGCCGTGCGCTCCGGGAACTGCTTCTCGAGGATCGAGGCCACGTGAGCATGCAGCTCGCGGCGCCGTCGCCGGAGCTGGGACTCGTAGGCCGTATCGTGGAGGAGGGCGTGCCTGAACACGTACCCGGTCTCGCCAGCGGCGCGCTGCTCCAGCAGGATTCCCGAGTCGACGAGCTTCCCGAGCGTGACCTGGAGGCGCTCGGGTGGGAGGTCGGAGATGGCCTCGATCAGACCCAGCGAGAACTCGCGGCCCAGCACCGAGCCGAGCTGGGCGACGTTCTTCGCCGCCTCCAGTCGGTCGAGGCGCGCCATCAACGAGTCCTGCAGCGTCATCGGGATCGGAGACGCCCCGTCACTGCGCGCGTCGCCCGGACCCG
This sequence comes from Myxococcota bacterium, assembly GCA_028278065.1. Taxonomy (GTDB): domain Bacteria; phylum Myxococcota_A; class UBA9160; order UBA9160; family JAFDET01; genus JAFDET01. The sequence continues at coordinate 17,386 of JANQFA010000065.1, forward strand.
CGTCGGCCACCGAGCGGACCAGCTCCTCGGCGAAAAGCGGCACTCCGTCCGAGCGGTGGGCGATCTGCTCCAAGACGTGGCCGGGAAGTCCCCCCTGGCGCTCGGCTGCGATCGCGACCAGCGTACGGCTCTCGTCCTCGGAGAGAGCGGCGAGGACGAGCGGGCGTGCGGTCGAGCTCGGGAGGCGCCAGGGCGGATCGAAGCTCGGCCGGTAGGTGAGCACGAGCAGGATGCGCCGCTCGTGAAGCCGATCGATCAGCGCGCCCAGCATCTGCAACGTGGAGGGGTCACTCCAGTGCAGGTCCTCGCAGGCCACCAGAACGGGTTGCTGTTCCGCAAGCGCGAGGATGGGCTCGATCAGCGCCTGGAGGGTCTTCTCGCGCTGCAGCTCCGGCGCCATCTGGGTCAGGGGGAAGCGCTGCGAAGCCGGCAGGCCGAAGAGTGCTGCGACGTAGGGCACCACCTCCGCCAGGTCCAGGCCTGCGACCCGGGACAGGTTGGACTCGAGGATGTCGAGGCGGGTCTCGGGGGGGTCCGCGGGCTGGAACCCGAGTGCGTTCGAGAAGAGATCGAGGATCGGCTGGAACGCGATGTTCGCCGCGTGGGGCGAGCATTGGATCTCGACCGAGCGGTGCGGAACCGGTCCGAGTCGCTCGTGGAAGGCCTGCAGGAGACGGGTCTTGCCGATGCCGGGCTCCCCCTCGACGAGGAGCGCGTGGCCGTCGCCCGACCCCGCGCGCTTCCAGTGCTCCTCGAGCTCGCGGAGCGCGTCTTCGCGCCCGACCAGCGGCATCGGGTCCCGGCT
>JANQFA010000084.1 GCA_028278065.1 Myxococcota bacterium
GGCCCGCGCGCTGGAAGAACGCGGCGCGACCCGCCTTGCCGCGCCCTTCCCCTTGGGTGCCGAGGGCACGACGCTCTGGCTGAAAGCGGCCGCCGACGCCTGGGGCGTCCCTCGGACAAGGTTCCATGCCGTGACGGCGCCCGGACAGGACCGGGCCCGCCGCGCCATCGCACATTCGGCGCAACAGCTGTCGGGCAAGAGCGTCTTCTTCTTTCCGGACTCTCAGCTCGAAGTGCCGCTCGCGCGCTTCCTGTCGCGCGAACTGTCCATGGAGCCGATTGAGGTCGGCAGTCCCTACCTCCACCGGGAGCATCTGGCCGAGGAGCTTCGCCTCCTGCCGCCCGGCACCCTGCTCAGCGAAGGCCAGGACGTCGAACGACAGCTCGACCGCTGCCGCGCGGCACGGCCGTACCTGACCGTGTGCGGCCTCGGACTGGCCAACCCGCTGGAGGCCGAGGGGCTGGCCACGAAGTGGTCGATCGAGCTGCTCTTCACCCCGATCCAGGGCTACGACCAGGCGGGTGACCTCGCCGAGCTCTTCGCACGTCCGCTGACCCGCAGAGATCGATTGGTGGCCTGACCGTCATGCAGCTGACCCTCTGGACATACGAGGCCCCGCCCCACGTCGGCGCAATGCGGATCGCCACCGCGATGAACGGCCTTCACTACGTCCTGCACGCGCCGCAGGGCGACACCTACGCCGACCTTCTCTTCACCATGATCGAGCGCCTGGACAGGCGTCCCCCGGTGACCTACAGCACCTTCCAGGCCCGCGACCTCGGCGGCGACACGGCGCAGCTCTTCCAGACGGCCGTGAAGGAGGCCTACGAGCGCTTCCGGCCGGAGGCGATCCTGGTCGGCGCCTCCTGCACCGCCGAGCTGATTCAGGACGATCCGGGCGGCCTCGCCCGGGCTTTGGCCTTGCCGGTCCCGGTGATCCCCCTCGAGCTGCCGGCCTATCAGCGCAAGGAGAACTGGGGCGCCTCGGAGACCTTCTATCGGCTGGTGCGCGCCCTGGCAGGCCCGCAGGCACCGCCGCCCGGCGAGAAGCGACCCGGCCGGAAGGCGGCGACGGCGCCAAGCTGCAACATCCTGGGGCCGACGGCGCTCGGCTTCCGGCACCGGGACGATGTCTTCGAGGTCACCAGGCTGCTGGAGCGCCTCGGGGTCGAAGTTCATAGGGTCGCACCGCTGGGCGCGCGGCCGGGGGACATCGCAAGGCTCGGAGACGCCGACTTCAACGTCGTGCTCTACCCCGAGGTCGCCGAGACGGCGGCCCGCTGGCTGGAGCGCAGCTTCGGCCAGCCCTGGACGAAGACCGTGCCGATCGGGGTGGGCGCCACCCGCGACTTCATCGCCGAGGTCGCGGCGCTCGCCGACCTCGATCCGACGCCTCTCCTGTCCGGCCAGGACTGCCGGCTGCCTTGGTACAGCCGTTCCGTCGACTCCAACTACTTCACGGGCAAGCGGGTCTTCATCTTCGGCGACGCGACCCATGCCCTCGCCGCGGCGCGGATCGCGGACCAGGAACTGGGCTTCAAGGTCGTCGGTCTGGGCACCTACAGCCGCGAGTTCGCGCGCAGCCTCCGCGAACCCGCCAAAGGCTACGGCGTCGAGGCGCTGATCACCGACGACTACCTGGAAGTCGAGGCACGCGTCGCCGAGCTGCAGCCGGAACTCGTGTTGGGCACGCAGATGGAGCGGCACATCGCCAAGCGGCTGGGCATCGGCTGTGCCGTCATCTCCTCGCCCGTCCATGTCCAGGACTTTCCCGCACGCTACTCGCCGCAGATGGGATTCGAGGGCGCGAACGTCATCTTCGACACCTGGGTGCATCCGCTCGTGATGGGGCTCGAGGAGCATCTGCTAGCGATGTTCCGCGACGACTTCGAGTTCCATGACGGGGCAATCCCCTCGCACCTGGGCGTTTCGACAGCGGAAGGCGACGAACGCAGGACGACCCTCCCCTCTGCGGCTCTTTCCGAAACCTCGGCAGTAACTTGGGAGGAGGACGCGGAGGAGGAGCTCCGCAAGGTGCCCTTCTTCGTCCGCGGCAAGGCGCGCCGGAACACCGAGCGCTTCGCCTTGGACCAGGGCTTGGCGATCATCAGCATAGAGACCCTCTACGATGCCAAAGCGCACTTCGGCCGCTGAAGCGACGCCCCTGCGGGTCGTCATCGTCACGCTCGACAGCCATCTGGCGGGCACGGTCGAACGGGCCGCGAAGAGGCTAAAGCGGGAGCTGCCGGGCCTGGACCTGTCGATGCATGCGGCCGCGGACTGGGGCCGCAGCGAGGACGCGCTCCGGCGTTGCCGCGAGGCCGTCGCCGAGGGCGACATCGTCGTCGTCACCATGCTCTTCATGGAAGAGCACATCCAGCCGATCCTGCCCTGGCTCGAAGCCCGCCGTGACCGCTGCGACGCCATGGTGGTCGGCATGTCCGCAGGCGAAGTCATACGTCTCACGCGGCTCGGCCGTCTCAGCATGGACGGCAAGCAAAGCGGCATGATCGAGCTGCTCAAGCGGCTCCGCGGCAGCAAGACCCGCAACGCGAGCTCGGGCGCGCGCCAGATGGCCATGCTGCGCCGCCTGCCGCGCCTGCTGCGCTTCATCCCGGGCACGGCGCAGGATCTCCGCAGCTATTTCCTGACCTTGCAATACTGGCTCGCGGCCTCGGACAAGAACGTCGCCAACATGGTTCGCCTTCTCGTCGACCGCTACGCGGACGGTCCGCGGCGCGCCCTGCGGGGGCAGCTTAAGGTGGGCCCGCCGGCGATCTACCCGGACGTGGGAATCTATCACCCCAGCCTGCGCGGCAAGGTCGCCGAGCAGCTCGACAGGCTGCCGCGGCCGCCCAAGGGCTGCCGGGGACGGGTCGGGCTGATCGTCATGCGCTCCTACGTGCTGGCGGGCGACACCGGCCACTACGACGGTATCGTCGCGGCGCTGGAGGCCCGGGGCTACGAGGCCCTTCCGGTCTTCGCCTGCGGACTGGACTCGCGGCCCGCCGTGGAGGCCTACTTCATCGAGAAGGGCCGCCCTCGAGTCGATGCCGTCGTCTCGCTCACCGGCTTCTCGCTGGTCGGCGGCCCCGCCTACAACGACTCCAAGGCGGCCGAAGACACGCTGGCAAAGCTCGACGTGCCCTACCTCGCGGCACAGGCGGTCGAGTTCCAGAGCCTCGAGCAGTGGCAGGCTTCCGAGCGGGGGCTGCTGCCGATCGAGGCCACCATGATGGTCGCCATCCCGGAGCTGGATGGCTCCATCGGGCCGATGGTCTTCGGCGGCCGCACCACCGACGCAGCCGCCGGCGCTGGCCGGGAGATGCAGGCCGATCCGGAGCGCGCCGAGATGCTCGCCGCGCGGGTCGACAGGCTGATCAGCTTGCGCAAGACCGCCAAGGCGGACCGAAAGCTGGCCGTCGTCCTCTTCAACTTCCCGCCCAACGCCGGGAGCACGGGGACCGCCGCGCACCTGTCCGTTTTCGAGTCTCTCCATCGCACACTGCAGGCCCTGGCGGCCGATGGCTACGACGTCGAGCTTCCGGCCTCGGTCGGCGAACTGCAAGCGCGAATCGTCGCGGGCAACGCGAATCGCTTCGGAACGGACGCCAACGTTCACTGCCGCATCCCGACCGACGACCATGTGCGTCGCGAGACCTGGCTTCCGGAAATCGAAAGCCAATGGGGGCCGGCGCCGGGACGGCAGCAAAGCGACGGCAGCGCTCTCTTCGTCCTCGGCGCGGCCTTCGGCAAGGTCTTCGTCGGCATCCAGCCCGCCTTCGGCTACGAGGGCGACCCCATGCGCCTGCTGTTCGACAAGGGCTTCGCCCCGACGCATGCCTTCTCGGCCTTCTACCGCTATCTGCGCGAGGATTTCGGGGCCGACGCGGTGCTTCATTTCGGGACCCACGGCGCGCTCGAGTTCATGCCGGGCAAGCAGACGGGGCTCACGCAGGCCTGCTGGCCGGACAGGCTCATCGGCGACCTGCCGAACTTCTATCTCTACGCGGCCAACAATCCTTCCGAGGGCACGATCGCCAAGCGTCGCGCCGCGGCGACGCTCATCAGCCACCTGACGCCGCCCGTCGCCCATGCAGGCCTCTACCGCAGCCTTCTGGATCTGAAGGACTCCATCGAGCGTTGGCGGAGCCTGCCGCCGGACGCCGCGGAGGAGCAAGGGCGGCTGGTCGTCCTGATCCAAGAGCAGGCGGCGGCGCTGGACCTCGCCGACGCCGAGCCCGCCTGGCTTGAAGACGCCGAGGGTAAGATCGCCCGGCTTACGGCCGCCCTACGGGAGTTGGAACAAACGCTGGTTCCACAGGGCCTGCACATCGTCGGCCAGGTGCCGTCGGACGAGGAGCGCGCCGAATACCTGCAGGCGATGGCCGAGGACGCCCTGGGCGGGAAACTCGATCGCGCGGCCTTGGATGCCCTCTTGGCCGGACGATCGCCGGAAGACGTTCTCACCGCCGCCGGCTTGACGGTAACCGAAGACAGGCTGGCGCTGTTCCGCAGCCTGTCGGAAACGAGCCGGCTCTTGGCCGAGGACCACGAGCTTCCAGCCCTGCTGCACGCTCTGGATGGGCGCTACGTCCGACCCGTGCCGGGCGGCGACCTGTTGCGGACGCCGCAGATCCTGCCGACAGGCCGCAACGTCCACGGCTTCGACCCCTACAGAATTCCCAGCGCCTTCGCGACCGCGGATGGGAAACGGCAAGCCGAGCGTCTGCTCGACCGGCACACCGGAGAAGGCAACGCCTTCCCGGAATCCATCGCCCTCGTCCTCTGGGGATCGGACAACCTCAAGACGGAAGGCGGTCCCATCGGGCAGGCGCTGGCCCTGCTCGGTGCCGAGCCGCGCTTCGACAGCTACGGGCGCCTGGCCGGCGCCGTGCTGATCCCGCTTGAGGAGCTGGGCCGGCCTCGCGTCGACGTGGTCATCACCCTGTCCGGGATCTTTCGCGACCTCCTGCCGGTACAGACCAAGATGCTGGCCGAGGCCGCCTTCCTGGCGGCGAGCGCGGACGAACCGGTCGAGGAGAACTTCGTCCGCAAGCATGCCCTCGCCTACCAGCAGGCCCACGACTGCGATCTGGAGACGGCCGCCCTGCGCATCTTCAGCAACGCGGACGGCACCTACGGCTCGAACGTCAATCACCTCGTCGACTGCGGCCGCTGGAGCGACGAGGACGAGCTGGCCGAGATCTTCACGGAGCGCAAGAGCTTCGCCTACGGCCGCGACGGCGAGTCCGTTCAGCAGACGGAGCTGCTGCAGAGCGTCCTCTCCGAGGTGCAGCTCAGCTATCAGAACCTGGAGTCTCTCGAACTCGGCGTGACGACGGTCGACCACTATTTCGACTCGCTGGGCGGCATCAGCCGCGCGGTCGCCCGCGCCAAAGGCACCGCCATACCGGTCTACATCGGGGACCAGACCCAAGGCGAGGGCAAGGTCCGCACCCTGGCCGAGCAGGTCGCCCTGGAGACCCGGACCCGGACGCTGAATCCGAAATGGTACGAGGGACTTCTCAGCCACGGTTTCGAAGGCGTCCGCCAGATCGAGGCGCAGGTCACCAACACCATGGGATGGTCGGCGACGACCGGGCAGGTCGATCCCTGGGTCTACCACCAGATCACACAGACCTACGTGCTGGACGAGGAGATGCGCGAACGCCTGGCGCAGCTCAACCCCAAGGCCTCGGCCAAGGTGGCGCACCGACTGCTGGAGGCGCAGGAGCGCAACTACTGGCGCCCGGACGAGTCCATGCTCGAGGCCCTGCGCCGCGCCGGCGAGGAGCTGGAGGACCGTCTCGAAGGAATCGGCGCCGAGGCCGCCGCATGACGACCGGGAGGAGACCGCTATGAACCTGATCTCGCCAAGAGGCGCCCTGCCGACGCGGCCCGACGGCGAAGGCAGCGTGCAGGTGAAGATGGAGCCGTCCCTCAAGATCGAGACGGCCAAGGTCTTCTCCGTCTACGGCAAGGGGGGCATCGGCAAGAGCACGACCTCGTCGAACCTTTCCGTGGCCTTCTCCAAGCTCGGCAAGCGCGTGCTGCAGATCGGCTGCGATCCGAAGCACGACTCGACCTTCACGCTGACCAAGCAGTTGATGCCGACCGTCATCGACGTCCTGGAGTCGGTGGACTTCCACCCCGAGGAGCTGCGGGTCGAGGACTTCGTCTACGAGGGCTACAACGGCGTCATGTGCGTCGAGGCCGGCGGCCCGCCCGCGGGGACCGGCTGCGGCGGCTACGTCGTCGGCCAAACGGTCAAGCTCCTGAAGGAGCACCACCTGCTGGAAGACACCGACGTCGTGATCTTCGACGTGCTCGGCGACGTCGTCTGCGGCGGCTTCGCGTCGCCCCTGCAGCATGCCGACCGGGCCCTGATCGTGGCCGCGAACGACTTCGATTCCATCTTCGCGATGAACCGGATCGTCGCCGCGATCACCGCCAAGGCCAAGAACTACGACGTCCGCCTGGGCGGCGTGATCGCGAACCGCAGCGCCGAGACGGACGAGATCGACCGTTTCAATGCCGCCGTCGGCATGAAGACCCTGGCGCATTTCCCGGATCTCGACGTCATCCGGCGCAGCCGGCTCAAGAAGTCGACGCTCTTCGAGATGGAGCCCTCCCCGGAGCTCGACGCAGTGCAGGCCGAGTACCTGAAGCTGGCGTCGGCGCTGTGGGAGGGAGCGGACCCGCTGGTGGCCGAGCCCATGAAGGACCGCGACATCTTCGACCTGCTGGGATTCGACTGATGGAGAGCCTGGACTACCGCGAGCGACGGGGCCAGCTCGAGGCCTACTTCGACCGCACGGCGGCGGAGACCTGGGCCCGGCTCACGTCGGACGCGCCCCTGGGCCGAGTGCGCTCGACGGTGCGCGAGGGCCGCGACGCCATGCGCGCGCGGCTGCTCTCCTGGCTCCCCGCGGATCTGCGGGGTCGGCGGCTGCTCGACGCGGGCTGCGGTACGGGAGCCCTGGCAGCCGAGGCGGCGGCGCGAGGCGCCGAGGTGGTGGCGGTCGACCTGGCGGGTTCGCTCGTGGAGCTGGCGCGGCAGCGCAACACCGAGGCGGGCCCCGGCTCGATCGAGTTCCGCACCGGAGACATGCTCGAGCCCGGGCTCGGGGACTTCGACCACGTGGTGGCCATGGACTCGCTCATCCACTACGAGGCGCCCGACATGGTGCGCATGCTGGGGAAGCTGGCCGCCCACTGCCGCGAGTCGATCCTCTTCACCTTCGCTCCCTGGACCCCGCTGCTGGGGGCGATGCACGCAGCGGGGCGTCTCTTCCCGCGCGCCGACCGTGCCCCTTCGATCGAGCCCGTGCGTCCCGTGAGTCTCTCCCTGCAGCTGGTCGGCTGGGGGCCGCTCGCGGCCTGGGCGCCGGTGCGGAGCGAGCGGGTCGCGCGGGGCTTCTACATCTCCCACGCCATGGAGCTGAGCCGGTCATGAGGGGCTTCGAGGCGCGAATGGCGCGCGCGTGGACGGTGCTGGGGACCCGCTTCCTGCCGTTCGCCGACGCCGCGACCGCCGAGCTCCCGCTCGACCGCCTGCTCCGTCTCTCCCTCTTCCAGGTCACCGTGGGGATGGGGCTCGTGCTGCTCACCGGCACGCTCAACCGCGTGATGATCGTCGAGCTCGGCGTCTCGGCCTGGCTGGTCGCGCTGATGGTGTCGCTGCCGATCGTCTTCGCGCCCTTCCGCGCGCTGATCGGCTTCCGCTCGGACACCCATCGGTCGGCGCTGGGCTGGCGCCGCGTGCCGTTCCTCTGGATGGGGACGCTGCTGCAGTTCGGCGGCTTCGCGATCATGCCCTTCGCCCTGATCCTGCTCTCGGGCGACAGCCAGGGCCCCCCCTGGATCGGCCAGGCCGGCGCCGCCCTCGCGTTCCTCCTGGCCGGGGCGGGTCTCCACGTCGTCCAGACCGCCGGTCTGTCCCTCGCGACCGATCTGGCGCCGGCGGAGTCGCGCCCTCGCGTGGTGGCGCTGCTCTACGTGATGCTGCTGGTCGGCATGGCGGGCAGTGCCCTCGCGTTCGGGGCGCTCCTGGCCGACTTCGACCAGATCCAGCTGATTCGCGTGGTGCAGGGCGCCGCGCTGGCGACCATGGTCCTGAACGGGGTCGCGCTCTGGAAGCAGGAGCCGCGTGATCCCGAGCGGATGGCGCGCGCGGCGCCGCGACCTCCCTTCCGCAGCGCCTGGCGGGCGTTCGCGGCGCGCACGGGAGCCCGTCGCTTCCTGGTCGCAGTCGGCCTGGGCACCGCGGGCTTCGCGATGCAGGACATTCTCCTGGAGCCCTACGGCGGAGAGATCCTCGGTCTGGGCGTGGGCGCCACCACCAAGCTGACGGCGCTCCTCGCGGGTGCCACCCTGGCCGCTTGCGCCGTCGCCGCCCGCGCCCTGGGCAGCGGTGTGGACGTGCACCGCCTCGCCGGCTGCGGCGCCCTCGTCGGCGTGGTGGCCTTCTGCGTGATCCTGTTCGCCGGTGCCCTGGCGTCGCCCCCGCTGTTCCGTCTGGGCACGGCGCTGATCGGCTTCGGCGCGGGGCTCTTCGGGGTGAGCACCCTGACGGCCGCGATGAGTTTCGAGAGCGGTGGGGCCGGGCTGGCGCTGGGCGCCTGGGGCGCGGTCCAGGCCACTGCCGCGGGAGGAGCGATCGCTCTGGGCGGAGCGATTCGCGACGGGGTCGGTGCGCTGGCGGCGCAGGGACTGCTCGGTCCGGCGCTCACCAGCCCGTCCATCGGGTACGGCGCGGTCTACTACCTGGAGATCGCGCTGCTGTTCGCCAGCCTGATTGCGATCGGCCCGCTCGTGCGCCCTGCGCGCAGCGGAGCCGCGGAGCGCTCGGCCCGCCTCGAGTTGGCGGGGTTCCCGGGCTAGTACCACGGAGGTCATGCAGATGGAAACCGGAGCCATCACCGAGTATGTCGATGTCGCCCAGCTCGTTCTCTACCTCTTCTGGGCCTTTTTTGCGGGCCTGATCTTCTATCTCCGACGCGAGGACAAGCGCGAGGGCTACCCGCTCGTGTCCGACCGCTCGGCCGACGTGGTGGTGCAGGGCTTCCCGGCCGTCCCGCCGGCCAAGGTCTACTCGCTCCCCGCCGGCGGAACGTTCGCCGCGCCCAGCGGTGGGCCCGACGACCGCGAGGTTCGTGCCGAGCCCGCCCATGCGTTCCCGGGCGCCCCGCTCGAGCCGGTGGGCGATCCCATGCTGGCGGAGGTCGGACCCGGGTCGTATGCCCAGCGGCACGACGTCCCCGACGTGACCCTCGAGCTCGAGCCGCGCATCGTTCCCATGCGCGTGGCGACCGAGTTCTGGGTCGAGCCCCGCGACCCGGATCCGCGCGGGATGGACGTGATCGGCACCGACGGCGAGAAGGGCGGGACGGTCAGCGACATCTGGGTGGACCGCGCAGAGCCCCAGATCCGCTACCTCGAGGTGGAGGTCGCCGGAGACGCGGATCTCCGGGTGCTCCTGCCGATCACCCTGGCCAACGTCGACGGCCGTCGTGGGTGTGTGAAGGTGGCCTCCATCTGCGGAGACCACTTCGCGGGGGTCCCGACGACCCGCCAGCCGGACCAGGTGACGCTGCTGGAAGAGGACCGCATCTGCGCCTACTACGCGGGCGGCCACCTGTACGCCATGCCCTCCCGGCAGGAGGCGATCCTGTGAGCGGTGCGCAGACGGGCGAGTACGAGTTCGAGCCGATCCCGGGCCTCCCGGAGGAGCTTCCCGAAGGCGAGGAGATCCTCTGGCAGGGGTCGCCGGACTGGCGAAGCCTGGCGCGCCACGTCTTCCACGTCCCGAAGATCGCCGTCTACTTCGCCGTCATCCTGGCGTGCCGGGCCGGTCTCGCGCTCGCGGACGGCGCGTCCCTCCCCGAGGCGGCGCTCTCGCTGACGCTCCCCGCTGGCGTGGCGGGACTCGCGCTGGGGATCCTCGCGGGCCTCGCCTGGCTGCACGCCCGGGCGTCGATCTACACGCTCACCAACCGCCGCGTGGTGATGCGCTTCGGCGTGGCTCTCACGCTTGCCGTGAACCTCCCGTTCCGGATGATCCAGGGGGCGGCGATTCGCGCCTACCGGGACGGCACGGGCGACATCCCCCTGGAGGTGGGGGACGCCGGGCAGCTGGGCTACGTCGTGATGTGGCCCCATGCCCGGTCCTGGCGCTTCGGGCGGAGCGCGCAGCCCATGCTGCGCTGCGTGCCGGAGGCTCACACGGTGGCCGAGGCCCTGGTGCACGCGCTCGCGACCCCCGACCGGGACGTCGCGGGCCTGGAGAGGTCGAGCCACGTGGCCGCGGAGCCGGTGGCGGCGGTCTCGTGAGGGGGAAGCGCCGTGAGCCACCATCACGATCGGCCCTTCCCGCGCGGCGTCCTGATCGCCGCCGGCGCGCTGCTCGGCCTTTCCCTGGTGGCCGCTGCGTCGGCGCGCATCACCGGCATCGGGACCACTCCCAACCCCACGGCGGCCGAGGTGGAACGCTTCGCGTTCCACTTCGACGACCGCGCGGACGGTGCCGTCGTGGTGCGGTCCGCGGTGGACGGCAGCACGGTGCGGGTCCTCGAGCCGGGCACCCACGGCTTCGTGCGCAGCGTCGTTCGCGGGCTCGCCCGTGAGCGGCGCGCGCGCGGCATCGGGCCGGAGCCGGCCTTCCACCTGACTCACTGGGCCGACGGGCGCCTGTCCCTCGACGATCCGGCGACCGGGCGCACCGTCGAGCTCGGCGCCTTCGGGCCCACCAACGCCGGGGCCTTCGCGCAGCTCCTGTCCGATGCGTCGGCCCCTCTTGATCCAACCGGCCCCGGGCCGAGGAGGAACGCACCTTGAGCGCAGCCAGCAAGCCCAACGAGACCACGCGGAAGGCCCAGGAGGATCACGCTCTCAGCCCTCGCTTCTACACGACGGACTTCGCGGCCCTCGACCGGATCGACGTGTCCAGCGTTCGCCGGGAGTGGGACGAGCTCATCGACGAGCTGCACCGGGACGGGAACCGCGATCACTTCGTGGCGCCGGAGACGTTCGGACAGCGGCTGGCAGACCTCCCGGACGGGCTGCGCGAGGAGTTCATCGACTTCCTGGTCAGCTCCATCACCGCGGAGTTCTCGGGCTGCGTGCTCTATGGCGAGATCCGCAAGCGCGCGAAGAACCCCGACGTCGAGGAGCTCTTCGGCCTGATGGCGCGCGACGAGTCACGCCACGCGGGCTTCATCAACGCCGCGCTGAAGGGGCTGGGCATGGGCGTGGACCTGGGCTTCCTCACCCGCGAGAAGAAGTACACGTACTTCAAGCCCAAGTACGTCTTCTACGCGACCTACCTGTCGGAGAAGATCGGCTACGCCCGCTACATCAGCATCTACCGGCAGCTCGAGCGGCACCCGGAGCTGCGCTTCCATCCGATCTTCGAGTTCTTCGAGCAGTGGTGCAACGACGAGTTCCGCCATGGCGAGGCGTTCGCGCTGCTCATGAGAGCCGACCCCAAGCTGCTGCGCGGCATGAACCGGCTCTGGATCCGCTTCTTCCTGCTGGCGGTCTTCGCCACGATGTACGTACGCGACCACACGCGGCCCGCGTTGCACGAGGCGCTGGGTCTCGACCCCACCGAGTACGACATGCAGGTCTTCCGCATCACGAGCGCGATCTCGCAGCAGGTGTTCCCGTTCACACTCGATGTGGACGACCCCCGCTTCCTTGCCGGCCTGGAGCGTCTCCGCCGCCTCAGCGAGGCGGCCGACGCGGCTGGACGGCAGGGCGGGGTGGGCGGCGCCCTGAAGCGCGTGGGGCTGCAGGTGGCGTCGGCGGCGACATTCGCCCGCCTCTACCTGCTGCCCACGCGCAGCAACGCGCTGCCGCAGCAGGTGCGCATGGCGGCCGCCTGGTAGCGACGCGGGGAACCACGAGGAGGATACCGTGGCACTGGCGAGCGAGCTCGAAGCAAGGGTCTGGCAGAGGCGTGCGGAGGACGGGCCGGCGCGCCCCATCTCTCCCAGCGCCGCGATCGGATCGACCGACGCCTTGCGCAGACTGCGGGTGGAGGAGCTTCCCGCCGTGGCCAGGGCGGTGCGTCGCGGCATCCTCCAGGCGGTGTCCCGTACCGGAGGGCACCTCGGAGCGGGCCTCGGGGCAGTCGAGCTCGCCACGGCGCTCCACTACGTGTTCGACACACCGCGCGACCGGCTGATCTGGGACGTGGGACACCAGGGATACCCGCACAAGTTCCTGACCGGGCGGCGCGAGCGGTTCGCCACGCTGGGGCAGCGTGGTGGGCTCGGCAAGTTCCTGCGCCGCGACGAGTCGCCCTACGACGTCTTCGGCGCGGGCCACGCCGGAACGTCCGTCTCCGCCGCCGTGGGGGTCGCCGAGGCGATCCGCCGCCGCGGGGGTGCGGAGTGGGTCGTGGCGGTGATCGGTGACGGTTCCCTGACGGCGGGCATGGCGTTCGAGGGACTCAACAACGCGGGCGGGCTCGGCCTCGACAACCTGGTCGTGGTGCTGAACGACAACGGGATGTCGATCTCTCCGAATGTCGGTGCGCTCACCGACAACTTCGCCGACGAGGCGGGCGCCGCGGCCGCCGCATGGTTCGAGGGCCTCGGCTTCCACTACGTCGGTCCGGTTCCCGGGCACGACCTGCCGGTCCTGGTCGAGACCCTGGAGTCGGTCCGGGACGGAGGGGCGCCACGGCGCCCCGTCGTGGTCCACTGCCGCACCGAGAAGGGGCACGGCTACGAACCGGCGGCACGCGACCCGGTGACCTACCACGGGGTGGGCCCGTTCGACGTCGAGTCCGGCGCGATGAACGGTGGGGGAGGTGGCGGCGCATCGTGGACCTCGGTCTTCGCCAGCGGGCTGGTCGAGCTGGCACAGCGGGACCCGCGTATCGTCGGGATCACCGCGGCCATGGCCGACGGGACCGGGCTCTCGCGCTTCCGGGACGCCCATCCCGACCGCTTCTACGACGTGGGCATCGCCGAGCAGCACGCGGTCACCATGGCCGCGGGCATGGCCACCGAGGGGCTGAAGCCCGTGTGCGCCATCTACTCGACCTTCCTCCAGCGCGCGTTCGACCAGGTCGTCCACGACGTCTGCCTCCAGAACCTGGATGTGACCTTCGCGATCGACCGGGCCGGCCTGGTCGGGGCGGACGGCGCCACGCACCAGGGTCTCTACGACTTCGGCTACCTGCGCTCCCTGCCGAACATGCTCGTCATGGCGCCGCGCGACGGCGAGGAGCTGCGGCGCATGCTGCGGACGGCGATCGAGCATCCGGGGCCGGCCGCGCTGCGGTTCCCGCGAGGGACCGCGCCTGGGGTCGCCGCAGAGGGGCCCATCGCTCGCCTCGAGGTGGGGCAGGGCGAGCTTCTGCGCAGCGGAGGCGACGTGGCGCTGGTCGCGGTGGGCTCGGCCGTGGCTGAGGCCCTGGCGGCCGCCCAGTCGCTGGCCGAGGAGGGAATCGACGCGGCGGTCCTGGACGCGCGCTTCGTGAAGCCGCTCGACTCGGACGGGATCGCAGCCCTGGCCCAGCGGACGGGTATCGTGGTCACGGTCGAGGAGCACGCCCGTGAAGGAGGGTTCGGAGAGGCCGTGCTCAAGCTCCTCTCGGACCGCGGTCTGCGGGTGTCCAGCCGTGTCCTGGCCCTGCCGGACGGGGTCCTGGAGCACGGCGACCCGGGTCCCGCACGATCCGCGTGCGGAATCGACGCGGGCGGGATCGCCCGTGCCGCGCGCGAGCTGGTGGAGGGGCGACGTTGCGGACCCTCCCGGATGTGCGAGCCTGAGAGAGAGCGAGGTTCCGATGGCCCACCCTGAAGGCCCTGTCCTGCTGCCGAGTTGCAAGCCGCGAGCGGATCTATGAGCCTCGCGACGGCGACTGCCTCTCCGCCGGATGTCAAGCTCGTCCTGGATCGGGACGGAGTCATTCTCGAGGCCACCTGCGCCGTCCAGAACGAGGATCTGCGGCCCTGGATCGGGCGCCCCTGGCTGGACACGGTCGTCGACCCGGGGCGGGCGAAGGTCGAGCGCATCGTCGCCGACGCGCGCAGTGCCGGGGTCTCGGCGTTCCGCCAGGTGAACCAGCGCTTCCCCAGCGGGCTCGAGCTTCCCATCGAGTACACGGCCGTGCGTCAGGGTCGGAAGGGCCTGGTCGCGATCGGCAAGAGCCTGCAGGCGGTGGCCGATCTCCAGTCCCGTCTGAACGCCGCACAGCAGGCGATGGAGCGGGACTACTGGAAGCTGCGGGAGGCGGAGACTCGCTGCCGGCTGCTCTTCGACCGATCGCATGAGGCGGTGCTGGTCGTGCGGGCGGAGGGGCTCGACATCGTCGAGGCCAACCCGGTGGCGCGGAGCGTGCTGGGCATCCTGCAGCCGCTCCCCGAGGCGGACTCGGGCCAGCCGCTGCTGCCGGAGCTGGCTCCCGAGGATCGCCGGGCCCTGGAGAGGATGCTCAACCGCATCCGGGACAAGGGCAAGGCGCCCGGGATCCTCATCCACCTCGGAGCCGACGCGCGCCCGTGGATGGTGAGGGCCTCGCTCCTCCCGTCCCATGACGGGCTCGGCTATCTGCTCCAGCTCAGCTCGGCCGACCTGGCCGCGCCCGCCCCGGGCTGCGAGCTCGACGTCGACGATCTGGTCGAAGGGGCTCCGGACGCGTTCGTGGCGATCGACGCCGTCGGCTCCGTGCTGCGCGCCAATCGCTCCTTCCTCGACCTGGTGCAGATGGGCGAGGAGGCCTCGGTCGTGTCGCAGCCTCTCGGCCGCTGGCTCGGACGGGCTGGAGCGGATCTCACGGTGCTGATCAACCACGTGCGTGAGCACAGTCCGGTGCGCCACTTCGGCACGACCCTGCAAGGGGAGCTGGGTGCGTCCACCGAGGTGGAGGTGGCCGCCTCGGCCGCTGGAGACGGCAGCGACCCGAGCATCGGGGTGTGGATCCGGGACATCGGAGCGCGCCTGCCGCTGGCGCCCGAGGATGAGTCGCTGGGCAGCGACCTCGCCGTCCTCACGGAGGCGATCGGCCGGAAGTCCCTGCCCGAGCTGGTCAAGGAGGCCGTCGCGGCACTCGAGCTGCACTACATCGAGGCCGCGCTCGAGCTCACGGACGGAAACCGCACCGCGGCAGCGCAGCTCCTGGGGGTGAGTCGGCAGAGCTTGCACGCGAAGCTCAATCGCTATGGATCCAATGGCGAGCCGTCGCGGCTCGAGTGACGTCCGAACGCCTTGAGGCTCCCTACGCCCTCAGAGAGCCCCGCCTTCGGAGAGGCGGATCTATCGAACTGCGAGCGTGAGCAGATCCAGCTGGCGGGCGGCATCCAGCCTCACGGAGCGCTGCTCGTGGTCCAGGAGTCGGACCTGGAGATCGTGCAGGTCAGCGCCAACGCGGCGGAGTTCCTGGGCCTGGACGACCTGATCGGTCAGCGTCTCGATGCCTTGCCCGGAAACCTGGCCGGTGCGGTCACGCCCCACCTCGCCGCGCCGTTGCACGAGATTCCGAGCGCCGTCCGCGGGACGCTGGGAAGTCCCGACCACGAGCTCGACTGCCTGTTCCACCGCCCGCCTCGAGGAGGGCTCGTGCTCGAGCTGGAGCGCGCCGGGCCGGTGCTCGACGTGACGGGCGCGGTCGAATCCGCCCTGCCCCTGATCCGCTCCGCAGCCTCGCTCGAGGACCTGGCGGACGAGACGGCGAGCCTGTTCAAGGAGATCGCGGGCTACGACCGGGCGATGATGTACCGATTCGACGAAGACGGCCACGGCGAGATCCTCTCCGAGCGCCGCGACCCCGAGCTCGAGTCCTACCTGGGACAGCGCTATCCGGCCTCGGACATTCCCCAGATCGCCCGCCGCCTCTACGAGCGGAACCGCGTGCGCGTGCTGGCGAACGTCGCCGATCCTCGCATTCCGCTCCTGCCGCGTCTCTCCCCGCTCACGGGCGAAGACCTGGACATGTCGCTCTGCTTCCTGCGGGCCATGTCTCCCATCCACGTCCAGTACCTGCAGAACATGGGGGTGGCTGCGACCCTCGTCGCGTCCTTGATGGTGGGCGGTCGGCTGTGGGGGCTCGTGGCCTGCCACCACTACTCGCCGCGCACGCTGCACTACGAGCTGCGCGCGGTCTGCGAGATCCTGGCGGAGAACGTCGCCACCCGGATCACGGCGCTCGAGAGCTTCGCGAAGGCCCAGGCCGAGGTCGGCGTCAGACGCCTGGAGCAGCGCGTGAACGATGCGATGGCGCGGGACGGCGACTGGCGTGCGGCTCTCTTCGACGGCTCGTCGTCGTTGCTCCATCCCGTCGAGGCGACCGGCGCTGCGCTCCTGCTGGAGGGCGAGGCGCTCACCGTCGGAGACGTCCCGGGGACCCAGGACATCCGCAGGATCGCCGGCTGGCTGGACGCACGTCCCACGGCTCCGGTCTTCGCGACCGCGTCACTCGGGCGCGAAGACGCGGCCTTCGAGTCCCTCGGCGACGTCGCGAGCGGCGTGGCTGCGGCACCGGTCTCGAGCTCCGGGGGTGAGTACATGCTCTGGTTCCGACCCGCCCAGGAGCGAACACTGACCTGGGGAGGCGATCCCCACAAGCCCTTCGTCATGGGTGACGACCCGGCCGACCTGTCGCCCCGTCGCTCCTTCGCCCAGTGGCACGAGGAGGTCAGGGGCACCAGCCAGCCATGGGATGCGGCGGACCTGGCCGCCGCGAAGCTGATCGGAGCGACAGTCGCGGACGTGGTGCTGCAATCACGCGCCGTGCGGATGCTGATCGCGCGGGACCAGCTCGAGGGCGTGCGAAGACAGGTCCAGCAGTCGGGCGACCCGATCATTCTCGCGGATCCCGACGGGCGGATCCTGCTCACCAACGAGGCGTTCGAACGCCTGCTGAGGGCAGCCCATCCGCACCTGGAGTGGATCAGCGACCTGCCGCAGCTGTTTGCCGAGCGCGCGGAGCTCCGCGGGCTCGTCGACGATCTGCTCCAGCGGCGGCGTCCGCGCCGCGGCGAGTTCCAGCTGCGGGTGGCGGACGGAGGGGTCCGACCTCTCCTGATCCGTGCCGATCCGGTGCTGGTCGCACCCAACCGGCTGCTGGGATTCGTCATTCTGGTCTCCGACCTCACGGAACGCCGCGAGGCGGACGAGGCGCGGCGGCGCTTCCAGGCGCTCGTGGCCGGCCATCCGGGAAGCGTGAAGGGCGGCAGCGCCGACCCCACATACCAGCACCTGCTGGCCCAGGTGCTCAGCAACGCCCAGCTCGCCGCCATGGAGATCACGGACGGCGTGGACCCCGCACACATGCCGGAGGTGCTGGAGAGCGTGCGCGCCTCGGTGGAGCGCATGGCGGAGCTCCTCGAGCAGCTCACGTCGCACGCGGCCCCCGTCCGGAAGCGCTAGTCCGGCACGGAGGAGACGGCCTCCTCGACCTCCGTGGAGACCGCGATGTTCAGTCGGAACGCCGCGCGGGCTTCATCGATGACGGTCGACACGTCGACGTGGCGTTCTGCGGCGTCGAAGGCCGTCCGGTAGTCGGCTCCGAACGAGGCGAGATCGCCAACGCCCGGGTACGCGAAGAAGGAGAGACAGGCGGGGCCGAGATCGAGCGAGCGTCTCAGCAGACGCTGTACGATCCGGCCGCCGTTCAGATCGCCGAGGTAGCGCGTGTAGGCGTGGCCCAGCAGCGCCCCTCCCGTCCGCTCGTTGGCCTCCCGGACGCGGCGGCCGTAGGCGGCGCCCGCCGGCAGCACCGGCAGGGCGTCGCGCCAGTCATGGCCGGCGAGCGCCTCGAGGTCGGCCTCGAGGGCCGCCCGCCGGTAGACCTCGGGACGCGCGATCCCCACCAGCGCCGCATCCCCGCGTCGCGCCTCGAGAGCGCCTTCGAGGGCATCATAGGCGGGCAGCAGGTTGCGCAGCAGGAGTGTGTAGCCTGTGCGGGAGGCACGGCCCCGCAGGATGCCGGCGATGATCCCGCTCCGCTCCGCGCGGACGTGCAGATCCCGGGTTCCCTCCTGGAGCCGGTCGGCCAGGCCGTGCGAATCCTCTCGGCGCGGCGGCGAGGAGCTCACCTCGTCAGGATAGGACCGGGTCGCGACGCTCTGCAAGGAGGGCCGCGTCACTCGAACTCGACGAGCAGGTCCTTGGCGTCCACCTCGGTGTCGGGAACGGCGACCACCCGCTTCACCACGGCGTCGCGGTCCGCCACCACGGCCGTCTCCATCTTCATCGCCTCGAGCGTGAGCAGCAGGTCGCCGCGCCGGACCGACTGTCCGGGCTCCACCGCGACCGAGACCACCAGGCCCGGCATGGGCGCGGCCACGTGCCGCGGGTCGGACAGGTCCGCCCGCTCGTGCAGCACGACCTCGTGTGCCAGGCTGCGGTCGCGGATGCGCACCGATGCGGGCTGGCCGTTGATCTCGAAGAAGAGGTGGCGCATCCCCTCCACGTCGGGATCCGACACCGTGAGGTAGCGAAGCACGGCCTGGCTTCCGTCCTCGATCATCGTCACGGTCACGTCTTCCTCCGGGCGCATGCCGTAGAAGAACACGTGAGTGGGCAGGACGCTGACGTGGCCGTATCTCTGCGCGTGCTCCTCGTAGTCGGCGAAGACCTTCGGGTACATGTTGTGGCTGGCGAGGTCGCGGTCGTCGGCCGGGCGGCCGATCGACTCCGCCAGCGACGCCCGTTCGGCCTCGAGATCCACGGGCGCGAAGTGCGCTCCGGGCCGACCGGTGAGCGGTGTGCGACCCCGAAGCACCTTCTTCTGGAGCGCCTCGGGAAAGCCCCCCGGCGGCTGTCCCAGCTCTCCGGCGAAGAAGGCCACGACCGAGTCGGGAAAGGAGATCTCCACCTCGGGATCGCAGACCTGCTCGATGTTCAGCTCCGACGTGACCATCAGCAGCGCCATGTCGCCGACCACCTTCGATGAAGGCGTCACCTTCACGATGTCGCCGAAGGCTGCGTTGACGTCGGAGTAGGCGCGCGCCACCTCGTGCCAGCGCCGCCCGATGCCGAGCGACTCGGCCTGCTCCTTCAGGTTGGTGAACTGACCGCCCGGCATCTCGTGGAGATAGACCTCCGAGGCTCCGGAACGGACGTCGGGCTCGAACGCGGCGTACTGGATGCGAACCTGCTCCCAGTAGTCGCTGATGGCGCGAATCGCCGCCTCGTCGAGCCCCGGATCCGCGTCGGTGAAGCGCAGGGCGGCGACGGCGGAGCCCATGCAGGGCTGGGAGGTGAGTCCGCTCATGGAGTCCACCGCGACGTCGAAGGCGTCCACCCCGGCCTCCACCGCCGCCACGATGCTGGCCACGGCCGCCCCGCTCGTGTCGTGTGTATGGAAATGGATCGGCAGCCCGACCTCGTTCTTCAGCGCGCGGATCAGCTTCGTCGCCGCGGCCGGCTTCAGGAGCCCGGCCATGTCCTTGATGGCGAGGATGTGTGCTCCCGCCGCCTCCAGCTCTCGGGCCAGGGAGACGTAGTAGGCCAGGTCGTACTTCGGGCGCCGCGGGTCCAGGAGATCGCCCGTGTAGCAGATGGCGGCCTCCGCGATCTTGCCCGTCTCGAGCACCGCGTCGATCGCCTCGCGCATGTTCTCCACCCAGTTCAGGCAGTCGAAGATGCGGAACACATCGACGCCCGCTTCCGCTGCGACGCCGGTGAAGTGGCGCACGACGTTGTCGGGGTAGTTCGTGTAGCCGACCGCGTTGGAGGAGCGCAGCAGCATCTGCTGCATCAGGTTGGGCATCGCCGCGGAGAGATCGGCGAGTCGTTGCCAGGGGTCCTCCTTGAGGAAGCGCATGGCGACGTCGAAGGTCGCCCCGCCCCACGATTCGACCGAGAAGAGCTGGGGCAGGAGGCGCGCGTAGTGTGGGGCGATGCGCAGCATGTCGAGCGTGCGCATGCGGGTGGCCAGGAGGGACTGGTGGGCGTCGCGGAACGTCGTGTCCGTCACCACCGGAGTCGGCTGCTCCTGCAGCCAGCGGACCACGGCCGCGGCGCCGTCACGTTCGAGAATCTGCCGCACGCCATCCCGGGTCTCACCTTCCGGCAGCGGCGGCGGCTCCGGCTCCTGCCAGCTGCGTGGCTTCGACCGGCCTTGAACCTGGGCGTTTCCGTTCACGATCACGTCGCCGATGTAGTGGATGAGCTTGATGGGCTGGGTCTGCGGCAGGGGGAGGTCGAAGAGCTCGGGGGTCTCGTCGATGAACCGCGTCGTGTAGTCACCCGGCAGGAAGCGCGGGTGCCGCACGAGTCCCTGGAGGAAGTCCAGATTCGTCTCGACCCCGCGAACCCGGAACTCGCGCAGGGCGCGATGCATGCGGTCCGTGGCCTCCTGGTCGTCGCGGCCCGAAGCGGTCAGCTTGACCAGCAGGCTGTCGTAGTGCCGCGTGATGACGGCTCCCGAGTAGGCCGTGCCCTCGTCCAGGCGGATGCCGGTTCCGGCCGGCCCGCGGTACGACGCGATTCTCCCGAAGTCCGGGATGAAGTTGTTGCGGGGGTCCTCCGTCGTGACCCGGCACTGGATCGCGGATCCGCGCAGGCGGATGCCCTCCTGCGCGGGGATCCCGGTCTCGCGAGAGCCGATGCGGGCGCCGGCCGCGATCTGGATCTGCGCCTTGACGATGTCGAGGCCGGTCACCTGCTCGGTGACGGTGTGCTCCACCTGCACGCGCGGGTTGACCTCGATGAAGTAGAACTCGTCCGTGTCGCGATCCTGGAGGAACTCGACCGTTCCCGCGTTGACGTAGGAAACGGAGTGGGCGAGGCGCAGCGCGGCTTCGCAGATCTCTCGTCTGCCCGCATCGTCCAGATACGGCGCCGGCGCGCGCTCCACGACCTTCTGGTGCCGGCGCTGAACGGTGCAGTCGCGCTCGAACAGGTGCACGACGTTGCCGTGGTGGTCGCCGAGGATCTGAACCTCGACGTGGCGCGCGTTGCGCACGAGCTTCTCGAAGTAGACCTCGTCGCTCCCGAAGGCGGCGCGGGCCTCGCGGCGCGCGATCTCCAGCTGGCTCTCCAGCTCCTCGGAACCCTCGACGACGCGCATGCCGCGGCCCCCACCGCCCCAGCTCGCCTTGAGCATCACCGGGTAGCCGATCGCCTCGGCGAGGCGCGCTGCCTCGCTCGGGTCGCCCGGAAGCGGGTCGCTGGCCGGCATCACCGGCACGTCGGCCGCTCGAGCGATCTCGCGGGCCTGGACCTTGTTGCCCAGGCGGCGCATCACGTCCGGCTGCGGGCCGATGAAGGTGATCCCCGCAGAGGCGCAGCGTTCGGCGAAGTCCGGGTTCTCCGACAGGAATCCGTAGCCGGGGTGCACGGCGTCGCAGCCGGACTCGCGCGCCACCCGCAGCATCTCGTCGATGTCGAGGTAGGCGCCTGCCGGCGTGCTCCCCCGGCCCACCAGGTAGGCCTCCGGCGCGGCGAAGCGGTGCAGCGTGAGGTGGTCCTCCTCGGAGTACACGTTGACCGCCTCGAGGCCCAGCTCCTGGGCTGCGCGCACGATGCGGATCGCGATCTCGCTGCGGTTGGCGACGAGGATCTTGGTGATGGGGCCGGCCGGCGACATGGCTACAGATCCATCGCGACGGCGGCCCGGTACCTGGCCAGCGCGCGAAAGTAGTCCGCCTGCGTCCGGATCAGGGCCCGGTTGGACTCCGCCGTCTGCAGCTCGCGGATGTTGACGTTGATGAGGTTGCTCGTCCCCAGGGTTCGACGCCGCTCCTCTGCGCTCTCGAGCTGACGGGCCAGCTCGAGGTTGCGCCTCGACTCGGTGGTCTGGGCGAAGGCCGCCTCGAGGTTGGCCATCGCCCGCTGGATCTCGGCGGCGATGCGGTCGCGGGCGAAGCGCTGCTCGCTGGAGAGCCGGTCGAGCTGCGCCTTCGCCTTCAGGGCCCGCCCGCGCGCCTCGCGTCGTTGGACCGGGAGCTCGAAGCGGAGCAGCACCTTGGCCTCGGTCTCGCCACGGGGATCGGGTGAGATGGAGCCCTCGCTGGAGATCCCCGGCTCGGCGCTTCCTCCGTCGCGCGACCCTTCGAGACGCAGGCGGATCGAGGGCAGGGTGTCGTTGCGCGCCAGGGCGAGGTCCACCTCGGCCCGATCGGTCTCGAGGGCGAGGCTCGTCAGCAGCGGGTGGGCTTCCAGGGCCCGCTCGATGTCGCGCGTCGCCTGGGCGGGATCGGGCTCGCTCTCGGCCGGGAAGTCCGCAGGGGTCCGCTCGCGCTCCACCACCACCGGGTTGCCGTCGCCGTCGCGCAGGAAGAGCGACAGGCCGATCGCGGCCTCGCGCGCGCTGCGCTCGGCCTCGCGCAGCCGGATGCGCCGCGCGACGATCAGCCGCTCGTTGTCCGCCAGGTCCACCCGCGGGAGGGCGCCCCGCGTCACGCGTCCCGCGATCTGGCCCTGCCTTGCCTCTGCCACCTCCAGCAGCCGCTCCTCGACGGCCACCCCCAGCTGTGCGGCCAGCCAACCCCAGTAGGCGAGGGCCGCCTCGCGACGGAAGGCGATGCGTTGGAGCGTCACCTCGACGTCGGCGCGGCTGACATCGAGCTCGGCCTGGGCCAGACGCGCTCGGGGCCCGTCGATCGAGCCGCCCCGCAGCAGGGGGAGCTCCATGCCCCCGAAGACCTCACCGCCGGAGTTGGTGTGCCGGTATCCGTCGTACGCCGGGAAGGTGCCCCGGCCGACCCGGTAGCCGGCGAAGAAGCGGGCGCCCCACAGGCGGGTGGCCTGCTCCACCGCCGCCCCGCCGGCGTAGTTCTCGTAGAAGCCGGCGGGACGCAGATCGCCGTCCGCGCGAAGCAACGTGTCGAATCCGCCGCGCGCCGAACGCAGCCCACCCGTCGCGGCCAGACGGTCGGCCTCGACGGCGCGCAGCAGGGGATAGGCCGTGTCCACGGCGATCAGCACCTCTTCGAGCCGCAGAGCTCCCGGCCCCGTGCCCGTCGCCTCTCGTGCCGCAGCGAGCCCCGGGACCAGGGTCAGCGCCAGCGCCAGGATGACCAGCCTCATCACGAATCCCCCTTGCACCAATGCCCTGCCGCAGCCGGGGCTCTCCGGGTCGAGGCTCGCGATGCCGGTCGAGGAGGGCGAGCCGGCTCGGGCAGAAGCGCCCCAGGCGCCAGGGCTGGAAGGCCCATCAGCAGGCCAGGTGACACGTAGCGCATGGATGCTCCGGCGTCCCCGACACCGGAGATTCGACCGCTACGGACACTCGCGAGGATGGCTCCCGAGCGCGACCCGTTCAGCGCCCATCGTCTTCCGCATCCACCAGGCCCGCCAGCGCCGCGGTCTCGAGGATCCGCTCCTGGGCCGCGACGAGCGGTGCGTCGACCATCTTGCCGTCGACCGTGAAGACGCCCTTGCCCTCCTGGGCGGCCGCGCGTGCCGCGTCCACCACGCGCCGGGCGTAGGCGATCTCCTCGGGCGCGGGCGTATGGACGGCGTTGGCGATCTCGAGCTGGCGTGGGTGGATGCACAGCTTGCCGGTGAATCCGAGCCGGCGTCCCTGCTCGGCGTCCCGCCGGAAGCCCTCGTCGTCGCGCACGTCGAGGTAGACGGTGTCGATCGGGGCGATTGCGCCGGCGCGCGCCGCGATGGCCACCGTGCAGCGGGCCTGGAGCACGACCCCCTCGGATGCGTCGGCCTCGACGAGGCCCATGTCGCGCGAGAAATCCGCATGCCCGAAGCACAGGCCTTCGACCTCCGCTGCCGCGGCCGGGAGCGCGGCCGCGTGCACCAGGCCGGCCGCGGTCTCGACGAGGGCCAGGAGGGCGACGCTGCCGGTCCGCCCCGCCTGCTCCGCGGCCGCACGGATCTGCCCTGCGGTCCGTGCGAGGGCGGCGGAGTCCTCGGCCTTGGGGAGCATGATCGCCCCCGCGCCCGCGGCCACCGCAGCGTCGAGGTCCTCGTCGTAGAACGGCGTGCCTTCGGGGTTGATGCGCACCGCAGGCTCCGACCCGCCGAAGTCGCCCTCGCGCAGGAAGGCGGCCACCCGCTCGCGGGCGAGCTCCTTCTCGGCCGGGGCGACGGAGTCCTCCAGGTCGAGCAGCAGCGTGTCCGCCGCCAGCGCGCGCGCTTTCTCGAGCTTGCGTGCGTCGCCGCCCGGCACGAAGAAGAGCGAGCGACGCAGACGGGTCGGATCGGCGGACACGGTCAGTCTCCTGGGGTTTCGAGCGTCGTCGCGAAGTCCGCGATGAGGTCCGCCACCTCGTGCGGATGCTCCTCGTGGGCGAGGTGGCCGAGACCGTGCAGCGTCACCTGGGTCGTATCCGGCACGAGGTCCACGACGCGCTTCGCGTTGTCGGGAGGGATGTAGCGGTCCGCGTCGCCCACCACCAGCAGCAGTCGCGCCGGCAGGCGCGTGAGCTCCCGCTGGAGCCGGGCCAGATCCCAGGCGGCCATCATCGCGAGGGTGGCGCCCACATGGCCGGGGCTCGCCATCAGCTGGCCGTAGAGACGGCAGCCCTCGGCGTCGATGCGCGAGCCCGTCCCGCGCAGCAGGCGGGCCACCACGGCCGGGTCGCGGGAGCGTCGCGCCAGGGCGAAGGGAAGCAGCGGATTCAGGGAGAGAAGCCGCGCCAGCGGCGATCCGAGCCACGCGGCGGCGCGCCCGACGGTCAGGCCGAAGGGCAGCAGCGCACCGTTCAGCGCGACCAGCGCGGGCGCTTGGAGGGTGCCGTCCAGACGCATGCGGCAGGCGATCGCGGCGCCGGCCGAGTGGCCGACCGCCAGCGATGGGCGCCGGTCCATCACCGCCAGAAGCTCGCCCAGGGCGGCCGCCATGCCCGGCAGCGAGAGGCGGCCGCCGCCCTCGCTGAAGCCGTGGCCCGGGAGATCGGGCGCGACCACGGTGAAGTGCTCGGCCAGCGCCGGCGCCAGATCGCGCCACGAGTGGGTCGACGCCCCGGTGCCGTGGAGCAGCAGGAGAACCGGGCCGCGACCCATCTCCTGTACGTGCCAGCGTCGTCCGCCCGCGCGCACGAAGCGGCTGGCCTCCCGGTTGGGCCACGCGCGCCCCTCGTGCGCCCAGCGGGGCTGCGTGGGGCGCAGCAGAGGCCAGGTCGCACCGTGCAGGGCCTCGACCAGCATCACACGGCGTCCAGCGCCGCGGAGTTCGGCTCCACGGCCCCGCGAACCGCCTCCCGCAGCGTGGCCGCGTCGGCGTGGGGCAGGGCGCGGTACAGGCCGCCCATCGTCTCGGCCAGGCGTCTGGCCGAGGCCTGGGGGCGGGGCGCCGTGTCGACGAGCAGGGTGCCGAGTCCGCGCGCGCGCACCTCGCGAGCCGAGGCGAGCGCGTCCTGGGCCGCCCGCTCGCGTCCGCCGGTGCCGTCGCGGGCGACGTTCGCGCGTCCGTCGGTGAGCAGGACGAGGAGCGGCGTCCCGCCCCGGCGCAGCACGCCGTCGGCCAGGGCGAGGCCCGCGTCGAGGCCGGCGGCGAGCGGGGTTCCGCCGCCCCCCGGAAGACCGGCCAGGTGGCGCCGGGCCCGCGCGAGGGAGCGCGTCGGCTCCAGCAGCACCTCCGCGTTGCGCCCGCGGAAGGCCACCAGCGCCACACGGTCGCGGCGGACGTAGCAGTCGGAGAGGAGCAGCTCGATGGCTCCCTTGGCCTCGGCGAGGCGCTGGAGGGCCGTCGATCCCGACGCGTCGACGATGAAGATCGCCGTCGTCTCGGTGCGATCGGCGAAGCGTACGACGCGGAAGTCCTCGCGCCGCACCGCCAGGCGCCGCGCGCCGCCGCCCGCCGAGCGCGCAGGCGCGCGACGCAGACGCTGCCAGGGCGCCGCCGCACGCAGCGTTTCGACCACGTCGAGGCGCGCACCGGAGCGGGGGTCGCCCGCGCGCGCGCCGCGCGGCGCACCGCGGCGGACCGAGGTCCGGCGGGCTCCCGAGCCGCGGGTCCGGGCGCTGCCCGCCCTGCCACGGTCCGCCGGGCGGATCTCCTCGAGGAGCCCGTTCGAGAGGGCGGCCTTCACCGCGGCGAGGACGCGCTCCTCTGCAGACTCGGCGTCACCGTCGCCCCGCTCGCTGTCCCGGTCGCTGCCCTGCGCGGGGTCGGGCCGCGGCGCCTCCTCCTCGGAGGACTCGCTGGGAATCTGCGTGGCGCGCGGGGCCAGCACGAGGCGGGCGGCCAGCGCCGCATCCTCGGCGTCGACGCCGGGCCGCGCAGCCAGCGCCGCGCTCGCACGCGCGGCGTGGAGGGCTTGGAGCGGCGCGCGGAGGGACCCGATACCGAGGACCTGTGCGGCGCTACAGAGCGTCTCGAGGATTTCGTCGCTCACCGTGACGCTCGCCAGGCGTCGGCGGGCGGAGTCGATCGCCGCCGGGCTCGGCTGCACCCCCGCGGTGTCGCGCGGGCCGATGCCGCCCAGCTCCACGTGGAAGGCGAGGCGATCCAGCAGCGCGGCGGGCGGGCGCTCGTCGTCGACCATTCCCTCGTCGAGCGCCACCACGCCGAAGCGGGTGGGGTCTCGGCGGCTCAGGCCGTCGCGCTCCAGCGCCAGCTCGCCGGAGTCGAGTACGCACGCCACGAGGGCGGCCACCGACGGCTCGATTCGCTCCGCCATCCCCAGGATGACCACGCCCCCGTCGGCATCGCGGAGGATGCCGCGCTCGGCCACCGGCCGGCCAGCCTGGAGGGTCGCCGCCAGGTCGAGGCCGCCGAGCAGCCGGTCGGGCGGCGCGTTGAGGGGTACGCGTCGCCAAGGCGAGTCGGGGGGCAGGGCCTCGCGCAGCAGGTCGAGCCAGCGTTCGCGCACGGGCCCGGCCGGCGCGCGCAGCCGCACGCCGCCCGTTCCAACCGGATCGAGCGCGAAGAGCGCTGCGGCCAGCACCGCGTCGCTCCACGGATCGGGCGTGTGCTCCTCGCCGGGTGTCATTCGCCGAAGACCTCGGCGAGTGCGCGCTCGACGCGGGTGGTGGAGCCCGACTCGTCGAGCGGGTTGCGGCGCAGGCGATGGCGCAGCGCGGGCAGGGCGACCTGGTACAGATGGGCGTCCTTGACCGCTGCGTCGCCCTCGAAGGCGGCGACCGCGCGCGCGGCACGCACCATCACCAGCTCCCCGCGCAGCCCGTCGGTTCCCAGTGCCATGCACAGGCGCGCGATCCGCTCGCGGACGTCCTCGTCCACCTGCACCGCGTCGAGCCGGTCCCGTGCCGCGACGATCCGCCGGCGCAGGCGCCCGTCCCGTCGCTTCCAGCGCGTCGCGAAGGCCGCTGGATCGCGATCGAAGGTGTCACGCTGGCGCACGACCTCCACCCGTACCGCCAGGTCCTGCGGCGTGGTCACCTCGACCGCGAGGCCGAAGCGGTCGAGGAGCTGCGGCCGCAGCTCGCCCTCCTCGGGGTTGCCGCTCCCGATCAGCACGAAGCGCGCGGGGTGCCGCACGCTCAGGCCCTCGCGCTCCACTACGTTCTCGCCCGAGGCGGCCACGTCGAGCAGGAGGTCGACCAGATGGTCCTCCAACAGGTTCACCTCGTCGACGTAGAGAAAGCCGCGGTTGGCCCGGGCGAGAAGCCCCGGCTCGAAGGCCTTGACTCCCTCGCCGAGGGCTCGCTCCAGGTCGAGGGCGCCCACCACGCGGTCCTCGGTGGCACCGAGCGGGAGGTCGACCACGGGGACGGGCATGCGACGGCTGCGCGCGCGGGGCGACTCCCGGCACTCGTCGCAGCGGCCGTGCTCGCTGTCGGGATCGCAGTGGAAGGGGCAGCCGGCGACCACACGCATGGGAGGGAGGAGCTGCGCCAGAGCCCGGACCGCGGTCGACTTGCCGGTGCCGCGATCGCCGAACACGAGGACGCCGCCTACGCCGGGATCGATCGCTGCGATCAGGAGGGCGAGCTTCATCTCGTCTTGCCCGAGGATGGCCGAGAAGGGGAATACGTGGGGCATGGTGCTGTCCTCAGGTAGGCTCCGCGGGTGCAATCCCGGGCTGGCTCCGCCTCGGTGCGGCACGCGCCGTGTCCGCGAGCTGCCGCCAGGCCTCGCGGAGCATAGCCACGTGCGCGACGCCGGCGGCGAGCAGCGCGGCCGCGACCTGGCTGGAGTCGTGCCCGGCCAGCGCGAGGCGGAGCGCCACGAGCAGGAAGGCCCCCGAGGCCAGACACGTCCACAGCAGCCGGCGGTAGCGACCGCGCCCGCTGCCCGCGAGCACCGTTCCCAGCACGATGGCTTCGAGCACGACGGCGGCGAGGATCACGTCCAGCTGCCCCGGTGTCGGTCCGGACAGCGTCACGCGAACGGCCCGTTGAGAACGACGACGCGGAAGTTCAGGTAGGCGGCGAAGGCGACCCAGACGAGATAGGGCACCAGCAGCGTCGCAGCCCGCCGGGATCGGGGCAGGAAGAAGAGGATGAGAGCGAGCACCGAGACCCAGAGCGTGAACACCTCGGCGAGGGCCCAGTCGGGGCGCCGCAGTGTGAAGAAGCAGACGCTCCACAGGACGTTGAGCACGCCGTTGGCGAAGAGCAGCGAGACCAGCCAGGCGCGCTCGCGAGGCTCTGCCAGCGCCCTCCACCCGATCACGGTGGCGGCAACGAGCAGCGCGTAGATCACGGTCCAGGCCGGCGCGAACAGCACGTCCGGCGGGTTGAGCGACGACTTCGCCAGGTCCTGGTACCAGGGCCCGGTATCCGTCGCCGCCCCGCCGAGCAGCGCGACCACGAGCGCGCAGAGGCCCGCGACGATCACCGGCCGGTTGGGCCAGGAGCGCTCGGGAGTGGATCGATCGTCGACGGCGGCGCTGTGCTCCATGCGGATCCCTCAGGCGCCCGTCGCCGGACCGGGCTGTTCCCCGGCCGGCATGGCGGGCAGCCTCAGGCCGTCCGCCACCGTCGGTCCCACCCGCGTCGCCAGGACGGCCGCGACCACGAACGTCGCCCCCTCGGCCGCGAAGACGAAGGCGAAGGCGGTTCCGGGATCCGGGAGCAGCGCGCGCATGGCGTCGAGCGAGGCGGCGCCGACGAAGCCCCCGAGGCCGAAGGCGATCGCCTGGGCTGCGCCCCAGAGTCCCATGCGCGTACCCTCGCGTCCCTTCCGGCCCGCGCTGGCGAGGGTCATCATGGAGCCGATGGCCGCCACCGCGAAGGCGCCGTTGGCGACGCCCAGCGCGAAGACCGAGGGCTCCAGCGGCCAGGCCGGGCCGATGCGAGCCCCGATCGCCAGGGCCCCCAAGGCGAGGGCGGAGGCGACGCAGCCGCCGACGGTCCAGCGGCGCATGAAGCGCGCGCGCGAGCGGCCGATGGTCGTACCGATCACCGCCGTGGCGATCATGCCGAGCAGGACGCCGCCGTTCTGCACGCCGGCCAGCTGCGTCGACTGGCCCGGGCTGTAGCCGTGGATCAGGCCCGCGAAGGGCTCGAGGATCAGATCCTGGGCGCTGTAGGCCAGCATCGAGACGAACACGAAGACCGTGAAGCGCCGGGCCTGGGTCTCGCTCCAGACCTCCGCCAGCGCGGCCCGGAACGCGACGGGCGTATCCTCCTCCGTCGCGTCCGCGTCGCGCGCGCCGGGACGCTCCATGCGTCCGACGGCGAGGACGGTCATGACGAAGGCCACGACGGCCACGCCCGCGGTCACCCCGATCAGCCTGTCCATCGAGAACGGATCGAGGAGCCTCCCGGCCACGCCGGCCGTCACGATGAAGCCGGCGATCATCATGATCCAGACGATGGCGGCCGCAGCCGCCTTGCGCTCCGGCTCCGTGCGCGTGGCGAGCAGCGCCAGCAGATTGGTGCCCGAGGCGCCGACCCCGATCCCGATGCCGAGGAACGCGAGGCAGGCCCCCGTGACCCCCAGGACGACGGAGCTGGCCATCAGAGCCGTCGAGGCCGCGGCGGCGACGGCGCTCAGGCCCAGGATCGCCATGCCCCCCACGATCCAGCGCGAGCGCGAGCCGCCCACGTCCGATCCGTAGCCCCAGCGCGGGCGCGCCAGCTGCACCGCGTAGTGCCAGCCCACCAGGGCGCCGGGGAGCATCGCCGGGAGTGCCAGCTCGACCACCATGACGCGGTTGAGGGTGGACGTGGTCAGGATGACGATCGAGCCGAGAGCGGTCTGGACCAGGCCCAGCCGGACGACTCCCGGCCATCCCAGCGTGCCGGGCGTTTCAGGCTTCTCCACCATGCAGCTCCTCTCTCAGCGGGAATCGTCCAGCCCGAAGCGTCGCAGCTTGGAGTAGAGGCCCTGGCGGCTCAGCCCCAGCATCTCGGCAGCCGAGGCGCGGTTGTCGTCGGTGATCTCGAGGGCCGCTTCGATGCAGAGGCGCTCGATCACGTTGGTGGACTGCCGCACGATATCTCGCAGCGGCATTCGTCCGACCAGGCCCGTGAGCTGGTCCGCCGAGCTGGGCAGACCCTTGCCGGCCTCTGCCTCACTGCGCAGGCGGCGCGCCACGGAGCGCACCGAGAAGCCGTAGCTCGCGTCATCGCCATGCGGTGTCGCGACGGCCGAGACCTCGACGTCCTCCTCGTTCCCGAAGCGGTCGCGCATCACCGTTGCGAAGTTGCGCACCATCCCGTGGTTGCGGAGGGTCGACACCAGGACGTTCAGGTCGCGCAGCGAGCGACCCAGGTACTCGGAGATCTCGCGGTCCGCGAGCTGTTGCTCGCTCGCCGCCTGCGTCATCTCGATGAAGGCGGGGTTGGCGGCGCGGATGCGCAGATCGCTTCCGGTGACCACCAGACCGTCGGGAAGCTGCTCGAGCATGGGCAGAAGGGGAGACTCCGGCCGTCTGCTCGGCGCCGTGCCGGACTCGGCTAACTCGAACCGGACGATCACGCGCGCGTCCTCGCCGCCGCGGTAGACCGACGCCCAGACCCGGCACGCGGCTCCGCTGCGCAGCTCCAGCGCCACGGCGTCCGCGTGCCCCAGCGAGAGGGACGCGGCGACGGCCTGCTCCGCGGCGGCCCGTGCGTGGGGCGCGAACAGGTCGCCGAAGGCGCGCCCGATCGCACTGTCGTCGGGCTCCTCGCTGTCGGGCGGGGCCAGCAGCGCGACGGCCGCCGGGTTCATCTCCGCCACCGTCGACGTCGCCGCGGCGAGGATCAAGACGGGCTCGGAGACCGACTGGAAGAGCAGCGTGTAGCGCGACTCGGCCTCGCGCAGGCGCGCGTAGTCTCGCTCCAGGCTCTGATGGGCCTCCACCAGACGCTGCTGGAGCCGCGCCAGGGAGCGCAGGTCTCGGCCCAGCGCGACGACGCGGTCGTCGTGCCCGGTGCGCACGGCCGTGTAGCGGATGGGAACGTCGAGGCCCCCGGCGGAGGGATGGTTCACCTGGCGCCAGTGCGCGACGCTCGAAGGCTCCACCTGCAGCAGGTACTCGATCTTGGGCCGGCTCTCGATCGTCACGGTGTCGATCCACTCGCGGCCCCGCCAGGAGTGGCCGTACCCCTCGCGACTCAGATCATCGTTGCCGAAGGCCACGTCACGGATGACTCCCTGCTCGACGATCAGGGCCACGTCCGCGGCGGAAGCGATCACCCGCCCCGTGGTAGCGGGGTCCAGGTCCGCAAGGAACCGAGCGGGGCTCTCGAACCAGACCTGCCGGCCTTCGGTGGTGACCGTAGCGTCCATTTCCTGAGGCAAGCCCCACCCCGTGTCGTGCCCTCAGCAGGGCGTTGCGGGACGAGCCAGCAACTCCTTTCCAACCGCCGGGGCCGTCTGGGCATCCGTCGCCACGCCGTCGGCGCCCACCTGTCCGACGAGGGTCGGCTCCACCACGAACAGGCGGCCGCCGACCAGGATCAGCAGCTCCCTGTTGCGTGATGCCTTGCGGAAGGTCTCGATCTCGCTCGCTACCTCGTCGCGGGACACCGAGCAGGCGGCGGAGAGGCCGAGCACGTCGAAGGCGGCCCTCGAGAGGATCGCTGCGATCTGTCCGCGTCCCGCGCCCGGCTCGCTCCACACGCGCCAGCCGGCACGGCGGAAGAACTCGGCGACCATGACCACGCCCAGCACGTGCTGGTCGGCGCAGGCCGTCGCGAGCAGGATGCGCGGGCCCTCGGCGAAGCCCCGTTCGGTCGGTCGGTTCACGACGCTGTGCACGCGGAGCAACTCGTGCAGCCGGCAGAGGCCGATGGTCACGTCGGAGAAGTCGCAGGTGTCTTCCTCCCAGAACTCCCCCAGGCGCCGCGCCGCGTCCGTGAGAAGCTCGAGGAAGATCCGCTCGAGTGGCACGCCGCGAGCGAGCATTGCGTCGACGAAGGCGCAGGCTGCTGCGGAGGACTCGTGCATGACGACTTCGAGGAACCGTGCGTGGTCGGCGTCGCTGATCTCCGCGCCGCCGGCCGCCGGCTCGACGAGCGTCTCCTGCTCTCGGGTCAAGAGCATGAGCCGCGGGATGATCTCACCCTCGATCGTACGCAGCAGCGTGGCAGTGGCCTCTGCGGAGACGGGTTCGCCGTGGTCGCGCGCGTAGAGCGCCCGCAGCTTGTCCCCGAGGTAGAGGAAGGCCGCGACGGCCTTCTCCCGCGCGTGGCTCTCGCCGTGCTCTCCGATCGCCTGGGTCAACTCTCTCACGGGCCCGCCTCTCCACTTGGAGCGGTCTCTCCGCTTGGTCGCCTCCGGCTCCCGTCGAAGAGGCCGCGCTTCTGTTGGCACCTCACTCCGGGGCGCTTCCCTCCGTGGCCTGAATAACGGGTCGCCGAGGAGAGTAGGCGGCGGCGTGACGGTGCGGACATTCTTCCGAACCGTCGAGGGGGGTGTCAATTGAATTTGTCAACTGTCACGCCCGCCTGTCACTTTGGCGACACAACTCAAACGGCGTTCTACGACGGTCGCGCGATTTGCGACCCAAACGTGCCGAGTCGAGCCCACCGAGCGCGCGAGCGATGCGGCGTCGATGGGAAATCGCCTCATGTGCCGGTCCTCGTCGCCTCGAACAGGACGCCCAGGGCGCCGGCCGCATCCTCGAGGGGCTCGCCGCGCTCCGATGCCGCCCGCAGGGCAGTCATCGGTCGTGCCATCACGCGCGCCACGATGCGGTCCGCCGTGCGGCGCGCGCCCGCCGACTCGCCCGCCAGGTGCGAGACCTCCCGCATGCAGATGTCCGAGAGCACCTCGTGCAGCGGGACCAGAGCCCGGCGCGCGTCGCGCAGCTCGAGCCAGCGGCTGAACTCCAGGATCGCCTCGTCGACGAGGGTCTCTGCGGCGGGGATCGCCTCCAGGCGGGACTTCTCCACTGCGGCCGCGGTGGGGTGGAGGCTGTCCAGGTCGACGAGGGAGACGCCCTGGAGCTTCCCCACGGCCGTCTCGACGTTGCGCGGGACCGAGACGTCGACGACGAGCGTCGTGGGAGGGCTCGCGCCCCGCGCGCGTGCCATGAACTCGCGCGTGAGGACCGGCTGGGGTGCTCCCGTTGCGACGATCACGACCGCCGCACGCGCCAGTGTCGCCGGCAGGATGTCGAATCCGCCGGCGTGCACGCCCCCGAGCTCCGCCGCGAGCTTCTCGGCCCGTTCGACCGTGCGGTTCACGACCGTGAGATCTCGTGCCCCGAGCGCGACGAGGGCGCGCGCCGCATGGGTGCCGCTCTTTCCGCAGCCCACCACCACGCACGGCTGTTCCGCGAGCCGACCCCAATGGGCGGCTGCGCAACGAGCGGCCTCCGAGCCGACGCTGCTGCGCGAGGCCATCAGGCGCGTCTCCCGCTTCACCTGCTTCCCGACGCGAAAAGCGGTCTCGAAGAGGCGGTGCAGATTCGAGCCCACCGCCTGGGCCGCGAGGGCGTCGCGGAACGCGCGCCGCAGCTGGCCGAGGATGTGGATGTCCCCGAGAATCTGCGACTCCAGACCGGCAGCGACCCGGAACAGGTGTGCCGGCACCTCGGTGTCGCGGCGCAGCGTAGCGCTGGATCGGAGCGCTTCGGCGTCGCTCCCGTCGCCGCCGACCCAGGCCCGGCTGATTCCGCGTGCGGCGTCTGCTCCGCCATCCGGCCACCAGCAGTAGGCTTCCACGCGATTGCACGTGCGCGCGATCACGGCCTCTCGCACCCCGCGTCGGGCCAGCGCGTCGAACACCCGCGGGACGTCGTCGTCCTCCAGGTGGAAGCGCTCCCTGACCTCCAGACGCGCCCTGCGGAAGTCGAGGCCCAATGAGACCAGCATGTCCTAGAACTCCCCCTTCGGTACGTCGGGCACCACGCGCACCGCGAGGCCCGCCAGGATGTCCCGGCCCTCGTCGCCCAGACCCGGCACCCGGGAAAGGCGTCGCAGTGTCATCCGCATGATTCGCGCGCTCCGCGACAGCGGACGCCAGTCGCCTGCCGCGCGGCCGAGCCGGAGATCCTCCGCCCGGTCGTCGGCGTCGTCGCGGAGCTGGTAGGCCCAGCCGAGACCGCGGCCGACGGCGGCGAGGCCAGCACACGTGGCCTCGCTGGCGCCCGCGCTGCGCGCCCCGGCCGACAGCGCCAGGGCCGGCAGGGCGGAGCTCTTGGTCCGGTGGAGCCGCCGCTTCGCGCCACGCAAGGCGGTCGAGGCGCTCACGTCCATGGCCTGTCCCCCCGCCATTCCGGCCAGCCCCACGGTGCTCCCCCACTCGGCGGCCAGGGTGCCGCCGTAGCCGGGCTGCCTTCCCAGGAGCTCGACCGCGCGGGAGAGCAGCCCCACCGAGAGCAGGATCGCGCCTGCGGAGCCCACCAGGCGGTGGGTCGCCAGGTCGCCCCGGCGCGTAGCCGCGTCGTCCATGCACGGAAGGTCGTCCAGCACCAGGGACGCGGTGTGGGTGAGCTCGACCGCCACCGCCGCGTCGAGTGCCCCGTCCGCCGGGCCGCCGCAGGTCTCGGCGGCCGCCAGGGTCAGGAGCGGTCGCCATCGACCTCCGCCGCGTCCGTCGGTTCCCACCGCGCGGCCGAGCACCTCGCCGAGGGCCGATAGCCCCGAGCCCAGGTCCTCGCACTCGGAGGCCAAGCGAGCCTCGAGTCGGGAGCGGTTCCGGTCGAGGAAATGGTCCAGGGGACTGCCGGCTACCGCCGGCGCCTCGACGAATGCCATGGCGCTCATGTTCCCACCAACCCGGTCAGATGACCGATGTTCTTGAAGAAGATGCGTGCATGAGCCATCGGCTTGGCCCGCACGAGCTTCTTGTGCATGTAACCTTCGAATGTCAGCTGCTGGACGTCCCGGTCCCCGCAGATGGCCACGAACCGCTCGCGCCGCGCGTCGTTCGCGTACCAGAAACGTTGCATCACCTTCAGCGCGAAGAAGACCTGCCCGTGCTCGCGGAAGAAGCGCCTGCGCGCGCGGCGGAGGGCGCGGGCACGTCCCGTTGCGAGGACCTCGTCGACCGCCTGGGCCGCCAGGCGTCCGCCGGTCATGGCGTAGAAGATCCCCTCTCCCGAGGAGGGGGCGACCACGCCAGCGGCATCGCCTGCGAGGATGACGTCGCGTCCGTTGTCCCAGCGCTTGAGCGGCGTGAGCGGGATCGGCGCGCCTTCCTTGCGCAAGGTCTCCGCGTCGTCGAGCCCCGTGCGAGCGCGCAGCTGCCCGACCGCCTCGCGGAGGCCGAAGCCCTTGTGGTAGCTGCCCGTCCCCACG
This sequence comes from Myxococcota bacterium, assembly GCA_028278065.1. Lineage (GTDB taxonomy): Bacteria > Myxococcota_A > UBA9160 > UBA9160 > JAFDET01 > JAFDET01. The sequence continues at coordinate 35,515 of JANQFA010000084.1, forward strand.
CTCGTCGTCTCCCCATGCGGGAAGATCCACGCGTAGAAGTCCGGGCTGAGGCGCCCGTCGTAGTACACGTCGGCGCGTCGGGCGCCGAATGCTCCGCCCGTCGGGGCGTCGGGCGAGCGGATGATCTCGTGATACGCGAACACCACACGGTCGCGCGAGCTGCCCCGCACGATCTCCTGCTCGGCCACCTTGGAGAGCGCTCCGTCGGCTCCGATGACGAGGCGCGTGCGCAGCACCTCT
>JANQFA010000110.1 GCA_028278065.1 Myxococcota bacterium
GACGAGGCGTCCGTCGCGGATCTCGTACTGCGCCTGCCCGCCGAGAAGCAGCTCCGCGGTGTCCTCCGGAAGCGCGGGCTCCCCGTCGATCGCGGTGACCAGGCGGCGCCCCGTCGTCCCGTAGAGGATCTCGAACCGCTGGCCGGTGACCGTGTTGTGAACCTCGACGGTCCGGCCCACGATCAGATCGCGGAGCTTCTCGTCGGAGAGGGGGACCGCACCGCGTCGCTTCAGCTCCGCGACGGTCAGGCCAGGCTCGGCCGCCTTGCGCGCTTCCGCATCCGGCACGTACCAGATCGGGGAGCTCCACGCGCGCTCCTGGATGACGGGCTGGAATCCCCTGCCGCCCGGGGGCACCCTTCCCAGCGCGGCGGCCTGGATCGTGCTCCAGCGCGGGGTGGGGATCTCGAGGACGCGGACGTAGTAGAAGGCGTCGCGACTCGGTTCGAACTCCGGATCCGTCCAGACTGCCTTCAGCTCGCCGGCCCCGATCGTGTTCGTGTAGGTCCCCTCGGCCAGGTCCACCGTGGAGCCGATCGGCGGAAGCTTGCCCGTCTCCGGGTCGGGCTGGCGGCCCCCCGCCCAGGCCACGTCGTAGATCTTCTCGAAGGACTGCCCGTTCCGGCTCCAACCCTTGACGATCTGGATGCGGTCGAGATTCGCGCTGTCCGGGTCCCTTGCTGCCCAGACGGCGAAGGTGGGCGCCCGGCCGGACGGGGTCGGCAGGGAGGCTCCCATCGGGACGCCGTTCGCGTAGGCGGACCGGATCCAGTCCTTCCGCTCCAGGAGGCCGGGCTCGTAGCTCCAGCCGCCGAAGAACCGCACCGGGATGCGCACCCCGCTCGTCGAGTACGTCTCCTTGCGCTGCAGCGCGGCGAAGATGGACTCGCGGGTGTTCTCCTCCGCCCACACCGCGCTGAGGCCTGCCGGCGTCACCCACAGATTGTCGAGCCCGAGCAGGTGGCCGCCGCCCAGCCGCTTCTCGGGTGTGTCGTCGGCGGTACCGTGCACGCCGAAGTAGTTCTTCTGGCGATAGGGAACGACGGCGTCGTGGGAGTCGGAACCGCTCACGACGCCGAACGTGTAGGGGTTGAAGCCCCGTGCCTGCTCCATCGCGACGCCGTCCTTGTAGGCCTGGCGGACGTAGCTGCCGTACTCCCGGGGCGCGCCCTTCGCGCCCATCAGCTGCCAGACGAAGACCTCGTAGCTCGCGAACTCGTCGTTGGGCGAGAGACCCGGCGTCGTCTCCGACTGGCCCTTGACCTGCTTCAGCTCGGTCAGGGGCTCGTTGCGCAGCCGCGATTCTACCCAGGCCCGGTCGATGGGTCGGCCCTGGTCGTCCACCTCGGTGGGAAACATCGTTCCGCTGCTCAGGTTGGCGTTGTGGGAGACCGCGAGGAGCTCGTTGCCCGCCGCACGCTGCGCGTCCATCCAGCGCCAGAGCGCGCGGGGGTCCTGCGAGTCGATCGCCGTGAACGGCACGGCCGGGACCTTCCCGGAGTCCAGGAAGAAGATGTTGCGGTGCAGGTTCCTGGCGTCGGGGCTCGCGGTCCACTCGAAGGCGGCGAAGGTCGTGAACTCGCCGGGTCGGTAGTAGCGGTCGGCGATCTCGACGATCCGTCTCCAGACGGGCGAGACCACCGCGGGATCCGTGAGCTCGTCGATGGCGTGACCCCTGGCGATCGTGGCCGATAGCACCTTGAAGGCGGCCATGGGATCCGTTCGGGACGCGAGCTCCAGGGCGCGGGAGAGGACCCGGGAGCTCTTGCGGAGCGGAGACTCCGGATCGTTGGCCTCCTGGATCATGCCCATGTACTCCGAATGCTCCGTGACCGCGCCCCAGTCGAGCGGCTTGGTGATCCGCACCTGATAGCCGCCCGGGTGGCGGGTGGGCTGGCCGAGTGCGTACTGGTAGAAGGCCTCCGGGCCGTTGAGGCCGTTGCCGAAGGCGAAGGCGTCGAAGGACCAGCTCGTGTGGACGTGCTGCTCGCCGTAGAAGACGTCGCGGTCGGGGTTCTCCTCGCCGCGGGCGGGCGGTGTACTCGCCAGTCCGAGAATGAGCAGTGAAGCCGCAACGGGTGCTCGCATCGATGACCTACCTCCTCGCGACGCGCTCCATCGCGTCCTGGCTCAGAACTCGACCCGCACGCTGACACCGGCCTGATTCGCCCAGGAGGGGTCGTACTCGCCGTTCAGGACGACGTCACCCGTCGGCGGGAGCGCCACCTCATCGAACTCGAGATTGGCGAACCACAGGAACTGGTAGCTCGCGCTGATCTCCAGGTAGTCGGTCGGCCGGTACTGGAGGCCGGCCGCGAAGCGGTACTGCTCGCTGGTGGGGATGTCCGGGAGCAGGCGGCTCGACTTCACCGGCGAGCTGTCGTAGCCGAAGCCGCTCTGGATGGTCCACTTCGAGGTGGGTGTGTACTGGGCGCCGAGGCCGATCCGCCAGGTGTCGCGCCACCCGCGGTTCTGGGTGACGGAGACAGGTCCCACCCGGATCGGGATGTTGCTGAACTCGCTCCAGTCGGTCCAGCCGGCGTCGGCCAGCAGTGCCCAGGAGTCGGCGATCTGCTGGTAGAGGCTCACGTTCACGCCCTGGGGGAAGGTGAAGTCGGTGTCGATCGTGGCTTCCGCGCCCGGCGGGAGCTGCAGGGAGCCCTCGGTGTCCGCCCCGATCTCGGTGCGATACGTGATCCCGATCCGCGTTCCCACCGTCGGCTTGATCAGGGCGCTGAAGACGCCGCCGGCGCTCCAGGCGTTCGCGTTGTCGAGCTTGACCGTCGGCTCGCCCGGCAGGGCCGTCACCCGCACCCGCTCCGTGAACGCCGTGTAGAGGATCGCAGGACCCGCCCCCAGGGAGAGCCAGTCCGTAACCGGGTAGGCGAAGCTCGGCTGGATCAGGAAGGAGAGGAGGGAGGCGTCGACCACGTAGCCGCGCCCGGTCCAGTTCGTGTCGTAGTCCACCGCGCCTCCGTAGAGGGCGGTCGAGGCGAGTCCGAAGCGGATGCCGTAGGGCAGCTCGGCGCTGAAGTAACCGCCCAGGAGGGGCGCGAAGCCGCTTGCGTTTCCCCCCCCACGCGGGGGCGGATCGGGCGTCACGGTGCCCGAATCCAGTTTGGGATTCAGTTCACCGAAGCTCACGGCCACGCCCAACAGGATCTCGTGCTCGTCGAGCTCGGTCATGCCCGCCGGATTCCAGTACGCGGTCGACGCGTCCTGTGCCCGTGCCCCCGCGCCAGCCGCCGCACGGCCGAGCTCGGGAGAGCCGTTCTCGTAGAGACAGATGCCGCCGCACTGCGCATGCGCCCGCGCCGCGAGCGTCATCGCCCCGGCCGCCATCAACACGATCGTCGCCCACCTCATCGCGTCCCCCCCTGTCTCGGCAGATCGGCCTCTCGCACCCGCAGCAGAGTGCGATTCAGCCCCGGGCGCCGGTTGCATCGCCGCCCGCATCCCGAACGGCGTGCGCTCCCGACGTCTGTCGTGCGACGGGGCGGCGGGCGCTCCTACTCCGCTCGTCCGGCAGCAGGCGAGCCCGCGCCGGGCCAGAGTCTGGCCGGCGTCGTCGGACGCCGCTTGTCATCTTGCGCCAACGCTACCGGGAAGCACCGACTCCGGATCCGCGCGATCGCGCGATTGCACCCCTCGGGGTCGCGGGCGGCTCCCCCTTCGAGGTCGAGGGTGCTGCCGCCTCCGGCCGAATCGGTCAGCGCTCCGTGTGGATGATGTCCGCGGCCCAGTCGGGCAGATCCGTCGAGGGGGGCGGGCGCCGTTGCCAGGGGTCGGCCTCGCGGGCCAGCGCGCGACCCGCGTCGAACGCGGCGCGCATCTGCTTCGGGTCGAACGCCAGGGGATCCTTCCCCACATTGACGGCCTCGGGGATCCCGACCAGGTGGAAGCGGTAGCCCAGGAGCTGGACGCCGAAGTAGGAGCGCGACATCGCC
>JANQFA010000119.1 GCA_028278065.1 Myxococcota bacterium
GTCGCCGACGAGCGCATGAACTGGCTCGTCGACGTCCACCTCCGGCCGCGCTTCGAGTCGATCTCGCGCGGTCTGATCGAGGCGGTGGGGATCGACGAGAAGCTGCTGCCCCACGCGTTCTACGCCCTCGCCGGTGCGGCCTCGCTCATCTTCGCCGTGGCCCCCGAATGTCGCCGGCTGACGGGCCTCGATCCGGAGAGCGAAGAGGCCGTCGAGACCCACGCCGACTTCGTCGCACGCCTGCTGGTGCCGTAGAGCCCGGAGACCCCGGCCTCGCGGGGTGCTGCGCGCCGAGCACCGCTTCCCCCGCCGAGCGCGGGCCGGGCCGCTGCGGCTCCCGGCTTGCTATTCGCTTGACAAGCCAACCGGAGTGAGGCAGGTTTCGCTTGTCAATCGAATAGCGAGCTTCAGGAGGGCGCGATGGAGACGATCAGGACCGACGTGTTGGTGGTGGGCGCGGGGCCCGCGGGGCTGACGGCGGCGTCCCTGCTCGCCCGGCTCGGTGTGGATGCGTTGACGCTGACGAAGTACGGCACCGCCAACGCGCCCCGGGCCCACATCACCAACCAGCGAGCGGTCGAGATCCTCCGCGACCTCGGCATCGAGGACCGGGTCCGGGCGCGCGCGCTGCCGCACCACCTGATGGGCAAGCAGGTCTTCGCCACCGCGTTCGCGGGGCGCGAGCTCTCGAGGATGATGACGTGGGGCACCGGGGACGAGCGGATCGGCGAGTACCGCGCCGCCAGCCCCAGCGAGATGTGCAACATCGCCCAGCACGTGCTCGAACCGATCCTGCTGGAACGCGCCCTCGAGCTGGGGGCCGACATCCGCCTGCACCACGAGGTGGTCTCGGTCGCCCAGGACGACGACCACGTCACCGCCCGCGTGCGTCCACGCGAGGGCGGGGCCGAGTTCGAGGTGGTCGCCCGCTACGCGATCGGGTGCGACGGCGCTCGCACCGTGGTCGGCCGCGACGGCGGCTTCGAGTTCGAGGGGGAGGCGGGCATCGGCAACGCCGTCACGGTCTGGATCGAGGCCGACCTGTCCCGCTACACGGCGCACCGATCCGGTGCACTGTTCGTCACCGTCACGCCCGGCAGCGAGGATCTGGTGAGCATCTGGACGTGCATCGAGCCGTGGAACGAGTGGAGCACGATCTTCATTCGTCCCGACCTGGCGCCCAACGATCTGGACGAGTCGGTGGTCGTCGACAGCGTGCGAGCGGCCATCGGAGACGACGACGTCGCGTTCTCGATCAAGAGCGTGAGCCCCTGGCAGTTCAACCACGTGGTGGCGTCCCGCTACCGGCGCGGGCGGCTCTTCATCGCCGGCGACGCCGCCCACCGTCATCCCCCCGCGAACGGGCTGGGCAGCAACACCTCGATGCAGGACACGTACAACCTCTCGTGGAAGCTCGCCCTCGTCCTGAGGGGTCAGGCCGGCGAGGGTCTCCTCGACAGCTACGACGCCGAGCGACAGCCGGTGGGGCGCCAGATCGTCGACCGGGCCAATCAGAGCGTCGACGAGATGAGGGGCTGGTTCGCAGCGGTCGGGCTGCGGCCCGAGATGACGCCCGAGGAGGTCGATGCGCGGCTCGCCGAGCTCTACGGCCCGGACGGCGAGTCGCAGCGGGCCGAGCTCCTCGCTGCGCTCCAGCTGACGAACGGCCAGTTCAATGCCCACGGTGTCGAGCTGGGTCAGCACTATCGGTCCAAGGCGATCGTCGAAGACGGGACGCCTCGACCCGAGCCTGCTCGCGATCCCGTGCTCCACTACGAGCCGTCCACGCGTCCCGGCAGCCCGCTGCCCCACGCGTGGCTCACGATCGGCGATCGGGACGTCTCGACGCTCGACCTGTGCGCCTGCGGCCGCTTCACGCTGATCACGGGCGCCGGCGGCCAACCATGGCTCGACGCCGCCGCGAAGCTCTCCGCGGAGCTCGGCGTCGAGATCGAGGGGGTGCAGGTGTCGCTCGGGCTCGAGGTCAACGACGTCTACGGCGACTGGATTCGCCGGCGCGAGGTCGGGGACCGGGGCTGCGTCCTGGTTCGGCCCGACCGGATCGTCGCCTGGCGCTCGGCCGGCCCGGTCGAGGATCCGAAGGCGGCCCTGGGGGCGGCGATGTCGGCCATACTCGCGGTCGGAGGGCGAGCATGACGGAGAGACAGGCGACGCCCCAGCTCATGCTGGGACACACCACGTTGGCGGCTCGCGACCTCGATCGCTTGTCGGAGTTCTACTGCGACGTGCTGGGCTTCCACGTCACCAACCGGGGTCCCGTCCCCGGCGGATCCGAGATCGTCTTCCTGAGCCAGGACCCGAGTGCGCACCACCAGATCGCCATGGTGGGCGGTCTCGAGCCGGCGGCTTCCGGCTTCATGATGGTCGACCACCTCGCGTTCCGGACCGGCACGCTCGACGACCTGCGTGTGTTGCGCGAGAAGCTGGTGGCGGCGGGCGTCGATCCCGTCCTCTCGATCTGTCACGGCAATGCCTGGTCGCTCTACTTCGACGATCTCGAGGGCAACGGGGTCGAGTGCTTCGTGGATACGCCGTTCCACGTGGCGCAGCCCTTCGCCCAGGGCTTCGATCTCGACCGGAGCGACGGGGACATCCTGGAGTCGACCCGCGGGATGATCGAGTCCGAGCCCGAGTTCCGGTCGATGGCGCAGTGGCGAGAGGAGTTCGCGAAGCGCATCGGGCGACCCTGACGGCGGCTTCCCCGCCTGCCAACCCGTCAGGGCTTCTGGGCGGCGGCCTCGGGCTTCGCGACCGCGTCCGGAAGCGGCGGGAAGCGGTTCAGCTGTCGCCACAGCTCGTAGCCGAGCGGCACCGTGTTGAGCAGGACCCAGCCCTTGACCTGCGAGCCCAGGCGCAGATAGCGCTCGTCCGGCCAGGGGTCGTCGGGATCCTCCTTGACGAGGATGCGGAAGCGCCCGTTCGGCGAGACCGAGGGATCTACGGAGGCGACGATGCCCCCGAAGGTGCCCACGGCGACGGCGGGCCACCCGCTGAACTGCACGGCCGGCCAGCCCTCGAACTCGAGGCGGATCTTGTGGCCGGGCTCGATCAGCGGCGCGTCGAGGCCGCTCACGTAGACCTCCGCGGCCAGGTCGACGTCCGAGGGCGCGAGCGTGGCGACCACCTGCCCCGACCGCACCAGGGTGGCCTTGTCCCCGGCCTGGACGCTCACGATCGCACCGTCGCGGGGCGCGATGACGAGCTGCGTGGACTGGCGCGAGAGCTTGACGTCCACCGCGTTGAGCTCGGCCAGCGCCTGTGCCTCCTTCGCCTGCAGCTCTTCGTACTTGATCCTGGCCAGCTCGAACTCGCGGCGGGAGGAGAGCCCCTCGTCGAAGAGCTCTCGCTGCCGCTGGGTGTCGATCTCGGCGATCTCGGCGGCGGTCCGGGCCGCCATGTACTTGCCGGCCACGGCTCCGCGTTCGGCCTGGAGACGCTCGACGAGGCGGGGATCGATGTCCACGATCTCGACGATGGGGTCGCCGGCGCTCACGCGGCTGCCGTCCCGCACGAACCAGCGATTGATGCGGCCGCCGACCAGGACCGTGATCTCCTGGAGCCGCTCGTCGGGGTCGAGGGCCGTGACGCGCCCCATGCCCACCGAGGTCTGCACCCAGGGTGTGAAGACCAGGGCAGCCGCGACGACGATCAGGGCGAAGAGGATCAGGCCGGCGAGGACGCGCGTGGCCGAAGGTGCCCGCACGGACTCGAGCGTCTCGAAGCGGTCGAGGTGCTCGGAGCGGGCGACGAGCCGCAGGTCGGGGACGGCGACCTCGAGGTGCGAGTCCTCGGTGCGGGCCGGCGGGGGCGCTTCCGCGGCACGGCGGGTCGGGAAGTCCTGCGCAGGCTGGGCCATCAGCGCCCCACCGTCTCGATCGGGCGCGGCGGCTCCGCGCCGGACCACTGCGCGCTCTCGGTGCTCTGCAGGTGGTCCAGGTCGCGTACGTAGATCTGCTCGTTGGCGGTGAAGTAGAGGAAGCGGTCGAAGCAGTCGAGGTCGCGGCGGTTCGAGAAGTAGATCAAGGTCAGGTCGGGGAGCTCGCGAATCGCCTCGAGGACCTGGAGGCGCTTCTGGTGCCCGACCACGTCGAAGAGGGGGCCGAGCACGAGCACCCGCGGGCGGCAGAGCAGGGCGTAGGCCACCTTGAGGCGCATCGTCTCCGAGACGGAGAGCGGATAGCCGGACGGCGTGAGCCGACGGTCGAGGCCGCCCTCGATCTTCTGCACCACGTCGGCGAGACCCACCTGCGCCACTGCCTCGCGGATGCGCGCCCGCGGCGCGTCCGGGTCGGCCAGGGCGAGGTACTCGGCGATGCTGCGTTCGAGCAGGAGGGGGCTGTCCACCACGAGGATCTCGTCGCGCAGGCGTTGCGCGTCCACATCGGCGAGGTTGACGCCGCCGATCGAGAGGGTCCCGGCTTCGGGATCGCGGAAACGCTGGACGATGTCCGTGAACTGCTTCGCCAGCGAGGCGGCGCTCACCGCGGCGAGCACGTGGGAGCCGGAGGGCACCGTGAGGGTCAGCGTCAGGTCCTCGCCCCGGTAGCTCGAGCGCACGCCCTCGACGACGAGCTCGGAGGATGTGCAGTCGAGACGCTGGTCCCCGCGCACGGTTTCGAGGGAGATGTCGAAGAAGACCGCGACCTTCTTCACGGCCGCGCGCATCTCGTAGTAGGAGCGCAGGTAGTAGCCGAGCCGGGTCAGGCCCACGAAGATGGCGGACAGGATCAGCTCGGCGGCCACCAGCTGGCCCAGGGTCAGCTCGCCGCTGATGACGAGCCACCCGCCAAGGCCCAGCAGGGCGGCGCTCGCGATCGCGTAGAGCGCGAGGAACCCGATGAGCTGGCCGAAGGTGTAGAAGAAGTGGCGCTTGTGCTCCTCCACGTAGTTGTGGGAGAGCTGCTCGGAGCGGTCCAGGGCATGCTCGATGTTGCGGTGGGACTTGAAGAAGGAGTTGGCGCGCGCCAGCTCCTCGAGCCAGCCGGCCATGTCGTACTTCGCGTGGGAGAGCGCGACGGCGCTCTCCTTGGCACCCCGGTGCAGTACCAGCCCGATCAGGGCGGCCGCCCCCACCACGGCCAGATTGAAGCCCAGCAGCAGTGGGTGCTAGAAGGAGGTGACGAGGAAGCCCACGAGTGTCTGCAGGAAGAGCGAGATCCCACCGGTCAGCAGGATCGGCATGTTCTTCTGCACGGTCATGATGTCGAAGTAGCGGTTCGCCATCTCGTCGCGGTTGATGCTCTCGACGTGGGCGTAGCGCGCGTAGACGAAGCGCATCACGATCTCGGAGGTGATGCGGGCGAAGAAGCGCCGCTCGAAGAGCTCGAGCGCGAAGTACTGGAGCGCCATGAAGACCGCCGAGAAGGCCAGGAGCACCAGAAGCGCCACCGCGAGGATCACGACCGGCTCGGGCTGAGCCGTGTTCGCGACGGTGCTGATCAGCACCTGCACGGAGATCGGGATGGAGAGCGTGAGGATTCCGATCGCCACGCCGTAGATGACGGCGAGGGCGTAGAAGCTCCGCTCCGGAGCGAGGATCAGGCGCAGCGGCGAGATGCGCACCGTGGCGTGGGTTCCCCAGGGCTGGCAGTGGTCACGTTCTTCTGTGGCGCCGGGATTCCGCACATTCGTGCGGAAGGAGCGCCTGGCAGACCCCGCAGTCGACCGATCGGAAGCGGCCGGCCTCCAGCTCGGCTCGAACGCGCTCCTTCACGTCATCGGGCAGCGACTGCGGGTTCATGCCGGCGAGTATAACAGTGGACGCGGAGGCATCCGTCCGGCTGCACCGGCTCCCGGATCTCGGGGCGGCGGCCTGCCGGCGCGGCGGCGGCGGGTGGTCAACCGCGACGCGCTAGCCTCGCCGACGATGGGAGACCAGGCGGCTTCGGAACGGCATGCGACCCGGCGGGTACTGGTGGCCGGAGCCACCGGCTACATCGGGCGCCACGTCGTCGCCGAGCTCGTCGCGCGTGGCCACCAGGTCCTCGCGCTGGCCCGTCGGCGGGCCGGCAGCGGCGGCGCCTGGGCCGAGGAGGACACGCGCGAACGACTGGCCGGCGCCGAGGTGCGATTCTGCGATGTCGGAGACCCGCCGTCACTTCGCGAGGGCCTGCGGGACGAGCCGCTCGACGCCGTCGTCTCGTGCCTGGGCAGTCGGACCGGGGCGCCGGACGACGCGTGGGGGATCGAGCACCGGGCCAACGCGAGCCTGCTGGACGCAGCGCAGGACGGCGGGGCGACCCAGTTCGTGCTGCTCTCCGCGATCTGCGTGCAGAAGCCGCAGCTCGCGTTCCAGCACGCCAAGCTGGCCTTCGAGCGGCAGCTGATCCAGTCGTCTCTCGTCCACTCGATCGTGCGGCCCACGGCCTTCTTCAAGTCCCTGGCGGGTCAGGTCGAGCCGGTGAAGAGAGGCCGCCCCTTCACGGTGCTCGGAGATGGCCAGCGCACCGCGTGCAAGCCCATCGGAGAGGCGGACCTGGCGCGCTTCATGGCCGACTGCCTCGTCGATCCCGCGCGGCGCAACGCGGTCCTGCCCATCGGCGGGCCCGGCGACGCCATCACCCCGAAGCAGCAGGGCGAGATGCTCTTCGAGCTGCTGGGTCGGCCGCCGCGCTTCCGCCACGTGCCCGTGGCCGTGCTCGACGGGGTCGTCGCCATCCTCGGGGCCGGGGCGCGGGTGCTGCCGCGCCTGCGCGACAAGGCCGAGTTCGCGCGCATCGGCCGCTTCTATGCGACGGAGTCGATGCTGGTCCTCGACCCGCAGACCGGTCGCTACGTCGCCGAAGCCACCCCCTCCACCGGGACCCAGACGCTGCGCGACTTCTATGCGCGGGTGCTGCGCGAGGGGCTCGCCGGCCAGGAGCTCGGCGACCACGCCGTCTTCGCGCCCTGACGGGTGCGTTCGCCGCTGCCGGGCACGAGCGGGTCGTCCGGGTGCGCGACCGGCACGAGCGGGTCGTCCGGGCGCGCGAGCGGTCCGGGCGGGCCGGGCAGCGCCCGGCGGTGTATGATCTTCAGGACGCCGACTTCGCGAAACGCTTCGCGTGACCAGCGGCGTCCACGGGGCGAGGGAGCATGGCGCAGCGTTCGAGTGGGGGAGGCCGGTCCGTCCGGGGCGGGACCCCGGAGCGCAAGGACGCCAAGTGGACCTTTCTGTCCAACCACAGCCACGTGCTCATCTGCCTGCACCGCGAGCCCGACCTCACTCTGCGCGAGGTGGCCGACCGGGTGGGGATCACCGAGCGCTCGGTGCAGCGGATCCTCGCTGAGCTCGAGGAGGGCGGCTACGTGGCTCGCGAGCGCCGCGGGCTGCGCAACCGCTACCGCTTCCGCGTCGGCGCCCGCCTGCGCCATCCCATCGAGGGTCATCGCACGATCGGGGACCTGATCTCGATGGTGGAGGGGCGCTAGGCACCTCCTGCGCGGGCCCGCTCTCGAGGCCCGCCGCCCCCCGCCTGCCCGCGTCCCCGGCGAGCATGGCCCGGCTTCGGGCCGCCCGGTTCACGGCCGCCCGGTTCACGGCCGCCCGGCTCGCCGCCGCCCCGGCCGCCCGGCTCGCCGCCGCCGGCCGCTGCGGCTGGGCGGCCCGCGCGGCCCGATGTCGCGCCCATGTCCCAAAAGTCGCGAAGTATATTTGACGACATGTATTTCGTGTGATTAATTACGTGACGAAGGGTTCAGCGAAGAACCCGCTCCCGGCCCGGCCGGGCCCGAACGGAGGAGAGGCACTCGATGGACCCGTTGATGCTCCTGGCGCTCGCCACCGCTCTCGCACCCGGGGTGGTGGGCCACGCCTTGCCCCGCGTCTCGCGCTTCGAGGCGGGTCCCGCCCGCCGCGCCACGACCCGCGGAGCCGGCCTGGCGCTCTGTGGCGCGCTCGCCTGCACGGTGCTCTTCGCCTTGCGCGGTCCGGTGAGCGGCGCGCTGCTGTGGCTCGAGGTCCCCGGACTGGGGCGCGTCTCCCTGGGGGCCCACGTCGACGGCCTCACCGTGATCATGCTCCTCACGGTCACCCTGGTGGGAGCGGTCGTGGCCCACTACGCGCGCCGCTACCTGGACGGCGACCCGGTCCAGGTCGGCTTCTCCCGCTGGCTCTCCTACACGCTGAGCGCGGTCCTGCTCCTGGTGGTGTCGAGCAACCTGGTGATGTTCTTCGCCGGCTGGGTGGGCACCAGCCACGGCCTCCACCGGCTCCTGACCCTCTACCCGGAGCGGCCCGCGGCCCTGCTGGCCGCCCACAAGAAGTTCGTGATCAGCCGCGTGGGCGATGTCCTGCTGCTGGCGGCCTTCGTCCTGATCTACCGGACCTTCGACTCGGTGGAGTTCGCCGACGTGCTGCCCCAGGCCGCTGCGGCCGGCGCCAGCGGCGCACTGCCGCCCCTCGTCGCCGTGCTCCTCGTGCTGGGGGCGATCACCAAGTCCGCCCAGTTCCCCTTCCACACCTGGCTGCCGGACACGATGGAGACGCCCACCCCGGTGTCGGCGCTGATGCACGCCGGCGTCATCAACGCGGGCGGCTTCCTGATCATCCGCACCAGCCCGCTGCTCGTCTCCGCGCCCGGTGCCCTGGTGCTGCTGGCCGTGGTCGGCGCCTTCACCGCGCTCTTCGGAGCGATCTGGATGCTGACCCAGACCGACGTGAAGCGGAAGTACGCCACGTCCACCGTCTCGCAGATGGGCTTCATGATGCTGCAGTGCGGGCTCGGGGCGTTCCCGGCGGCGGCGATGCACCTGATGGGCCACGCCTTCTACAAGGGCCACGCCTTCCTCTCGGCCTCCTCGGCCGTGGACCCCTCGCAGCCCCCGCCGCCGCGGGAGGTCCGCTCCGCGCCCGGGGGGCGGCGCATCCTGCTGGCCCTGGGCGCCGGTGCCGCGGTCGTGGCCGGGGTCGCCTTCCTGCTCGGCGTCGAGGTTGTCGGCAAGCCCGGCTTCCTGGTGCTGTCGGGCATCCTGGCCATCGCGGTGGCCCAGATGGTGCTCATGGCGGAGTCGGAGGCCGCTTCGGGACCGCGTCCCATCGGGCTGGCCGTGCGGGACGGCGCACTCATCGCCGTGGTCTACTTCGCGGCGGTCGGTCTCTTCCAGCGCCTGCTGGAGGGAGTCGTCCCCGCAGCCGGCTGGCAGCCGGGTGGTTGGGAGGCCTCGCTGGCGCTGGCGGTGCTGCCCTTCTTCATCGCCACGCTCGTCCTCCAGGCGAGCCTGCCCGGATCCGAAGGCGGTCGCCTCTGGCGCCACGCCTACGTCCACCTGCACAACGGTCTCTATCTGGGGGCCATCCAGAACCGGATCGTCCAGCGCCTGTGGCCGGCGCATGCGCCGAGCACCGGGGGGAGGAGAAGCTGACGATGTCTGCCAATGCCGAAGTCCACCTGGAAGAGTCCCCCGACCTGGCGGAAGCCGCCGGCGTCGAGCCCGGCCGGGCGCACTCCCTGGAGGCCGCGCTGGACGAGGCGTGCTCCCGGATCCCGCCGCTCTGGACGCTGCGCAACTTCGTGGCCGTGAATCCCTACCTGGGGCTCCTCGACCGGCCCTTCCGGGCTGCCGCGGACGAGGTCGCGCGGGTCTTCCACGCCGATCACTTCATGCCGGTCGGCTTCTACCGCGGACGCCACGCGGAGGGGCGCATCCGTGAGGCGGACCTGGAGGTGGCCCTGGCCGAGGCGCCGGCCGCGCTCGGCCGCCCGGACCTGTCCGAGAGCCCGGCCCCGCCGCTGCGCCGCGCGCTCTTCGGCTCCGATGCGACGGCGCCGACCCAGACGGAGCGGGTGTTGACCCTCGCCGAGCGGCTCGACCGCGAGCAGGGCAGCGACTGGGCGGGGCTCGTCTGCGACGAGATCGCCAAGTGGTGCGCGGGTCGCTTCGACGCGGGGCAGGCGGCCTGGCCGCAGCCCGGACGCGACCTGCCGCTGTTCGCGGCCTGGCGCCAGGCTGCGCGGATCGATCGCAGCCCGGAGGTGCGCGGGCTGCGCGGCTTCCGCGCGTACGTGCGGCGTCTCCCGGAGAAGCCGGTGGACGCGATCGCCGAGATCCTGGACCAGATGGCCGTGCCGGTGGATCAGCGCGCGGATCTGCTCTCCCGCGAGCTGGCCTCGATCGCCGGCTGGGCCGGTCACGTCCAGCTCCGCGTGCGCGAGGCGGCGTTCGAGGGCCACCACGACCCCGCGCTCGTGCACCTGCTGGCGGTGCGGCTGGCCTTCGACGGAGCGCTGCACCACGCCGTGGGTGGCCCCGGATGGCCGGATCCGAAGCCGGTACGGCGTGACGAGGACGTGACGGACGCGGAGCCGGAGCGTTCCCTCGGCGAGGCGGACGCGTCCCTGATCTGGCAGCTCGCCTTCGAGGCCGGCTACCGGCGCGACCTGCTGGCCAAGCTGAGCGCGAACGCGGCACGCCCGCGCACGACGAGTGCGCGGCGACGTCGCAGCCTCCAGGCCGTCTTCTGCATCGACGTTCGCTCGGAGCGCCTGCGGCGCCACCTGGAGTCGCTCTCGGGCTCCATCCAGACCTTCGGCTTCGCGGGCTTCTTCGGGTTCCCGATCCAGACCGTGGCGAATTCCGAAGACCGCGGCGAGGCGCGCTGCCCGGTGCTGATCCAGCCCAGCCACCGCGTCCTGCGGACCGCCCCGCCGGGGTCGGACGCGAGCCGACGCATGCGGCGCGGGCAGAACCGCCACCGCATCTTCGGCAAGCTGCGCAAGCTCGCGGTCGGCGCCTTCCCCCTGGCCGAGACGGCGGGGCAGTACTTCGGCCTGCGCCTCATCACCGACGCCCTCACCTGGACGCAGCCGCACCCCGGTGGCGCTCTCTTTCCCACGCCCGGGGCCGACGCCCTGCGCCCCAGGCTGGAGGAGACCCCCGAGGCGGACGCCGGGCTGGGCATCCCGCCGGCGGACCAGGTGGACCTGGCGGAAGGGGCCCTGCGCAACCTGGGCCTGACCGAGGACTTCGCGGAGGTGGTCCTGCTGTGCGGGCACGGCAGCCACTCGGCGAACAATCCGTACGCCTCGAGCCTCGACTGCGGCGCCTGCGGCGGTCACCCGGGCGACGAGAGCGCGCGCATCGCGGCCGAGGTCCTGAACAACGCTGCGGTGCGTGCGGGTCTGGCCGAGCGAGGCATCTCGATCCCGGAGGACACCCGCTTCGTGGCAGGCTTCCACGAGACCACCTGCGACCAGATCACCCTGCTGGACGCCGAGGCGCTCCCGGAGGACCAGCGCCGGCGCGTCGAGGACTGGCTGGAGACGGCCGGCGAGCGCACTGCGGAGGAGCGGTCGCAGCGGCTGGGCGGCGGGCCGGTCGACGCCGTGCGGCGCCGCGCACGAGACTGGGCGGAGGTGCGACCCGAGTGGGGACTCGCCGGCAATGCGGCCTTCGTCGCCGCCCCGCGCAGCCGCACCCGGGGACTCGACCTCGGAGGCCGCGTCTTTCTCCACGACTACGACCGCAACCAGGATCCCGACGGCAGCGTGCTGACGCTGGTGCTGACCGCGCCCCTCGTCGTCGCCTCCTGGATCAACCTGCAGTACTACGCCTCCACCGTGGACAACGAGGTCCTCGGCAGCGGCTCCAAGGTCCTGCACAACGTGGTCGGGCGGCACAGCGTGATGACGGGCAACCGCAGCGACCTGCGGGTGGGCCTCCCCTGGCAGTCGGTGCACGACGGCGTGGACTACGTCCACGAGCCGATGCGTCTCACCGCCGTGATCGACGCGCCGCGGAACCGCATCGACGAGGTGGTGGCGGAGCACGCGGACCTGCGGGTCCTGATCGAGAACGACTGGCTGCGACTGCTGGCCTGGGACCCGGAGCAGGGCGGCTTCGCGCGGCGGATGCGCGACGGCACATGGCGGGACGAGGCCCTCGAGGAGCGCGGCTAGACGATGGCGGATCATGGGCCGAGGTCTGGCGGCTTCGATGCGGATCCACGCGGGCGGAGAACCGCGCCTGCTTCCCGCGACCTGCGCTCCCGAATCGGCCGGCCGGCGGGCGCCCCTCCCCGCGAGCTGCTGCAGCGCCTGATCGAGGCCGACATCCTGCCGCGCCTGGAGAATGCCGAGGGGGGGCTGCTCCGGCAGGGCGACGCCACGAAGCGTCGCTGCGAGCTGGGGCCGCGCGACCACGAGCGCTTCCTGGACGCCGTGCTGCACGGTCCCACGCCGCGCGCCCGGCACCTGGTCTCGCTGCTCCTGCGCGTCGGCGTGTCGCGGGACGCGGTCCTGCTGGAGCTGCTACCCGAGGCGGCCCGGCGGCTGGGCGCTCTCTGGGACGAGGATCGCTGCGGCTTCGCCGAAGCGGCCATCGCGGTCTGCCGGCTCCACGAGCTGCTCCGGGAGCCCGGACTGCTCCAGGAAGAGCAGCGGGTGATCCCCGCCACGGATGCACCGCGGATCCTGCTGGCCACGACGGGGCGTGACACCCACGCCCTCGGCCTGCTGCTCGTCGCCCAGTTCTTCCAGCGCGCCGGCTGGTGCGTGGAGATTCGACCCGGCTCGTCGGGTGCGCTGATCGGGCCGGTCCTCGCCGAGGAGCGCTTCGACGTGCTCGGGATCTCCGTCACGCGCCGTGACGCGGCGGCGGAGCTGGCCGGCGAGCTCCGCTGGCTGAGGACGGTCTCGCTCAATCCTGCCCTCCAGGTGCTGTTGGGCGGACGCATGCTCGGCGAGGAGCCGGACCTGGTGGACCGCATCGGCGCCGACGGATCGGCGCCGGACGCACTCAGTGCACCCGCCGTGGCGGCGCTGCTGCTGCGTCGCGACGCGTGACGCGCCTCGCGTCCACGCAACAAGGAGACGGGATCGTGGAGTTCAAGAACGTGCTGGTCTACACGGACGGGAGGCGCGCCTGCGAGCGGGGCCTGCACGTGGGCGCCGAGATCGCCCGCAAGGCCGGCGGCCGGCTGCACGTGCTGCACGTCGCGGAGTCGCTGCCCTGGGTCAAGACCTTCGACCCGCTGCTCGACGAGGCCTTGCGCTCGGAGCAGGAGGACGAGCTCGAGCGCCTGCGCGCCCTGGCACTGCGCTTCGGTGTCGAGGCCAGCGCCGAGTCCCGCAAGGGCCGCGCCTTCGCCGAGATCATCTGGGCCTGCCACGAGTACGGGTGCGACCTGGTGGTGAAGACCGCGCGGGGCCGCGAGCGGGCCGACTGGCCGATGCTGGGGAGCACCGCGCATCACGTGGTGCGCAAGTGCACCGTGCCGGTGTGGATCGTCGGCGAGCAGCCGGTCGACATCCCGGCAGGGGTGCTGGCGTTGCTGGCAAGCGATCCCTCGACCGAGGAGCGCGTGCGCCTGGACCGGCGCGTGCTCGAGGTGGCGATCGGGCTGGCTGCCGCCACGGGCGCGCGCCTGGCCGTGGGGGCGGCGTGGCACGCCCCGGGCGAAGGCTACCTGCGCGAGCACCTCTCGGACACGCGCGTGCAGGCCTACGTGGACCGGGCGCGGCAAGAAGCCGAGGCGGGCGTCGCGTCCGCGCTCGAGCCCTTCGCCCGCGACATCGATCGGGACAGCGTGCACCTGCTGCGCGGGATTCCCTACGAGGAGCTGGCCGGCCTCGCCAACGCGCGGGGGGACCTCGCGGTCGTCGGCACGATCCCGGCGCGCCCGACTTCGGCGCTCCTCATCCGCGAGGAAGCGGAGGAGGTCATCAACCGCCTCGACACGTCGTTCGTGGCCGTGAAGCCGGAGGACTTCGTGTGGCCGCCGAGCCTGTGAGCGGTCCGTGCGGCCCCGGAGCCGGTCCTCGGCACGCAGGAGATGGCATCGTCCGCGCGTCTCGCGCGAGCACGTCGCCTCACTCGTCGTCGAACTCGTACCGATAGATCGGGTCCAGGGGATCGTCCTTGGCGTGGCGCGTGACGTCCTCGAGGCGTCCGTCCTCGACGTGGTAGACCCAGCCGTGGAGGACCGGGAAGTCGCCGTCGTGCCAGCGGCGCTGGACGAAGGACGTCTTGGCGAGGTTCATGACCTGCTCGCGGACGTTCACCTCGACGAGTCGATTCCATCGCTCGTTCTCGTCCTCGATCCCCTCGAGCTCCTCGCGGTGGTCGTGGTAGATGTCCTTGATCGTGCGGATCCACTTGTCGATGATCCCGAGCTTGCGGTGACCGAGCGCCGCCTGGACGCCTCCGCAGGCCGTGTGCCCGCACACGACGATGTGGTCGACGCGAAGGGTGAGCACGCCGTACTCGAGAACGCTCATCAGATTCAGATCGGAGTGGGTGACGATGTTGGCGATGTTGCGGTGAACGAAGAGGTCACCGGCCTTCGCTCCCGTGATCTCCTCGGGGCCCACGCGGCTGTCCGCACATCCGATCCAGAGGAACGGAGGGTGTTGGCCCGCGACCTGGCGCTTGAAGTACTGGTCGTCCATCCGGAGCTTGCCTTGGACCCAGGCGCGGTTGTTCCGAAGCAGCGCCTTGTATCGATCCATCGGCGTCCCCCGCGTGCGCGGCCCGGATGGTGCCACAAGGACCGCACACGGGTGGCAGGCTCCCGGTCAGGGGGCCGCCGGAGCCGATCCAGGCCGCGGCGGGGCCTCTCGGCCCCGCGTCGTCTTCGCTCGTTGGCGACGACCCGTGCGCGATGGGCCGGCCGTCGCGCACGGCCATCGTCGCATAGATATAGTCGATTCGAAAGCTCGCAACTTCCTCATTGTCGAAACCGTGCCGAAGCGACAGACTTCTTGAAACCGCCCCCCCGGCGAAGGAGGCAGCTGTAGATGGTTGATCGATCGGGCCCGCAGCCGCGGAGCCAAGACGGCCCGGCGCCGCCGCGGGTGGGGGTGGTCATGGGATCGCGATCCGACTGGGGGACGCTGAGCGAGACGTCGGCGGAGCTGGACCGTCTGGGCATCCCCCACGAGTGCCGGATCGTCTCCGCGCACCGTACGCCCGACCGCCTCTTCGAGTACGCGGAGTCCGCGGCCGAGCGGGGCCTCGAGGTGTTGATCGCCGGCGCCGGCGGCGCCGCTCACCTTCCGGGCATGCTCGCGGCGAAGACGCGACTCCCGGTGCTCGCCGTGCCGGTGCCCAGCCGGGCGCTGGGGGGCATCGACTCGTTGCTCTCGATCGTCCAGATGCCCCGCGGTGTCCCCGTCGGCACCCTGGCGATCGGCGAAGCCGGCGCGGTGAACGCAGCACTTCTCGCCGCCTCGATGCTGGCCGTCTACTCGCCGGAGGTGCGCGACGCGCTGGTGCGGCGCCGAGCCGCCCAGACGGCGGCCGTCCTGGCGGACGACGACCCGACCGCCGAGCCGCCGACGGCCGCGCGTGCAGCGGAGCGGACCGCGGCCGGGCCGCCGGGTTCGGGGCGTGCCGTGGAGCCGCTCGCGGCCGATGGGCCGGTCTTCGCCGGGGCCCCGCGATGAAGGTAGCCATCCTCGGCGGAGGCCAGCTCGCACGGATGCTCGCCATCGCCGCGCACCGCATCGGCATCGAGCCCTGGGTCGTGGACCCGAGCCCCGAAGCGCCCGCAGCGCCGGTCGCCCACCACGTTCGCGGTGCGCTCGACGACCCGGCGAGCTGGGAGGCGATCGCCCACTGCGACGTCGCCACCGCGGAGATCGACCACGCGCCGAGCTCCGCCCTCGCCTGGCTCGCCGATCGCATGCCCGTGCGTCCCGGGTCCCGGGCCTTCGCCGTCGCGGGAGACCGTCTCGCCGAGAAACGCCTCTTCGACGAGCTGGGCATCGACACGGCGCCCTGGAGCGCCGTGGACTCGCTGGACGATCTGCGCAGCGCGCTCCACCGGGTGGGGCTGCCCGCCGTCCTGAAGCTGCGTCGGGAGGGCTACGACGGCCGAGGACAGCGCGTGATCCGGCGCGTCGAAGAGGCGCGGACGGCCTGGCAGAGCCTCGAGGGCCGCCCGTCGATCGTCGAGCGCCTGATCGACTTCGACCGCGAAGTATCGGTGCTCGCGGCGCGAGGGGTGGATGGCGACGTCCGCTTCTGGAGCCCCGTCGAGAACCGGCACGAGGCCGGCATCCTGCGGCACTCGCGCCCGCTCGGGCCGGGCGAGACCGGCTCGATCGAGTTCGCCGGGCGCCGCGTCGTCGGCTCGATCCTCGACTCGCTCGACTACGTGGGCGTGCTCGCGGTGGAGTTCTTCGAGGTCGGGGGTCGGCTCATCGCGAACGAGCTGGCCTCCCGCGTGCACAACTCGGGCCACTGGACCGAGGAGGGCGCCGAGACCAGCCAGTTCGAGAACCACCTGCGAGCGATTGCGGGTCGACCGCTCGGCTCGACCCGGCTCCTCGGGCCGACGGCGATGGTGAACCTGGTCGGCCTGGATGCGGCTCCCGAGCACTGGCAAGCCGTGCCCGGTGCCCGTCTACACTGGTACGGCAAGCGCCCCGCGCCCGGCCGCAAGGTGGGCCACGTGACGCTGCGCGCGGAGACGCGTTTGGATCTCGATGCGAACCTGGCCCATGCCGCGACTCTCCCCGTGACGAGCTCCGAGGCGTTCTCGGATGCCGCGCTCCGGTGGCAGGCGTCGTGAGCGGCGCCGGTCTTCTCGACGGTCGGACGATCCTCGTCACGGGGATCACCGACGCCGCGTCGCTGGCGACCGTCGTGGCCGCCGAGCTGGCGCGGCGCGGAGCGCACGTCGTGTGCAGCGCGCTCGGACCGACGCCGCATCACGAGGGTCTCTCCACGCGCGCGCACGACCACCTGGCGGCCACGCTCGAGTCCTGCCGCAAGACGGTCGATCGCGAGGTCGGCGGAGGCGCCGAGACGATCGCCTGCGACCTCACGATCGACGCGAGCATCCGCGACCTGGGCGAGACGCTGGGAGGGCGGGGCGTATCGCTCGACGGCGTCGTCCACGCCG
This sequence comes from Myxococcota bacterium, assembly GCA_028278065.1. GTDB lineage: Bacteria > Myxococcota_A > UBA9160 > UBA9160 > JAFDET01 > JAFDET01. Next base: position 16,847 of record JANQFA010000119.1, read on the forward strand.
TGGCGCGCGACCGGACCCTCGCGCGCGGCGGTGCGCCCGGCCTGGTCGATGTCTCCCGCGAGGACTTCCTGGACTGCCTCGACGTCTCGGCCTATTCGCTGATCGCACTGCTCCGAGAGCTCCTCGGCACCGGCACCCTCGCTCGTGGCGCCAGCGCGGTCAGCCTGAGCTACCTGGCTGCGGAGCGGGTCGTCACGCACCCCTACTCGACCATGGCGGTCGCCAAGGCCGCCCTCGAGCGGATCACGGTCGAGCTCGCTCACCAGCTGGGCCGTTCTCACGGCGTGCGCGTGAATGCGGTGCGTTTCTCGCCCTACACCGCATCGCGGGCCGGTGGCTCGATCCGCGGGCTCGAACGGGCCGAGGCGCACGCTGATGCGGTCGCCCCGCTCGGCAACGCGATCCCCGAGGACCTCGCCCGAGAGGTGGCGCACCTGCTCACCCCGGGCCTCTCCGTCACCGGTGAGATCCGCAACGTCGATGGCGGGCTTCACCTCCTGGCGAGCGGCCCGTCGGACCCGCCGGCCGAGGGGGCCTGAGGCCCGATCCCAGCCCGGCCCTCGCCGCGATCCAGGCGCGGCGAGCCCGCAGGGCCCGTCCCGGCTCGGCCGTCACCGAATCGTAACCGAACCGTCGTCCGGGCTCCCCGCTCGTCACGGAGCCCGACCCCTACCATTCCGCTCGAATTCTGCTCGAGGGTCCGGCCGGCCGGGGCCGATGCCGCCCACGCGGCCGCGTCGAGAGCGGGCCCACTGGGCCCTCAAAGGAGACCAGCACGTGAAGTTCGGGACGATTGCAAGCGCTGCGGCCGGCCTCGCCATGGCCTTCGCGGGCACGGCCGAGGCCCGCGACCAGATTCGCATCGTGGGTTCCTCCACGGTCTTTCCCTTCGCGACGGCCGTGGCCGAGCAGTTCGGCAAGACCACCGCCTTCAAGACCCCGGTGATCGAGAGCACGGGCTCCGGCGGTGGGCTCAAGCTCTTCTGTTCCGGCGTGGGTCTCGGGTACCCGGATGTCACCAACTCCTCGCGCAAGATCAAGCAGTCGGAGATCGACGCCTGCGCCGGAAACGGCGTGACCGACGTGGTGGAGATCAAGCTCGGCTACGACGGCATCGTCCTCGCCAACTCGAAGAAGACCGGGCGCATGTCCCTCACCAAGGAGCAGGTCTTCCGGGCGCTGGCCAAGCAGGTGCCGGTCAACGGCAAGCTGGTGGCGAACCCGTACCGCACCTGGAAGGCCATGGATGCCTCGCTGCCCGACGTCAAGATCGAGGTCCTGGGTCCGCCGCCCACCTCGGGCACCCGCGACGCCTTCGTGGAGCTCGCCATGGAGGGCGGCGCCAAGGCGATTCCGATGCTCGCGGAGCTGCGCGAGAGCGACAAGAAGGCCTTCAAGGCCGTGGCCCACGCGATCCGGGAGGACGGGCACTACGTCGAGGCGGGCGAGAACGACAACCTGATCGTCCAGAAGCTCGAGGCCAACCCCGACGCACTCGGGATCTTCGGATTCTCCTTCCTCGATCAGAACGCCGACAAGATCCAGGGCAGCCTGATGGACGGCGTCGAGCCAACCTTCGAGAACATCGCCGACGGCGAGTACCGCGTGTCGCGCTCCCTCTACTTCTACGTCAAGAAGGCGCACGTCGGCGTCGTGCCGGGCATCCCGGAGTACGTGGCCGAGTTCACCAGCGACAAGGCCGCCGGTCCCGAGGGATACCTGGCGGACAAGGGTCTGATCCCGATGCCCGAGGCGGAGCTCGGCAAGTACCGCGAGGTCGGGAAGAACATGACCACCCTGTCGGAGTCGGCCGTGGCGGCCGGCCCCACGCCGTGAGCAGCGTCTGATCCCGGCTGACGGCCGCAGTCCGCCTGGCCTGCGATCGTCCGCCCGTTCGGGAGGGCCGCACGCCCGATGAATCTCCTGCTCCTCGCCGTCCTGCTCGCGCTGGCGGGCGCGGCCTACCTCCTGGGGCGGCGGCGGGCGACGAAGCTCGTCGGAGGCGATCCGCGCGCGCTGCACTCGCGGCCCACCTACCACGGCTACTACGTGGCGCTCTGGTGCGGGCTGCCGGCCCTGGCTCTGGTCCTGGTCTGGTGGCTGGCGCAGCCCCAGGTACTCGACCGCGTGGTGCTCGCCGAGGCGCCGGCGAGCGTGCAGCAGCTCCCGCCCGAGCGGGTGGACCTCTTCCTGCGCGATGCCCGCAGCCTGGCCTACGGAGGAGTGACGAGCGGCACGCCCACGCCGGAGCTGGAGCGCGCCGCCGAGCGCTTCCGCTCGCTGCAGACCGCGGGCCGCGTGGGACTGAGCGCAGCGGCCCTGTCCCTGGCCGTGGCGGGGCTCACCTGGGGGCGCCGCCGCGTATCGCCCGAGTTCCGGGCGCGGAACGCCGTCGAGCGCAGCCTCGACGTCTTCCTCGTCTCCTGCTCGACGGTCGCCATCCTGACCACCATCGGGATCGTGCTGTCCCTGATCTTCGAGGCGGCCCGGTTCTTCGCCCTGGTGTCACCGACCGAGTTCCTGTTCGGCACCCAGTGGAGCCCACAGACGGCGCTGCGCGCCGACCAGGTGGGCTCATCGGGCGCCTTCGGGGCCATTCCCGTGTTCGCCGGCACCCTCGTCATCACGATCATCGCCATGGCGGTGGCGGTCCCGGTCGGTCTCATGGCCGCCATCTACCTGTCGGAGTACGCGCGCTCCTCGGCGCGAGCCGTCCTGAAGCCGGTCCTCGAGGTACTGGCCGGAGTCCCGACCGTGGTCTACGGCTTCTTCGCGGCGCTGACGGTCGGGCCGGTGATCCGCGGGATCGGCAACACGGTCGGGCTCGACGTGGCGTCCGAGAGCGCGCTCGGCGCGGGCCTCGTGATGGGGATCATGATCATCCCCTTCGTGTCGTCGCTCTCCGACGACGTGATCAGCGCCGTGCCCCAGGCCATGCGCGACGGCGCCCTCGGGCTCGGGAGCACGAAGTCGGAGATGATCAAGCGGGTGGTGCTGCCGGCCGCGCTGCACGGGATCGTCGGCGCGGTGCTGCTGGCGGTGTCGCGCGCCATCGGCGAGACCATGATCGTGGTGATGGCGGCCGGTCTGGCCGCCAACCTCACCGCCAACCCCCTGGAGGCCGTCACCACGGTCACGGTCCAGATCGTGACCCTGCTGGTGGGCGATCAGGAGTTCGACAGCGCCAAGACCCTGGCGGCCTTCGCGCTGGGCCTCGTCCTCTTCTTCGTCACGCTCGTCCTGAACGTGATCGCACTGCGCGTGGTGCGCCGCTACCGGGAGCAGTATGAGTGAGGCCACTCTCGGGCAGTCGCGTCGCACCGACGTGCACACGAGCGATGCCGCCCAGCGCCGACTGCGCCGGCGCTACGCGGCGGAACGCCGCTTCCAGCTCTACGGGCTGTTCGCCATCGGGATCGCGCTCTTCGCGCTCGGCTGGCTCCTCACGAGCATCGTGGGCCGCGGCTACACGGCCTTCACGCAGAGCCGGGTCGTGCTGGAGGTGGAGTTCGCTCGTGACGTCCTCGATCCGGACGCCACCGGCGACCGGCAGGTCCTGTCCGGCGCGAACTACGCCGCCCTCGTGAAGTCGAGCCTGCGCGAGCAGTTCCCCGACGTGAGCGGCCGTCGGGAGCGCCGGGCTCTGAACGCGCTGGTGAGCTCCGGGGCGGCGTTCCAGCTCCGGGAGATGGTGTTGGCCGATCCTTCGCTCGTCGGCACCCGGCGGGCGGTTTCGGTGCCCCTCTCCGACGACTCGGACATGTTCTTCAAGGGCTTCATCCGGCGCGACGTGGGGGAGTCCGAGCGCAAGCTGAACGACGCCCAGGTCGGCTGGCTCGACGCGCTGCAGGAGCGCGGGCTGGTGGAGCGGGTGTTCAACACGACCTTCCTCACGTCGGGCGATAGCCGCGAGCCGGAGCTCGCGGGCATCTGGGGTGCGGTGGTCGGCACCACCCTCACCCTGCTCGTGACCCTGCTGCTCTGCTTCCCGATCGGCGTGGCGGCCGCCGTCTACCTGGAGGAGTTCGCGCCCACCAACCGCTGGACGGACCTGATCGAGGTGAACATCAACAACCTGGCGGCGGTGCCCTCGATCGTGTTCGGCCTGCTGGGGCTGGCGGTCTTCCTGAACTTCTTCGGCCTGCCGCGCTCGGCGCCCCTGGTGGGCGGCATGGTGCTGGCCCTGATGACCCTGCCCACCGTCATCATCGCGGGCCGCGCGGCTCTCAAGGCGGTCCCCCCGTCGATCCGGGAGGCGGCGCTGGGCGTCGGGGCCTCCCCGGTGCAGACCGTCCTGCAGCATGTGTTGCCGCTGGCCCTGCCGGGTATCCTCACGGGGACGATCATCGGCATGGCCCGGGCCCTGGGGGAGTCGGCGCCCCTGCTCATGATCGGAATGGTGGCCTTCATCGTGGACATCCCCAGCGGTCTGACCTCGCCCTCCACCGTGCTTCCGGTGCAGGTGTATCTGTGGGCGGACAGCCCCGAGCGGGCCTTCGTGGAGAAGACGTCGGCCGCCATCATGGTGCTGCTCGCCTTCCTGATCCTCATGAACCTGGCTGCCGTACTTCTGCGCAGGAAATACGAGCAGAAATGGTAGATCACGGAGAACCCGACGAGATGGCCCTCGCCAGCACCCTGCCCAAGATCGTCGCGCGCGATGTCGACTGCTTCTACGGCGACAAGCAGGCGCTCTTCTGCGTGAACCTGGACATCTCCGAGAAGCAGGTCACGGCGCTGATCGGCCCGTCCGGCTGCGGGAAGTCCACCTTCCTGCGCTGCCTGAACCGGATGAACGACGTCATCGACGGCTGCCGCGTGACGGGCAAGCTCGAGCTGGACGCCGAGGACATCTACGGCCCCGACGTGGACGTGGTGAAGCTCCGCGCGCGGGTGGGCATGGTCTTTCAGAAGCCGAACCCTTTCCCCAAGTCGATCTACGAGAACGTCGCCTACGGCCCCCGCATCCACGGCCTCGTCTCCAACCGCGGTGAGCTGGACGAGCTGGTGGAATGGAGCCTGGAGAAGGCGGGCCTCCTGGGTGAGGTGAAGGACCGCCTGCAGGAGCCGGGTACCGGCCTCTCGGGCGGACAGCAGCAGCGTCTGTGCATCGCGCGCGCCATCGCGGTCAGCCCCGAGGTGATCCTGATGGACGAGCCCTGTTCGGCGCTCGACCCGATCGCCACCGCGAAGATCGAGGAGCTCACCGACGAGCTGCGCGAGAACTTCACGAACGTGATCGTGACCCACAACATGCAGCAGGCTGCCCGCGTGTCCCAGCGCACCGCGTTCTTCCATCTGGGCATCCTGGTGGAGGAGGGTGAGACCGGGAAGATCTTCACCAACCCCGGGAACGAGCGGACCCAGGACTACATCACGGGCCGCTTCGGCTAGAGGCTGGCGCGCTCCCGGCCGCAGGAGGTCTCCGTGGCCCACAAGCACATCGTCCATTCCTACGAGGAAGATCTCCAGGCGCTCGGGCGCCTGATCGCCGACATGGGCCGGATCGCGGCGGCCCAGCTCGAGGGCGCGCTGGATGCGCTCGGGCGCCGCGACGTCGAGCTGGCCGACGAGGTCGCGAAGCGTGACGCCGAGGTGGACGCGCTGGAGCGAGAGATCGGCGAGGCCGCCCTCAAGGCCCTGGCGCTCCGCCAGCCGATGGCGGTGGACCTGAGGGAGGTGGTGTCCGCGATCAAGATCTCGTCGGACCTGGAGCGGATCGGTGACCTGGCGAAGAACGCCGCCAAGCACGCCCACGCCATCGGCAACGGCGCCGTGGCGCAGCTCATGCCGCGCATCGCACGCATGGGCGAGCTGGTTCGGGATCACCTGCTGGACGTGATCGCGGCCTACCAGAAGCGCGATCCCGAGCGGGCGCTGGAGACTTGGCGCGGCGACGAGGAGGTGGACGACCGCTTCAACGGCGTCTTCCGGGAGCTGCTGACCTACATGATGGAGGATCCGCGCACCATCGGTACCGGAACGCACCTGCTGTTCGTCGCCAAGAACGTGGAGCGCATCGGGGACCACACGGCCAACATCGCCGAGACGGTGCACTATCTGGTGCGTGGCGAGTCGCCGCCCGAGTCGCGCCCGAAGGGCGAGGACACGGCCTACACGGTGGTGGAGCCTCCTACCCGCTGACCCCCCTCCGCGTCTGCCCGCAAGGGGAGGCCCGCGGCTCGACCGGCACGGATCCGGGGCTCGGCCCGGCGCCGATGATCCCCGGGGCGCCGCCGGGTCAGAAGTGGAAGTCGAAGCGGCTCTGAATGACGTTCAGGCCCTCGGCGTCGCCGAGCGGGAAGTTCGCGTCGAGGACCCGCGAGTAGTTGAGCATCAGGCGCATCGCCGGGTTCAGGTACCAGTTGAGCGCGAGCGTGAGCGTGCCATGGCGCCCGCCGTCCACTTCGCGGTCGTCGAGATCGATGGCGGCGTACCTCGCCGCCAGCTCCCAGGCCCCCCGGCCACCGTTGCGGAGGCTGAAGCTGCGGTTCGGCTTGATTCCCTTGAACTCACCCGACTTCATCTTGTAGATCGACGCACGCGACTCCCCGGTCAGGCTCCAGGTCGCTTCCACGTGCCAGCCGTCGAAGTTCAGGTTCCCACCCGAGCTGCGGTCCAGGAAGACGCGGTTGTACTCCCCGCCCACCGAGAAGGGGCCGAACGCGAAGGCCGCCTCGGGACCCGTCAGGAACACCCGGTCCACGTTGCCCACGAAGCTCGTGTTGGCCAGGAAGAGGTTCGAGAGGTGGGTCGTTTCCGAGCGGATGCGGACGCGGCTGTCGTTGGGGTCGCGGAAGGCGCCCCGCAGGCCGAGGTGCAGCACCTTGTCCTCGCTCCGGATCGGAGCCCAGACGCCGCGAATCGTGGAGCCCCAGCCCTCGTTGCCGATCCGGTCCGGTTCGAGGGAGTCGCCGTAGACTCCTCCGGCGACGTGCCAGTGGTCGCCGAATGACTCGGCCCGCAGGCCGATCGCGCGGTCCACGAAGAACGCGACCAGGTCGGTGTCCGCGCCGCGCTCGATGAAGGGGATGTCGTTCGAGCTCATCTCGAGAGCCAGGCTGAAGGGCTGCTTCTGGTGGCCGAGAAGGACCGTGGTGTTCGGGATTCCGCTGTACCCGACCAGGAAGTCCTTCACGGCGACGTCGTTGTCCGCGAAGTCGGCTTCGAACTGGAACAGGTAGTCCTCGTAGACGGTGCCCTTGAAGTGCATGCGCGCCCGGCGGATCTCGGTGCCGTTGGTCGCGAAGTCGCTGACGTCGCTGCCGAAGTGTCCGCTCGCGTCGGTATGCAGCCGCCCGCCGAAGTTGAAGCTGAAGGCGCCGTCCTTGCGGCGGATGTTCAGGCCCTTGGCGTCGAGGGACACGAGGACGTCGCGGAGGTCGCTCTCCCGCAGCTTCTCCTTCTGGAGAAGCTCGTCGTACTGCGCCTGGGTGATCGCGCCGTTCGAGAGCAGCACGTCCAGGAGCTCCTTGTCCGCCGCCGCGGCAGGCGAGGCCACGAGCAAGGAGAGCAGGGCCAGTGCGGCCAGGCGGCCGCAGAGTGTGTCTCGGGACATCCCGAACCTCCGCTGGTTCGGCCGGATCGGCCAGAATCCCAGCCCCCCCACCCCGAGAGGACTCCGGGCCGTCACGACCGGCGCCATACTGCGAACTCCCCGTTACGAAACGGGGACGCTTTGCCTTCGAATCGGAGAAGAATCCCTCGTCGAGCGGCGAGCCCGTGAAGCCCGGGTATTGACATGCATATGCTTTTATGACATATGTCTGTCTATGCGATTCTCCCCTCGAGCGGGCCACTCGGAGGCGGGCGCGGCCCTGACGCGCGCCATCCTCGCCACGTTCGAGCTGAACGAAACGCTGCTTCGCGCGGGCGACGAGCTCATCCGGGATCTCGGCGTTTCCAGCGCGCGCTGGCAGGTGCTCGGCGCCATCGACGTGGAGCCCCTGCCGGTGGCGCAGATCGCACGAGACCTCGGGCGCAAGCGGCAAGGCGTACAGCCCACGGTGGACCGACTGGTGAGGCAGCGGCTGGTCGAGCTCCGGGAGAACCCGAATCACCGGCGCGCCAAGCTCGTCGCGCTCACGCCCAGGGGGCGTTCGATCCTCGACGAGATCAACGAGCGTCAGGAGATCTGGGTGAATGCGCTCG
>JANQFA010000146.1 GCA_028278065.1 Myxococcota bacterium
GAAGCGCTCGAGCTGCGCGACCTCGTCGCCGAGGTCGCGCGCGGTGCGCGTGAAGCGGACGAGATCGGCGAGGCCGCGGGACTCGCCCGAGAAGGACACGAGCGGGAGGTGGGCACCGAATTCCATGGGAGCGCTCCATGCGGAATGGCGGGATGAGAGCAGTGTACACACTTGATGTGTGCGCTGTCCACACCCCTGCTAGGATTTCTGCGATGCCGCCCCGGAGGCGTAACACCTATCATCACGGGGACTTGCGGCGCGCCGTGATCGACGCGGCGCTGCAGGCGATCCGCGAGCAGGGCTCGCCGGACTTCTCGCTGCGCGCCCTGGCGCGCCGCGTCGGAGTGGCGCCGAGCGCCCCCTACCGCCACTTCGAGGACAAGCGGGCGCTCCTCGCCGCCATCGCGGCGGAGGGCTTCCGCCTCCTGGCCGACGGGCTGCGCAAGGCCGCGGGCACGGCGCGCCCGGGATCCCTCGACCATCTGCGCGAGCTCGGCGTCGCCTACGTGCGCTTCGCGGCGCGACACCCCGCGCACTTCCGGATCATGTTCCGCCCGGAGCTGGCGGACAAGACGCCCTACCCGGAGCTGCTCGACGCCGCGAGCGACTCGTTCGACGTCCTCACCTCCGGGATCCGGGCTGCGCAGGAGAGCGGCGTCGTCCGACCCGAGGAGACCGGGCGCCTGGTGCGCGCCTCCTGGGGGATGGTGCACGGGATCGCCGCCCTCGCCGTCGCGGGCCAGTTCGGGCGCTCGCGGGCGAAGATCGAGGCGATCGCCCGCTCCGCGAGCGAAGCGCTCATCCGTGGCCTGGAGGCCTGATCCGAAGGCACGCTAGCTTCCCCGCCATGCAGGCTCGCTGCGAGAACGTCGACTTCGAGGGGGGAACCCTCCCCGTCTGGGTCCAGGGCCCCGAGGATCCCTCGCGGGTCCCCGGACTCGTGACCATCCCGTCGGTCTTCGGCCCCGCGCCGGACCTGTTGGGGCAGATGGGCCAGCTCGCGGATTGCGCGTTCACGGTCGTCAGCGACCCGTTCTGGCGCGACGGACTCGGCGTCGTTCCCTACGAGGACCCGAAGGCTGGGATGGCCCGGATCCGGGACTTCGATCTGCCGCGCTGCTTCGCCGAGACGGCCGCGATCGTCGAATGGACGCGCGAGCGCTGCAACGGCCGGGTCGCGGGGCTGGGGATCTGCTTCGGCGGCATGCCGCTCCTCGACCTGGCGAGCAACGGCGCGCTGGCGGGCGGGATCGCCTGGCACGGCAGTCGAATGGAGAACTTCCTCCATCTCGCCGAGCGGATCCGCTGCCCGCTGCGCTTCCACTTCGGCGCTGCCGACCCGGTCACCCCGCCCGAGGCGATCGAGAAGATCCAGGCCGCGTTCGCGAACCACGACGACGTGGAGCACCTGATCCACCCCGGGCTGAGCCACGGCTTCAGCCACGAGGGATCGACCTACGACGAGCAGGCGGCGCAGGCGGGTGTCGACGCGACCCGGGCGCTGCTGCAGGGGCTCTAGCGCGCGAGGTGGTCCCGATGCGATTTCTTCGCAGTCTCGCTCTCGCGGTCGTCGGCTTCGTCGTCCTGGCGCTGCTGATCGATGCCTTCGTCGGCGTGTTCCAGCCGGTGGTGGCCACGGAGGAGACGGAGGGCGTTCTGCGTACCTTCGACGAGAAGGGCGACGTCCACGAGAGCCGTCTCGTCGTCTTCGATGACGACGGCACGCTGTGGATCCACTCGGGTCACTACTTTCGCGGCTGGTACCATCGCCTCGTCGACAATCCCGAAGTCGAGCTTCTCTACCGCGGTGAGTTGCGTTCCTACCGGGCGGTCCCTGTGGACACGCCCGAGACCGAAGCGTTCATCCAGAACCGCATCAAGCGGAACTCGGGCGAGCTCCGCTTCCATCTCATCCGGACGATCCTGCTCTTTGCGGACATGAAGCCTGTCCGTCTGGACCCTCGAGGCTCGGTACCCGGCGTCCGCGGAGCCGGGAGCACCGACTCCGGACAGCCGGCTCGGGATCAGTCCTCGAGTCCGAGGACCTCGGCCATCCCGTAGAGCCCGGGCGTCTTGTCGGCGACCCAGGCGGCGGCGCGCACGGCGCCGCGGGCGAAGTGGTCGCGCGTGGCGGAGCGGTGGATCAGCTCGAGGCGCTCGCCCTGGCCGACGAAGAGGACCGTGTGCTCGCCGGGATTGTCGCCGCCGCGCAGGGTCTGCACGGCGATGGTGCCCGGCTCGCGGGCGCCGGTGTCGCCGGCGCGCTCCAGGGTGAGCCGGCCCTCGCTGGACTGGCCGCGGCCGCGGGCCACGGCGTCGGCCAGCCAGAGTGCCGTTCCGCTGGGAGCGTCGCGCTTCTGGGCGTGGTGGATCTCGACCAGCTCGGCGTCGAAGTCCTCTCCGAGGAGCCCGGCGGCGCGCCGGACCAGGTCGCCCAGCACGTTGACCGCCACCGAGAAGTTGGGAGCCAGCACGATCGGGATCTGGATCGAGAGCTCCTCCACCTCCTTCCGCTGCGCCGCGCTCCAGCCCGTCGTCCCCACCACGCAGCGCACGCCGCACTCGGCGGCCACGCGCAGCACCTCGAGGGTCGGCGCGGGCGTGGCGAAGAGGATGGCCACGTCCGCAGCGCCCAGGGCGGCCTTGGGGTCGTCGGCGACCGCGACACCGGCTCCGGCGTCGCTGCCGAGGCCCGGGTGGCCCGGCGCCTCCAGCGCCGAGGCCATCTCCATGCCGTCGGTCTCGCCCAGGGCGGCGCGCACGCGCTCGCCCATCCGGCCCAGGGCGCCCACGACGCAGACCCGGATCGCCATCAGACGAGCCCCAGCTCCTTCATGACGACCTGGAGCCGCTCGCGGTTGGGCTGGGTGATCGGCGTCAGCGGAAGCCGGATCTCCTCGCCCACCAGACCGCGCAGGGCCATCGCGGCCTTCACGGGGATGGGGTTCGTCTCGCAGAAGAGCACCTCGAAGAGGGGCAGCAGCCGGTAGTGCAGGGCCCGGGCGCGCTCGACGTCGCCGGCGCGCCACGCCCGGCCCATCTCCACCATCTCGGAGGGCGCGACGTTGGCGCTGGTCGAGATGACGCCCTCCCCGCCCAGCGCCAGCATGGGCAGGGTGAGCGCGTCGTCGCCGGCCAGCACACTGAACTCGTCGGGGCAGAGCGCGATCACCTTGGCCACCTGCTGCAGGTCGCCGCTGGCCTCCTTCACGCCCACCACCTGCTCGATGTCGGCGAGCCGGGCCATGGTCTCGGGGAGGATGTTCGACTGGGTCCGGCCCGGGATGTTGTAGACGATCAGCGGGAGGCCTGTCTCGCGGGCGATCTCCGCGTAGTGCGCCACGATCCCGGCCTGGGTCGGCTTGTTGTAGTAGGGCGAGATGAGGAGTGCCCCGTCGGCCCCGGCCTCCTTGGCGTGGCGGGTCAGCTCGATCGCCTCCTGGGTGGAGTTCGATCCGGTGCCGGCGACCACGGGAACACGGCCGCGCGCGACGGCCACCACCACCTCGACGGCGCGGCGGTGCTCGGCGTGGGAGAGGGTGGCCGACTCGCCGGTCGATCCGCACGGCACCAGGCCGTCCACGCCGGCCTCGATCTGCAGCTCCACCAGCTCGGCGAGCGCGCGCTCGTCGAGGACGCCGTCGTTGAAGGGAGTCACCAGGGCGGTGAGAACGCCGCTGAACACGACTAGTCCTCCTCCATCGGGATGCGGCCGCTGAAGACCTCGGCGGCCGGCCCGGTCATGAATACGCTGCCGTCGTCGTCGGGCCAGGCGATCTCCAGGACGCCTCCGGGAAGCTCCACCGCGAGCGCCCGGTCGACCAGACCGTTCAGGATCGAGGTGACCGCGACGGCGCAGGCGCCGCTTCCGCAGGCCAGGGTCTCGCCCGTGCCCCGCTCCCAGGTGCGCTGGCGCACCCGGTCGCGCGCGACGAGCTGTACGAACTCCACGTTCACCCGCTGCGGGAAGGCGGGGTGGCTCTCGATCTTCGGTCCCAGGGTGGTCACCGGGGCGGCGTCCACATCGTCGACGTAGAGGACGACGTGCGGATTGCCCATCGATACGGAGCTGACCTCGAAGGTCTGGCCCTCCACCTCGAGGGGCGTGCGCAGCACGGGGCCCGCGCCCTCCCCGAGACGGGTCGGGATCTCGGCGGGTGCCAGGATGGGGGCGCCCATGTCCACCCGTACCAGGTCGTGCCCCGCCCAGCGCGGACGCACGATGCGTCCGCCGGCCTCGACCTCGAGCTCCTCCTTCTCGGTGAGGCCGCGGTCGCGGAGGTACTTGAAGATGGCGCGGATGCCGTTCCCGCACATCTCGACGCGCGATCCGTCCGCGTCGTAGATGTCCATGCGCACGTCGCCCATGTCCGACGGCAGCAGCACCAGCACCTGGTCCGCGCCCACCCCGAAGTGCCGGTCGCAGAGGCGCACCGCCAGCTCGGACAGGTCGTCGGGCAGCGAGGTGCGCACGCCGTCCAGCACCACGAAGTCGTTCCCGGCGCCGTGCATCTTCGTGAACTCGAGCAGCTTCACCGACTCCCTCCGTTCTCGATCGGCTGTCCGGCGTCGTAGATCGGACCCTCGTCGGGGGTCGGCCGCTCGGGCCGCACCGGGGGCCCGTACTTGCCGCAGCCCGATCCCGCCAGGACGAGCCCGAGCACCGCGATCGCCGCGAGCCGCCTCACGAGTCCTCCTCTTTCCCCGCCTCGAGCCGGGCCGCGGCGGCGTCCAGCCGCTGCGCCGCCGCCTCCAGCGCCTCGCGCACCACGCTTCGCGCCGTGCCGCCGGGAAGCGAGCGGGCCTCGAGGGACCGCTCCAGGTCCAGGAGCTCTGCTGCCGAGGCCGGGAACGCGTCGTGGAACGCGTGGAGATCTTCGCGCGACAGGGCGCCCAGGTCGAGGTCCTTTTCGACGCAGTGGGCCACCACCCGACCGACGGCTTCGTGGGCCTCGCGGAACGGGACCCGCTCCTGGACCAGCACCTCGGCCAGATCGGTGGCGAGGAGCATCGGGTCCCGAGCCGCCGCGCGCATCCGCTCGCCGTCGACGCGCAGGGTGGCGACGGCGCCGGTCAGGACCTCGAGGCTGTCGCGCAGCGTGACGACGGCATCGAAGAGGGGCTCCTTGTCCTCCTGCAAGTCCCGGTTGTAGGCGAGGGGGAGGCCCTTCATCGTCACCAGCAGAGAGGTGAGGTCGCCCACCACCCGTCCGGTCTTGCCGCGCACCAGCTCGGGCACGTCCGGGTTCTTCTTCTGGGGCATCAAGCTGGAGCCGGTGGAGTAGGCATCGGCCAGCTCGATGAAGCCGAACTCGGCCGACGACCAGAGCACCAGCTCCTCCGAGAGGCGCGACAGGTTGACCATGCAGATGGCCGCGGCCGCCAGGTACTCGAGGGCTCCGTCCCGGGACGACACGGAGTCGAGGCTGTTGCGGCCGGGCCCCGCGAAGCCCAGCGCCGCGGCGGTGTGCTCCCGGTCCAGCGGCAGGGTGCTGCCGGCGAGCGCTCCCGAGCCGAGCGGCGCGCGGTCGAGGCGCGCCGCGGCGTCGGCGAAGCGCCCGGCGTCGCGCTCCAGCATCTCCACGTACGCCAGCCAGTGGTGGGCCAGCCGCACGGGCTGGGCGCGCTGCAGGTGGGTGTACCCGGGCAGGACCGTGTCCACGTGGTCGCCGGCCTGCTCGATCAGGGCGGCGACCAGCTCCCAGATGCCGATCTGGGTGCCCCGGCAGACCTGGCGCAGGAAGAGGAGCAGGTCGGTGGCGACCTGGTCGTTGCGGCTGCGTCCGGTGTGCAGGCGGCCGGCGACCGGGCCCAAGAGCTCGGTCAGCCGGGCCTCGATGTTCATGTGGATGTCCTCGGCCGCCGGGTCGAAGGGGAACTCGCCCGCTTCGATCTCCTCGAGCACGCGGCCCAGGCCCTCGACCAGGGTGTCCGCGTCTTCGGCGGAGATCAGGCCGCTGGCACCCAGCATCCGGGCGTGGGCGATCGACCCCCGCACGTCGTGGCTCGCCAGGGCCTGATCGAAGTGGATCGAGGCCGAGAAGCGCTCCACGGCGGGGTCGGTGGCGCCGCTGAAGCGGCCGCCCCAGGCCTTGCCGCGCCGTCTTCCGGTGTCGGACATGGGGCGAAAAGTAACTCAGCGTCCGCCAGGGGATAGGCTGCGGCCGGCGGCGGATCCCGAGCCCTCCGCCGGGCCGGCAGCGAACGCGCAGTGGGGCGCGGCGCCGACGAGTGCTCGGTCGTGAAGGGGCCACAGCCCGAGTGCTCGGTCGTGAAGGGGCCACGGCCCGCGCTCGTCCAACCCGGCCGACTCCCGCGAGGAGGTCGCGTGGCTCCGAGTGGTAACGTCAACCCCGGGGGACAGGTGTGGCCCGCAAGCAGACATCTCGATCGCGTCGGCGGCGTCCCGCGCGAGGCGGTGCCGGGAGGCGTGCACGCCGCTCCCGCGGCTGGCGCCGCGCGGCGGGCTGGATCCTGCTCCTGGGGAGCTTCGCGGTCGGCTTCGTGGCGGGCGGAGAGCTGGTGCGTCTGGATCGCATCGTCACCTCCCGCTTCGAGGGCCGTCGCTTCCGGGTGCCGTCGCGGGTGCTGTCGGCCCCCACCATTCTCTATCCGGGCCTGGACTGGAAGCGCATCGGCCTGCGCGATCTGCTGGACCGGCTCGGCTACCAGCCCGAGCCCGCGCGCTCCAACCTGGAGCTGGGACGCCTCGAGATCGGGCACCGCATCTGGGTGTCGCGAGCGGCCCGGGTGCATCTGCGCGGCTTCGACCACCCCACGCGCCCGGAGCGGCCGCGCGACATCCTGATCCGCTTCGACGGCAGCATCGTGCGCGAGATCCGTGAGCTTCCCGAGAGTCGCGTGCTCGGCGCGGTGCTGCTGGAGCCGGAGCCGATCGGCTCCTACTACGGGCCGGACCGCGCGCAGCGCGACCTGGTCCGGCTCGGCGACGTGCCACAGCACCTGGTGGACGCGGTGCTGGCCGTCGAGGACCAGCGCTTCGCCAGCCACCACGGGGTCGACCTGCGGCGCATCGTGGGAGCCGCGATCGCCAACGTGCGCGCGGGCGGAATCCGCCAGGGCGGGAGCACGCTCACCCAGCAGCTCGCCAAGAACTTCTTCCTGACCCCGGAGCGGACCTATCGGCGCAAGCTCGAAGAGGCGGCGATGGCGCTTCTCATCGAGGCTCGGTACGACAAGGACGAGATCCTCGAGAGCTACCTCAACGAGATCTACCTCGGGCAGCGCGGCTCGACGGCCATCCACGGTGTAGGCGAGGCGTCGCGCTTCTACTTCGGGAAGCCGGTGCGGCACCTCGAGCTGGAGGAGTCGGCGCTCCTCGCGGCGATCATCCAGAGCCCCAACGGCACCAATCCCTACCGCCACGCCGAGAAGGCGCAGGAACGCCGCAACCTGGTGGTGAGCCTCATGCTGCGACAGGGCCGGATCGACCCGGCGTCGGCGCGCTCGGCGCGCGAGGCATCGCTGCGCCTGTCGCCGCCGACGAGCGAGGTGCGCGGAGCGCGCTACTTCCTGGACGCGCTGCGTCGACAGCTCCCCGAGGTCTACGATTCGGAGACCCTGGCCGCCGAGGGGCTGCGCATCTACTCGACCCTGGACTGGCGGATGCAGCGGGCGGCGGTGAGCGCGCTGGTCGAGGGGATCGAGTCCCTCGAGAAGCAGCATCCGCGCCTGCGCCGCGAGGATCCCTCGGCCCGCCTCCAGGGCTGCCTGATCGCGCTGCGGCCGCAGACCGGCGAGATCCTGGCCCTGGTGGGCGGACGCTCCTACGGCGCGTCCCAGTTCGACCGCTGCACCCAGGCCCGGCGTCCCGCCGGGAGCGCCTTCAAACCCTTCGTCTACGCCGCCGCCCTCGAGCCGCGACCCGAACCGACCATCACCCTGGCGACGCCCATGGACGACTCGCCCCTGCGCGTCGACCTGCCGACCGGACCGTGGGAGCCGGCCAACTTCGATCACGAGTTCCATGGCCGCGTATCGGTTCGCGAGGCCATGGAGAGCTCGCTCAACGTGGCTACGGCGCGGCTGGGACAGGACGTCGGGATGGGCCGCGTGGCGGACGTCGCGCGTCGCCTCGGGATCGAGAGCTGGCTGCCGACGGTTCCGAGTCTCAGCCTCGGCGTCGCCGACGTCTCTCCCCTCGAGATGGCGCGGGCCTACGCCACCATCGCCGGGGGAGGCGTGCGACCGGAGATCCGCACCTTCGAGGACCTGGTCGACTCCCAGGGCCGCACCGTGGCGCGCCGCGAGATCGGCTTCGTCCGCGTCGCGGACGGCGGCACCATGTGGCTCGTGACCTCGCTCCTCGAAGGCGTGGTCGAGCGCGGGACCGCCTACGGCGTGCGCCGCGCGGGGATCCGCGGTCCGGTCGCGGGCAAGACGGGGACCAGCGACGACGAGCGCGACGCCTGGTTCGTCGGCTTCACACCGGAAATGGTCGTAGCGGTGTGGATCGGCTTCGACGAGCCCCAGAGTCTCGGACTGGCTTCGAGCCGCGTGGCCGTTCCGATCTGGGCGCGCTTCGTCGCCGACGTGACGGGGGGCAGCGTGCGCGGCAGCTTTGCGGCACCCCCGGAGGTGATCGAGCTGGACATCGAGCCGAACAGCGGTGCGCTGGCACTGTCGGGTTGCCCGGTTTCGCGTCGGGAGTTCTTCCTCGAGGGGACCGAGCCCGCCGAGACCTGTCCGGAAGGCGCCGTGCGCAGCCAGTTCGATCTCGACCGCGAGGCGGGCAGGCTGCGCGATTCGTTCATGCAGTGGCTCGACGACGTGCTGCGATGAGGTTGCGTCTGCACATGGGCTGCGCGCTTCTCGCCGCGGGCTTCGCGGCTTCCGGGTGCACCACCCTGAATGCGACGGATGCCGGACCCGGCTCGCTGCGCCTCTCGGAGATCGCCGGGCGCGGCGACCCGCAGCGGCGCAGCTCGATGCAGCTGGTGCTGCAGGGGCTCGAAGCCGACGCGGACCTGCGCAGCGCGCAGGCGCTCTCCGACTACGGCAACGCGCTCCGTGTGGATCCGAGCAATCCGTACGCCTATCTGGCGCTGGCGAGACATCACGTCTCCGAGGGTGCACCGGAACGCGCCCTCGCCCACCTCGATCGCAGCGAGTCCCTGCTGCGCGTTCAGCAGGAGCTGACGCCGCGAGTCGAGGCCCACCTGCTGGGGCTGCGCGGTGCCGCGCTCGCGGAGGCGGGACGGGGTCGCGAGGCCGAGCCGCTCCTGGCACGCGCGCGCGAGCTCGACCCGTGGACGTGGGGAGACGGGCGCCTCGCGGCACTCGAGCTCCGATAGCTCCCCCCGAGGGCGTGTGATAGCTTCGCGCGCGATGACGCCGAAGTCGAAAGCGTTCCTCGGTGCCTTCCTCGTCGCCTATCCCCTCGACCAGATCAGCAAGGCCTGGATCGCGCATTCGCTGACCTACGCCGATCGCGTGCCCGTGATCGAGGGGTTCTTCTACCTCAGCCACGTGCGCAATCCCGGAGCCTCGTTCGGGATGTTCAGGGATGCGCCGGTCGAGGTGCGGCTCCCGCTCTTCATCGGCGTCGCGCTCGTAGCGGTGTGGATCATCTTCTCCTTCTACCGACAGCTGGCCCCGGGGGATCGCATGACGGGGCTCACGCTCGGCATGATCCTGGGCGGCGCTCTCGGCAACCTGACCGACCGCGCCCTGCGCGGTGGTGAAGTCGTCGACTTCCTCCACTTTCGCCTGTGGAGCGGGTATCAGTGGCCCGACTTCAACTTCGCGGACAGCTTCATCGTCGTGGGAGTCGTGCTCCTCATGCTGCAGCTCCTCGCCAGCGAGGGAGAGAGTCGCGCAGCTTCCGGTGCGGCCGAGTCCGAGACCTGACCCGACGGGCGCCTCCTCGAAAAAAGGCGCAGCCGAGTCGTCGTTCTCCGACGGCGGATTGTCGGCGCATCGTCGCGGAATTCGACGCCACCCGACATACACTCTATAGAGTAAATGACATTCGCGCGACGAAAAATCGTTGCGCATTCTTGACACTGAACGGGCAACCTGCCATAGAGAGTCCCTGCTCAGGTGTTGCGATTGCTCTCGGCAACGCGTGTTGTGCGTGGTACGGAGAGCGGTTCACACCGTCGGTAGAGCGGCCACGGCAACCTCCCCCGGGGCGCGCAGCCGGACCGGGGTCAGCAAGCGGCGACCCAGTTGAAAAAGGCGAAGAGCGACTACGCCATCCAGACAGTCGTGAATGCGCTGCGTGTGCTGCGCGCCTTCGATGATGCCGAAGAGCTCGGTGTGACCGAGATATCCCGGGCACTCGACCTGCACAAGAACAACGTCTTTCGTCTCCTCGCGACCCTCGAGATGGAGGGGTTCATCGAGCAGCGCGACGGCGGACCGTATCGGCTGGGAACGCGTTGCCTCGAGCTGGGTCGCGCCTACACCCGCGCAGGAGGTGACCTGATCCGGCGCGGTGCCGCAGCGCTCGACGACCTGTCGCGCGCGACCGGTGAGACAGTTCACCTCGGAGTGTTGCGCGACTTCGAGGTCGTTCACCTGGCCGGACGCGAGGCCCAGAGCCTGCTGCGCGTCGGCTTGCGGGTGGGCCGGCGACTGCCCGCCCACTGCACCGCGCTGGGCAAGGTGCTCCTGGCCTGCTCGGGCGAGTCGCTGCGCAGCGAGTACGACGACTGGCTGGCGCGCTCGGGCGGACCGGGGCCGCGCACCCCCGACACGATCGTCGACCGGGACAAGCTCTTCGAGCACCTGCGGGGAGTGGCGGTGCGCCGCCTCGCCGTCGACGTCGAGGAGTGCGATCCGGGGCTCTGCTGCGTCGCCGCCCCCGTCTTCGACGAGAGCGGGGTCGTGGTGGGCGCCCTGTCGGTCTCGGGTCCGTCGGTCCGTCTCGACCCCGAGGCCCTGGTCTCCGGGCTGGGCCCCGAGCTGACGACGGTGGCCGATCGCCTCTCGTGCGAGCTCGGCTTCTCGGCCTGACCCTCTTCCCACCATCCCCGTCGCGCGCCGGCGATTCCCCGGCAGCCGGTCCCCGCGCCGCGAGACCGCTTCGCCGATCCCGCGCTTGCCGCCTCCAGGCCACCCGGTACTCTCGCCTAAGTACGCGGAATGAAGGGATTAATGACTCCAAGTCAGGATTCGAGGTGAAGCATGGAGTTCGGGCTGAACGACGAACAGCTGGTGCTGCAGGAGACGGCGCGTCGCTTCGCGCAGACCGAGATCGCGCCGGTTGCCGGGGAGTACGACCAGAGCGGGGAGTTCCCGCGGGACCTGATGAAGAAGGCCTGGGAGCTCGGGCTCTCCAGCACCTGCATCGAGGAGCCCTACGGCGGCGTCGGCCTCTCGGTGATGGACAGCTGCATCGTGACCGAGGAGCTCTCCTGGGGCTGCTCCGGAATCACCACCTCCATCATGTGCAACGACCTGGGCCTGATGCCGGTGGTTCTCGCCGGAACCGACGACCAGAAGAAGGAGTGGCTCGGCCTCTGCGCCGAGGAGTTCAAGATGGTGTCCTTCTGCCTGTCGGAGCCTGAGGCGGGCTCCGACGTGGCGGGTCTCCAGCTCCTGGCCGAGAAGGACGGCGACGACTACATCCTCAACGGCACCAAGTGCTGGATCACCAACGGCGGTGTGGCGGACGTGTACACCGTGTTCGCCACCCTCGACCGGGGCAGCCGCCACAAGGGACTCTGCGCGTTCGTGATGACCTCCGACCTGCCCGGCATCTCGCCCGGCAAGAAGGAGGACAAGATGGGGCAGCGGGCGAGCGACACCCGCGTCATCCACTTCGACAACGTGCGCGTTCCGGCCAGCCAGCGCCTCGGTCAGGAGGGCGAGGGCTTCAAGGTGGCCATGCGCACCCTCGACCGCACCCGGCCGCCGATCGGCGCCCTGGCCACCGGGATCGCGCGCCGCGCCCTGGACGAGTCGGTGGCCTACGCCAAGGAGCGCAAGGCATTCGGCTTCCCGATCTCGGGCTTCCAGGCC
This sequence comes from Myxococcota bacterium, assembly GCA_028278065.1. Taxonomy (GTDB): domain Bacteria; phylum Myxococcota_A; class UBA9160; order UBA9160; family JAFDET01; genus JAFDET01. The sequence goes on from JANQFA010000146.1 coordinate 11,989, forward strand.
GTCCAGTTCATGCTGGCGGACATGGCCAAGGACGTGGAGGCGGGCCGGCTCCTCACCCTGCAGAGCGCCTGGATGGTGGACCAGGGCCTGCGGGCCTCCAAGATGTCCTCCTTCGCCAAGTGCTTCGCCACGGACACCGCCATGAAGGTCACCACCGATGCGGTCCAGGTCTTCGGCGGCAACGGGTACACCAAGGAGTACCCGGTGGAGAAGCTGATGCGGGACGCCAAGCTGATGCAGATCTACGAGGGCACGAACCAGATCCAGCGGCTGGTGATCGCCCGGGAGCTGCTCAAGGAGTAGGCCGCGCGAGGAGCGCTGGGCCGTCACAGGGGATCTGATAGTATCCCCGCCTCCCCAACCCCCCCATTCGGGGCGGCTTTCCGGCTGCCCCGGGTCTCGCGAAAGGACCTCGGTGATCACCAGGGAACAGGCCTTGCGGTATCACGCCGAGGGTCGACCGGGGAAGCTGAAGGTCATCCCGACCAAGCCCACGGCGACCCAGGACGACCTGTCCATGGCCTATTCCCCTGGGGTGGCGGAGCCCTGCCGCGAGATCGCCAAGAACGCCGACGATGCCTTCAAGTACACCGCCCGCGGAAACCTGGTCGCCGTGGTGACGAACGGCACCGCAGTGCTGGGCCTGGGCAACATCGGCGCCCTGGCCGGCAAGCCGGTGATGGAGGGCAAGGGGATCCTCTTCAAGCGCTTCGCGGACATCGACGTCTTCGACATCGAGGTCGACAGCGAGGACCCCGAGGACCTGATCCGCGTCTGCCAGCTCATCGCGCCGACCTTCGGCGGCATCAACCTCGAGGACATCCGGGCGCCCGAGTGCTTCCGCATCGAGGAGGAGCTGGTCTCCAGCCTCGACATCCCCGTCTTCCACGACGACCAGCACGGCACGGCCATCATCTCGGGCGCCGCCTTCCTGAACGCCCTCGAGATCACCGGACGCAGCATCCGCGACACCCGGGTGGTGGTGTCGGGCGCCGGCGCCTCCGGGATCGCCTGCGCCCGTCTGTACCGCGATCTCGGCGTCGCTCCCGGGAACCTGATCCTCGTCGACAGCCGGGGAGTCATCCACGAGGGCCGCAGCGACGGGCTGAACCCCTACAAGGCGGAGTTCGCCACGAGCCGGCCCGAGCGGACCCTGGCCGAAGCCCTCGAGGGTGCGGACGTCTTCCTGGGGCTCTCCTCTGCGGGCCTGGTGACCGGCGAGATGGTCCGCGCCATGGCCAAGAACCCCATCATCTTCGCGATGGCCAACCCCGACCCCGAGATCCACCCCGACGACGTGGCCGAGGTCCGCGACGACGCGATCATGGCGACCGGACGCTCGGACTACCCCAACCAGGTGAACAATGTGCTCGGCTTCCCGTTCATCTTCCGAGGGGCGCTGGACGTGCGGGCCCGCAAGATCAACGAGGAGATGAAGCTGGCGGCGGTGCGCGCCCTGGCGGAGCTGGCGCGCCGCGGCGAGGCGGTTCCCGACGTGGTGCGCCGAGCCTATCCCCACGAGCGCTTCGACTTCGGAACCAACTACATCATCCCCAAGCCCTTCGACCCGCGGGTGCTCCTCTATGTCGCGCCCGCGGTCGCTGCTGCGGCCATGGACAGCGGCGTCGCACGCCGCCCCGTGGACCTGGACGAGTATGAGCAGCGTCTGGAGCAGACGGTCGGTGATCTCGCCCGTCTCTGACGCATCCTTCGAAACCCCATATCGGTACGGCCATACGCAACATGTCGCTGGAAGAGAAGACCAAGAAGCTGGAAGAACTCAACGCCCAGGCACTGCTGGGGGGCGGCGAGGAGCGCATCGAGCGCCAGCACGCCCAGGGCAGGATGACCGCGCGCGAGCGGATCGAGCTCCTGCTCGACCCGGGCACCTTCGTGGAGACCGACAAGTTCGTCGTCCACCGCTGCAACGACTTCGACATGCGGGAGAAGAAGATCCTGGGAGACGGCGTCGTCACCGGCTACGGGCGGATCGACGGACGGCAGGTCTTCCTGTTCGCGCAGGACTTCACCGTCTTCGGCGGCAGCCTGTCGGGCGCCTTCGCCGAGAAGATCTGCAAGGTGATGGACCTGGCCGCCAAGGTCGGCGCGCCCTTCATCGGCCTGAACGACGGAGCCGGGGCGCGCATCCAGGAGGGTGTCGTCTCCCTGGGCGGCTACGGCGACGTCTTCCTGCGCAACGTCCTCCAGTCCGGCGTGATCCCGCAGATCTCGGCGATCATGGGGCCGTGCGCGGGCGGCGCGGTCTACTCGCCCGCGATGACCGACTTCATCCTCATGGTGAAGAACACCTCCAACATGTTCATCACCGGTCCGGACGTGATCAAGACCGTGACCCACGAGGAGGTGACTTCGGAGCAGCTCGGCGGGGCCATGACGCACGCCTCGAAGAGCGGTGTGGCGCACTTCGCCGCGGCGAACGAGGAGGAGTGCATCGCCCAGATCCGCTCCCTGATCTCGTTCATCCCCCAGAACAACCTGGAGGACCCGCCCTACGTGCCCACCGAGGACGACGCGCACCGCGCAGATCCCGGCATCGCCACGATCGTCCCCGACGATCCCTCGAAGCCCTACGACATCCGGGAGCTGATCTCCCAGGTGGTGGACGACCAGAACTTCCTCGAGGTGCACGCCAACTGGGCCAAGAACATCGTCGTCGGCTTCGCGCGCTTCGGGGGCCGCTCGGTGGGGATCGTCGCCAATCAGCCCGCGATCCTGGCGGGCTGTCTGGACATCGACGCCTCGAAGAAGGGCGCGCGCTTCGTGCGCTTCTGCGACGCGTTCAACCTGCCGCTGATCACCTTCGTGGACGTGCCCGGCTTCCTGCCCGGCACCGAGCAGGAGTTCGGTGGGATCATCACCCACGGCTCGAAGCTCCTCTACGCCTTCGCCGAGGCCACCGTCCCCAAGGTCACGGTGGTGACGCGCAAGGCCTATGGCGGGGCGTACGTGGTCATGAGCTCCAAGCACATTCGCGCCGACGTCAACCTCGCCTACCCCATCTCCGAGTTCGCGGTGATGGGGCCGGACGGCGCGGTGAACATCGTCTTTCGTCACGAGCTCAAGGCGGCCGGCGACCCGGTCGCGCGCAAGGACGAGCTGGTGGCGGAGTACCGCGAGAACTTCGCGAGTCCCTACAAGGCCGCGGAGCTGGGCTACATCGACGAGGTGATCCAGCCGGAGGAGACCCGGCCTCGCATCATCCAGTCGCTCGAGATGCTGGCTACCAAGCGCGACACCAACCCCCCCAAGAAGCACGGAAACATCCCGCTGTGAGCTTCAAGAAGATCCTGATCGCAAACCGCGGCGAGATCGCGGTCCGGGTCACCCGCGCCTGTCACGAGATGGGCATCGAGGTGGTCGCAGTCTACTCCGACGTCGATCGCGATGCGCTCCACGTCCGCTACGCCGACGAGGCCTACCACGTGGGTCCGCCGCCGGCCGCCGAGTCGTACCTGATCGGCGAGCGGATCCTCGAGGTCGCGAAGAAGAGCGGCGCCGAGGCCATCCACCCGGGCTACGGGTTCCTGGCCGAGAACGGCGACTTCGCCGACCTGTGCGACCGGGAGGGCGTCACCTTCATCGGGCCCGCCGGCGAGGTGATGCGGCAGATGGGTGACAAGGTCACCGCGCGCCAGACCATGGAGAAGGCCGGCGTTCCGATCGTGCCGGGCACCACCGAGCGCATGACCGACGACGAGGTCGAGGCCTGGATCAAGGACGTAGGCCCGCCCGTCATGGTGAAGGCCAGCGCGGGAGGCGGCGGCAAGGGCATGCGGCTCGTGCGCGAGGAGAAGGAGATCCGCCAGGCGGTGGCACGCGCGCGGAGCGAGGCGCTGGCCTCGTTCGCCGACGACTCCCTCTACGTCGAGAAGTTCATCGAGGAGCCCCGCCACATCGAGATCCAGGTGCTTGCCGACGGCCACGGCCACGCCATCCACCTCGCCGAGCGCGAGTGCTCGATCCAGCGCCGGCACCAGAAGGTGATCGAGGAGGCGCCGGGCAACGCGATCACCGAGGAGACGCGGGAGCGGATGGGAGCCGCCGCCGTCGCCGCCGCCAAGGCGGTCGGCTACAGGGGCGCCGGTACCTGCGAGTTCCTGATGGGTGCCGACGGGAATTTCTACTTCCTGGAGATGAACACGCGCGTGCAGGTGGAGCACGCGATCACCGAGGCCATCACGGGGGTCGACATCGTCAAGGCCATGATCCGGGTGGCGGCCGGCGAGGAGCTGGGCATCGCCCAGGAGGACGTGCGCATCTCCGGGCACGCCATCGAGGCGCGCATCTACGCAGAGGACCCGGAGAAGGGCTTCCTGCCCTCGCCCGGCCACGTCGCGGTCTACCGGCCGGCCGGAGGCATCGGCGTGCGCGTGGACAGCGGCGTCTACCAGGGCGCCACGGTGACCCCGCACTACGATCCGATGGTCGCCAAGCTGGTGACCTGGGGCGCGGACCGCCCCGAGGCCATCGATCGCATGCGACGGGCTCTCGGCGAGTTCGTGGTCAAGGGGATCAAGACCTCGATCCCCTTCCACAGGGTGGTCATGGACCATCCGGTCTTCCTGAAGGGCCACTACGACACGGGCTTCGTCGACGACCACATGGACGGCGGCATGCCCGAGAGCGAAGAGCCCGGCGACGAGCGCCGCGTGGCCATGATGATGGCGGCGATCGCCGCCTTCCGGCGCGACAAGGCGCGGGCCGAGAAGGCGGGGTCGGCGGCAACCGGCAGGGGGGACACGGCCCCCTGGAAGAGCTTCGGCCGCCGGAGCCAGATGCGGGGCATGCTGCGATGAACTATCTGGTCGGCGAGAAGAAGGGCGAGCGGACGGTGGTCAGCCTGCAGGAGGTCGGCGAGGGCATCTACGACGTGACCGTCGACGGCGTCACGGTGCGCGTCGATGCGGTCAAGAGCGGCCCCATGGTCTACTCCCTCATCGAGCAGGGCCGCCAGTGGGAGGCCAGTATCGACGAGAAGGGCGCTCACGGCTTCGACGTCATGGTGCGCGGCAGTCTCTTCCACCTGGAGGCGGAGGACGAGCGCAGCGGTCGCCTGACCCAGTCCGCCAAGGCGGTGGCCTCGGGACCCCAGGTCATCGAGGCAGAGATGCCCGGCAAGGTGATCAAGGTCGAGGTGGCCGTGGGCGACCGGGTCGGCGAAGGTCAGGGCGTGGTCATCCTCGAGGCCATGAAGATGGAGAACGAGATCCCCTCTCCGATCGATGGCACCATCACGGCCATCGAGGTCGCCGAGGGCGACACCGTGGAGTCCGGCGCCCCCCTCTTCACGGTCGAGCCGGCCGCCGGCGAAGCGGCCTGATCCCGGCGCTGCCGGGGTAGACTGGCGGCCGTGCGCGCGATCCTCCTCGACACGGACATCGGCGGCGACGTCGACGACTCGCTTGCCATCGGGCTGGTCCTGGCCTGCCCCGACGAGCTCGAGCTGGTGGCGGTGACCAGCGTCTCCCGCGACGCCCACGCCCGCGCCGCCCAGGCCGCCGGTCTCCTCGAGCTGGGCGGCTGCGCCGAGATCGACGTCTGCGCGGGGGCGGACGAGGCGGTGCTGCGGCTCGGTCGCTGGCCCTGGACCGAGCACGAGAGGGCGATGGCGGCCGTGTGCCACCAGGGGGCCGTCTCCGACGAGCCCGCGGCGGAGCGCATCGTGCGTGCGGCCCGCGAGGTGGACGACCTCGAGATCGTCATGATCGGTCCCATGACCAATCTGGCGCACGCCCTGGCCCTCGATCCCGAGCTCCCCGGGCGCGTGGCCGGCGTGACCATCATGGGCGGGCACATCCGCGAGGTGAAGATCGGCGACTTCGTCGCCCGGCCGGGCATCGACTACAACCTCTGTACCGATCCCGAGGCCAGCGTGACCGTGCTCGGCGCGGGCTTCCGCACCACGCTGGTGACGGCCGACGTCACCCTCCAGACCTGGCTGCGCCGGGCGGACCTGGAGCGTCTGGAGCGGGGCGGGCCGGTCGCGCGCACCCTGGCGGAGCAGGTGCGCATCTGGGAGCCGCGCCAGCGCACCATCTTCACCGGGCTGGGCGGTCAGGTCGACGAGGACAACGTGGCCTTCCTCCACGATCCGCTGACCCTGTGGGCCCTGGTGGACGACGCTGCGCTCGAGTTCGAGGAGCTCTCCATCGTGGCCACCCAGCAACGCGGCATCCTGCGCACTCTCGAGGCGCCGCCGGGGATGGGCGCCGAGATGCGGGTGGCGACCCGGGTCGATGCCGCCGCCGCGGAGACGGCGATCGTGGACCGGCTACTGCGGCTGTAGCGACGCGTCCTTCTCCTCCTCCGCGCGCCTGCGCGGGGCGAAGACGAAGGCGGCTGCGATGCCGAGGAAGTAGAGGCCGACGAGCGGGACGGCGAGGAAGACCTGGCTCACCACGTCGGCGGGAGTCAGGAGTGCCGCGGCCACGAAGGCGAAGAGGACCGCGTAGGGGCTCCAGGAGAAGAGCTGCCGCGCCGTCACGATTCCCGCCAGCGCCAGGAACACGACCAGCACGGGAAGCTGGAACGCGATCCCGAAGGCGAGGAAGAGCCGGGTGGTGAGCGCGAATACCTCCCGCATGGTCCAGGCGGCCACCACGAACTCGCTCTCGTAGCCCTGGAAGAAGGCGAACATCACCGGGAAGACGATCTGGTGACCGAAGGCGCAGCCCGTGACGAAGAGGATCGTGGACACCACCACGAAGGGAACGGCGACGCGCTTCTCCTTGTCGTAGAGCCCCGGGGCGACGAAGGCCCAGATCTGCCAGAACACGATCGGCAGGGCCAGTATGAAGCCTGCCAGCAGGGCGCTCTTCAGGTAGGTGAAGAAGATCTCGGTCGGGGCGATCGCCTGGAGCTGACCGTCTCCGAGGGCGCGCGTGGCCGGCTCCAGGATGAACCCGAAGATCCTCTCCTTGAACTCCCAGGCCGCGGCCGTGCCGACGGCCCAGCCGATCAGGAGCCGGAAGAGCCTCTTGCGCAGCTCCGCGAGGTGCTCGGTGAGCGGGGCGGCGGACTCGTCCACCCCTAGGAGCTCCGCTCGCTCGCCTCGGCGTCGGTGGCCACGTTCGCGGTCTCCTCGGGCTCGCTCGCGGCCTCTCCGGGCTGGCTCGCGGGGGCCGCCGTCTTCGGCTCCTTCGCCTCCGCCAGCTCGCGGGGCCGCTCCTCGGCCGGGTCTCCCGGCGTCTCGGGCGGCGGCTCCGAGAGGTCCATGTGCTGGCGGAACTCCGTGGAGGCGCGCCGGAACTCGGCCAGGCCGCGGCCCAGGGAACGCGCCAGCTCCGGCAGCTTGCTGGGGCCGAAGACCAGCAGCGCGATCACCATGATCACCAGGAGCTCCTGAAAGCCGATCCCGAACATGCCGGGATCTTAGCGTTCACCGGGCCCGGGCAGGCCGGGCCGCCCACGGGCTCGGGCGGGCCCAGGCGATCCGACGCAGGCCCCCAGGCGATCCGACGCAGGCCCCCAGGCGATCCGATCCAGGCGCCCAGGCGATCCGATCCAGGGCCCTAGGCGATCAGACGGAGGCCGGCTCGGTGCACCGCTCGGGGTCCGGGCCGGGCGGGGGTCGCGTCCTCCGCTCCGTCGAGGAAGGCCAGCCCCACCAGCGCGCCGCTCTCGGCGGCCGCCGACCAGACCACCCGGGCCAGCACCTCGAGCGTCGGCCGGCCGTCGATGCTCCGGACCGTGAGGCGAAGCAAGGATCCCACGCGCTGATCGCGATCCACCTCGAGGCACATCCCCGCGGCGGAGAGGTCTCGCGTGAAGCCCAACCGCATTCCCTGGGCCGCCGAAGCCCTGGGAAACGGCTGGTACTCCACCAGGCGGACCTCCTGCCGACGCGCCCTGCGGCGCTCGGCATCCGGAGCATCGCTGCTTCCGTGCGCCCCCCAACGCAGCGGAAGCTGGACCATGGCTTCGCTCACGACCGAGCCCCCCGACTCGGCATCGACGGCACGGCCGACTCTCTCGCGAGGCCGGGACCGCTGCCGGTGAATACGTGCGCCAGCGCCTCGAGCGGGTAGTCCGAGACCTGGCCCTCGACCAGCGCCGTGAACTCCTTGGCCAGGTCGGGATCGAACTGGCTGCCGGCGCAGTCGCGGATCTCGAGCACGGTCTTCTCGACGGAGCGCGCCGGGCGGTAGGGCCGCTCGCTGGTCATGGCGTCGAAGACGTCAGCGAGCTGGACGACGCGTGCGGCCAGGGGGATGTCCTCGCCGGCCAGGCCGTCCGGGTAGCCGCGCCCGTCGAAGCGCTCGTGATGGTGGCGGATGGTCTCGCTGACGCCGCCGCCGAGGACCAGCGGATCGACGATCCGGGCGCCCACCTCCGAGTGGGCCTGGACCACGTCCAGCTCCTCCGAGTCGAGCGGACCGGGCTTGGCCAGAAGCTCCTCGGGGACGCCTACCTTCCCGACATCATGGAGGAAAGCCGCAATGCGAATGTGTTCTCTTTCCTCTGACGAGAGGCACAGACGGTCTGCCAGGAGCCCGCTGTACCAGGCGACCCGACGCGCGTGACCCACCATGAACAGGTCCTTCGCCTCGATGGTCTCGGCCAGCACCTCGAGCATCTGGATGTGGCGCAGGGGCTCGCCGGCACGATCGACCCGGCGGGAGGCCTCGTCGATGGCGCTCTGGAGGCGGCCGTGCAGGTAGGGGCTGGAGTCGAGATCGCTGAGGATGTCGGCGACCTGGCGCTCGCGGCCCACCGTGTTGCCCAGGCTGCTCAGGAAGCCCACCATGCGCCGGCGCCCGATCTGGCGGAGCACGGCGCGGGTCACGGCGGCCGAGACCTGAACCACGTCGAAGGGCTTCTGGATGTAGTCGGCGATCCCGTAGCGGACGGCCTCACAGGCGGAGTCCACCGTCCCCCACCCGGTGATGATGATGATCTCCACCCCCGGGAAGTCCCGGCGCAGGGTGCGCATCAGCTCGTCCCCGCGCAGGCCCGGCATGTTGAGATCGAGGGTGACGAGATCGACGGTGTGGGTGCGCAGGATCTCCAGCGCCTCGGCGCCGCTGGACGCCGAGAGCACCTCGTGGGAGGTCTTGAGGATCATGCGGAGGGACTCGCGCGGCCCGCGCTCGTCGTCGATCACCAGGATGGTGGCTCGCGGCGTCTGGTCTTGCATCGGCTCTCCCCGGCGCCCTCCGGGCTCGTATAGAGCAACCCCCGTGCCAGATTCGAACGGCGTCTCGCGAAGACGCTTAAGTACGGATGTCACAAAAGGAATCGACGCGCGGAGCCGCGTCCGGCCCGAGCCCGCGAGACGTCCCCGAGCGTTCGCAGCGGAACGGCCGCAGCCGAGCGGGCCACGCAAACCCTCGAAAACATTGGGCTTTGTGGCGATGTTCGGATCGGAACGCCTCAGACGGGGAGGTGCGGGTCCGAACCGGGCTGGGCGAGGCCGTAGCGGTCCATCTTGAGCTTGAGCTGCCGGCGCGTGATGCCGAGCTGCTCTGCGGCGCGCGTCTGGTTCCAGTCCGACGCCTCGAGCGCCTCGCGCAGGAGCTCGGACTCGAAGCGCACCACCGCTTCCTCGAAGCCCAGCCGCCCGGCGCGCACCTGATCGCGCAGGGTGGATACCCGGGCGCCGTCCACCACCGCCTCCGGAAGGTCGACCGGATCCAGGACCAGCCGATCCGAGAGGGCGACGGCGCGCTCGATGGCGTTCTCGAGCTCGCGTACGTTCCCCGGCCAGGCGTAGTTCTGGAGCAGCTCCATGGCCTCCGGCGAGAGCCCCTCGACGGGGCGCGCCCCCTCGGCCGCCATGCGCGCGAGGGTGTGGTCGACCAGGAGCGGGATGTCCTCGCGCCGCCCGCGCAGCGGGGGGATCGCGAGAGGCACGACGTTGATCCGGTAGTAGAGGTCCGAACGGAAGCTGCCGGCCTCGATGCTGGCCTCGAGGTCGCGGTTGGTGGCGGCGACGATGCGCACGTCCACCTCGATCGGCGCGGTCCCGCCCAGCCGTTCGATGACCCGCTCCTGCAGAGCGCGCAGCAGCTTCGCCTGAACGGCCGGTGCGATCTCACCGATCTCGTCGAGGAAGAGGGTGCCTCCGGCAGCGGCCTCGAAGCGCCCGATGCGCTGATCGCGGGCGTCGGTGAAGGCGCCGCGCTCGTGGCCGAAGAGCTCGCTCTCGAGGAGCGTGTCCGGAATCGCCGCGCAGTTCACCGCGACGAACGGTCCGGCCCTGCGCGGCGAGAGCTGGTGGATCGCCTGGGCGACGAGCTCCTTGCCCGTGCCACTCTCGCCGCGGATCAGCACGCTGGCCTTCGACTGGGCCACGCGCTCGATGGAGCGGAAGAGCTCCTGCATGGGGGCGCTGCGCCCGATCAGGCCCCCGAGCTGCTGGCGGCGCGCGACCTCGTCGCGCAGCCGCGCCACCTCGCGTTCGAGGGCGCCCTGCTCGAGGAGGCGGCGCACCTTGATGCGCAGTGCGTCCACCTCGAAGGGCTTGGTGACGTAGTCCGCCGCACCGCGCTTCATCGCCTCGACGGCGGTGGTCACGGTCTTGGTCGCGGTCAGTACGATGACCGGCGCGGGCACTCCGCGCTTGCCCAGCTCGGACAGGACCTCGAGGCCACTTCGCCCGGGCATCACCAGATCCAGGATCACGAGGTCGGGCGTGGCCGCGTCGACCGCGGCGAGCGCCTCGTCGGCGTTGCCCGCGGTCACCACCTCGCAGTCCTCCTTGAGGAGCATGCGCAGGCTCTCCTGCACCCCGGGCTCGTCATCGACGACGAGAACGCGAGCCATGCCGCGACCTTACCACGGCCCAACGCATCCGGCGTCCAGCGAACGACCCAAGCCCCGGGCCGCCTGCCGAGTGCGGAGAGGCTAGGCGGGCAGGTCGATCAGGATGACCGTCTCGCGCGTGTCGGCGGTGCTGGCGGTCATCTCGCCGCCCTGGCTGCGCACGATCGCGTCGGCCAGCACCAGCTCGAGGGCGGTCTCGACCAGGGAGAGGCCCTCGACGTCGACCGTCGGCACCACCTCGTCGGGGCTCTGGAAGCGGAGCAGCACGCGGATTCCAGGGCGTCCGTGCATGCTGTCGAGGTGGTGACGGCTGGCGACGTAGACGTCGCCGCGGTCGGGAACGAGCTCGAGCGCCTTGCCCAGGAGCGCTTCGAAGGCGAAGCGGAGCTGGGCGGCGTCGCCCAGGGCCGAGCCCTGCTCGCGGTCGAGCTCCCGGAGCACGACCAGGCGGCGATCCCGGATCTCCTCGCGGCGTGCCTCCAGCAGCTCGTCGAGCAGCGCCGACACGTCCACCGGCTTGCGCTCGGGCGCGCCGAGCCCGGCGAAGCGCGCCAGCCGGTCCACGGCGCCCTCGATACGGCGCACATCGTCGCCCACGATTCCAGCGAAGCGGCCGCGGAAGTCCGGATCGTCGAAGCGCTCGGGGAGGAGGGCCGAGAAGGTGCGGATCGCCACGAGCGGGTTGCGTACCTCGTGGGTGATGGCCCCGATCAGCCTGCGCAGCGGCTCGTCCGCCGCGGCCGCGAGCGCCGCCGCGAGCGGCGCCGCGTCCTCGTCTGCCGCGGCCTCGGGCGTCGCCGCGTCCTCGTCCGGCTCGGGGGTGGCCGTGACCATGACCTCGTCGTCTTCGGCTTCGGGCGTCGTCACGACCTCGTCGGCCCCGGCCTCGGACGCCGCCACGACCTCGTCGGCCTCGGCCTCGGGCGCCGCCACGACCTCGTCGGCCTCGGCCTCGGGCGCCGCCACGACCTCGTCGTCCTCCGGCGACGCCGTCACCACCGCCTCGGGCGGCGAGGGCGGCGCTGCGCTGCCGCGCCGCGCTCCGATCTGCCCGTCGTCGGGTCCCACTGCGGTGGCGGCGCGGGGGGCGGACGCCCCGGGGCGGGGCCCGATCTGCCCGTCGTCCGGCTCCGAGCCGGGTGCGACGCGTCTCGGGCGGACCGGCTCGGGCTCCTCCTCGAAGGACTCCGCCTCGGCTTCCTCCTCGAAGGACTCCGCCTCGGCCTCGACGACGAGCTCCGCCTCTCCCGCGAGGGACCCCTCGTCCAGCGCCCGCACCGCCTCGGGCCAGGTGCCGTCGAAGCGGAGATCGGCGGCGCCGATCACCTCGCCGTCGCCCGCAGCCAGCGAGCGGACCACCACCGCCTCCAGCTCGCGCACGTTCCCGGGCCAGAGGTCGCTCGACAGGACTTCGAGGGCCTCGGCCGAGAAGCGTCGCGGGGCCTCTCCGCGCGCCGCGGACCAGGCGACGGCGCTCTCGCTGGCGAGCCGGGGTACTGCAGCGAGGCGCTCGCGGAGGGGGGGGATGCGCACCTCGAGACCGGCGAGTACCTGCGCCAGCCCCAGGTCGAGGGACTCCGCCGGATCGTGAGGGCCGAGCTCCGAGCAGGTCGCGACCCAGCGGATCCCCGAGGCCGGACCCGCCACGTGCGGCGGGAGTCCGGCCTCCACCCAGCCCCGCAGGCGTCGCTGTGCGGCCGGCGGCAGCAGCTCCACGTCCTCCAGGCAGAGGGTCAGCCCACGTCGGGCAGCAGGCTCGGCCGCCGCGCGCCGGATCTCGTCGCGCAGGCCCTCGGCGTCCAGCTCGCTGCAGGCGATTCGTGCCAGGTGTCCGCGCTCTCCGCCGCCGAAGACGTGCACGTAGGCCGCGAGGACGCTGCGTCCGGTGCCCGGCTCGCCGCGCACGAGGAGCGGAACCTCGGCCAGGCGCGGATCGAGCGCGCGCAGCAGCGAGGGCAGCTCCAGATCCGCGAACCAGCGCCCGAAGCGCGCGGCGACGGCGTCGCGTGCGCGCCGCTCGGAGAGCGTGGCGGCGCGCCTCCGCGTGCGGGCGGCGCGCACGCGCCGGCGCAGCAGGGTCCCTTCGCTCGGGAAGTGGAGGACCTCGGCCGGGATGGTGTCGAAGAGCCGCGCCACCTCGTCGGCCTCTCCCGGCTGGGCCAGCAGGATCCAGGCGGCCTCCGGGTGGCGCGCCGACTGGGCGTGGGCGAACTCGAGCTCCTGCTCCAGGTCGGCCTCGAGACCGAGGATCACCAAGTCGGGTGCGCCGGCCCGCTCGAAGCGGGGATCGCCGGGTGTGCCCTGGATCGCGTCGTCCCCCGCGCCGACCTGACGGGCCAGTGCGCTGCGCGCGGATGCCTCGCGATGCACGATCCAGACGGCGGCCATGGTCGGGTGAACAACTCCGAAACGGGCTTGGATCCCCGGCGCTGCGAGCCGACACTGGCCGCACATTCCCGGGCCCGGGAACCGCAAGCGCCATGCCAAGGATGGGGCACCGGCACGTCGAGCGCAGCCCGCGCCGCAAGCGGGCGAAGGCGCGGCGGAACGCCGTGGACCGACCGGCGCCCCGCAGGGCCGGCGGTCGTGGCCGACGGACCTGCACTACCCACAAAAGGGCAAAAGACTTCCACCCCGTGCGTTGGTAGAGTAGCCGAGCACGCCATTCGACCGGGGGGAGCCGTGGCCGTGATCGACGGTGGACCGGAAGTCCGCCTGCGCAACTTCTTCGACCAGCCCTACGACGATGCGATCGCGGCGGCGCGCACCTGCTACTCGTCGCGCGTCATCGGCGCCGAGGAGATCACCGACCGGCAACGCGACAGCATCGGGCCGCTCACCTTCCAGGGCGGACACCATACGGTGTATCAACACGCCACCTTCGAGTTCGCCCTGTCGGGGATCTCGCGTCAGCTCGTCTGGTGCTTCCTGCACGCCTTCCCCTTCTACAACACCGAGCAGCAGAGCCAGCGCTACGTGCGCATGGACGAGGTGCGCGCGCACCTCCCTCCGGCGCTCGAGGGCGAGGCCCGCGCGATCTTCGAGCGCTCGATGCAAGACGCCTGGGCGGCCTACGCCGAGCTGACCCGGCGGCTCGAGCCCGTGACCTACGAGATCCTCGGCGACCTGTGGCGGCTGAAGGACCGGCAGGCCAAGGCGTTCGGCCGGAACGTGCGCAAGGAGGCCGAGAAGAAGGCCATCGAGACTGCGCGCTACGTCATCCCGATCGCCTGCCACACCGCCATGGTCTACACCGTCTCCGGTCTGGTGCTGCACAGGCTGCGGCGCATGGCCGCGACCTGCGATGCCTCCCGGGAGGCCCGCGACGTGGTGGACCGGATGGTGGCCTGTGTCGAGGCGGTGGACCCGGAGTTCTTCGGCAGGATCGGCGAGGCGCCGCTCGCGGACGAGGAGGCCTTCGAGCGCAACCTGCCCGGACAGGGATTGGGCGACAAGGCTGCCGTCGAGGCGTTCGACCGCTCGCTCGAGGGACGTACCTCGAAGCTGGTGGACTGGGGAGCGCGGGGCCCCGGCGTGGTTGCGGATGCGGTGCGGCACGTGCTGGGACGCCCGGAGCTCGCCGACGACGAGGCGCTCGCGATGGCCCTCGATCCGGCGCGGAATCCCTACCGTCTCGACACGCTCAACGTGTCGGCCAACGCGCCCATCATGCGCGCGCTCGACCACGCTCACTACACGTTCCGCAAGAAGCTCTCGCACACGGCCGACTCCCAGGACCAGCGGCACCGGATGGTCCCGGGCTCGCGGCCGCTCCTCTCGCGGACCGTGCCGGGCGAGGTGGACGTGGTCGTGCCGGGCCTGATCGCCTCCGACCCGGATTGCCTCGCCCTCTTCCAGGAGACCGTGCAGGCCCAGTGGGATGCGCGAGCGCGGCTCCTGGCGCGCGGGGTGCACCCGGAGCTGGCCCTCTACGTCCTGCCCAATGCGCTCTCGGTTCGCTTCGAGGAGTCGGGCTCGCTCCTGCACCTCCTCCACAAGTGGACCATGCGCACCTGCCTCAACGCCCAGCGCGAGATCTGGGAGGCCTCGATGGACGAGATCGAGCAGGTCCGTGCGGTACATCCGCAGCTCATGGGGCACGTGGGTCCTCCCTGCTCGGTGCGCAGTGGGCTCGTGAGGCCGCGCTGCACGGAGGGCGATCACTTCTGCGGAGTGCCGGTATGGAGGAGCTTCCCCGACGTGGAGCGGCGCATCTGATGCGCGTGTCTCGTCGGTTGGCGACGGCCGCACGGGCGGCCGCCGGTCTGGTCCTGGGTCCGCTGACGGCCGCCGGCCTGGTCCGGCTCGCCCCGCTGACGGCCGCCGGCCTGGTCCTGCTCGCCCCGCTGGCGGTCGCCGGCCTGGTCCTGGTCGCCCCGCTGGCGGCCGCCGCGAGCGAGCTGGCGGGGACCTGGTTCGTGCTCGCCCACTACAAGGACAGCGCCACCAACAACCCGGACTTCGAGCGCTGGATCGACAAGATCTGGGTGATCGAGACGAACGGCGCCAAGCTCAAGTGGAACGAGTACCCGATCGTCGTCTTCGACGATCCGAGCGGGCGCTTCGAGCGCCTGGGGACCAACCGTCAGTCGCGGGTGCTGAACTGGTGGGAGCCGAACGAGGGCCAGCTCGCCGAGATCTACGCGGGGCTCGAGATCAACCCGCGCGGCGCCAAGTCGAAGAGCATGCTGGGCTCGGATGCCGAGGGCTGGCGCTCGCGGGGCGCCATCAGCGGCTTCTCCGCCAACACCCTCAGCTACACCGAGACCTGGACCATCGAGGACGTGGGTGGCCTTCCGGTCTTCACCATCGAAGAATCCCTGGGCGGGGCGCGCACCGAGAGCCTCGACGGCGTCACCGAGTACCGGACCACCGAGGTGGTGAGCCCGTCCGAGCTGCGCGGCAGATACAACCGGGACGGCACGCGCATCGGCACCTTCCGCATGATCCGCGCCGGCGGCGTGTCCGAGGTGCAGGGGAGCGGGAAGGACAACAACCAGCGGGTGATGGCGATGTTCGCCAGCCAGATGGGCGGCGGCGAGGAGATGGCGGCGCTGCTCTCGCAGGGGGGCTCCCCGAAGGACGTTCCGGAGGACGTGAGGAAGGAGGTCGAGGCGGGGGTCCGGAAGCTGATCGAGGACGAGATGAAGGAGCAGGGGATGGACCCGCGCTACTTCAGGCCGCAGGTCGACGACATGACCCGCCAGATCATGCGCGAGTGGGAGCGCGGCAAGACTCCCGAGCAGATCGAGCGCATGATCCGCGACGGCGACATCAAGCCGAGGCCCATCGGTCCGATGCGATGACCCCCGA
>JANQFA010000157.1 GCA_028278065.1 Myxococcota bacterium
AAGTCCATGGCGGCTACGGCGACCGCGCTCCCGGGGACGGTGACGCTGGGATCCTTGCGTCCCTGCTACACCGAGTCGTTCAAGGCGATTCGGAAGGCGTCAGGACGCCGTCACCTCACTCGCCGTAGTACATGAATGATCCACCGAATCACCTCCCGCTCGGCGTAGCTCGCTCCCAGCGGGGCCCAGACCCCGCTTCGGCTCCCGGATCGAAGGTTGGTCGCCGATCCCATCCCCCCCGGGCCGCCCTCCGAGACGCGGCCCCTGTGGCCGGGTCCCAGCGGACTCGGGGGCGAGTGAGGCCCCCTTGACCCGGGAACGTATCACGAAGGTGGCCGCGCGGGCCACGGGGGGCCGGTCCGGTAGAATCCGGCCCCGATGAGCCCCCCCAGCACCGGAACCGCCACGCTGCTCGTGTGCTGCCCCGACCGACCGGGCCTGGTCGCCGCCCTGGCTCAGGTCCTGTACGGCCACGGAGCCAACATCCTGGATGCCGACCAGCACACCGATCCGGTGGCCGGGATGTTCTTCCAGCGCATCCGCTTCGACCTCGCCGAGCTGCGCACCGACCGGCTCACCCTCGAGGGGGCCATCCGCGAGGTGGCCGAGCGCTTCGAGATGGACTGGCGGATCGCCTGGCCGGGACCCGTGAAGCGCGTGGCCCTCTTCGTCTCGAAGTACGACCATTGCCTGTACGACCTCCTCCTCCGCCATCGGGCGGGCGAGCTGGCCTGCGAGATCCCGCTGGTCGTGAGCAACCACCCGCACCTCGAGCCCGTCGCGAAGCAGTTCGGAGCGGACTACCGCGTCTTTCCCATCACGCCCGAGACCAAGTCAGCCCAGGAGAAGGAAGAGGACTCGCTCCTGCGCGAGTACGACGTCGATCTGGTGGTGCTCGCCCGCTACATGCAGATCCTCTCCGGGGAGTTCGTGGCGCGATGGCCTTCGCAGATCATCAACATCCACCACTCGTTCCTGCCGGCCTTCATGGGCGGGAAGCCGTACCACCAGGCCTACGCGCGCGGCGTCAAGCTCATCGGCGCCACCGCCCACTACGCCACCAGCGATCTCGACGAGGGCCCGATCATCGAGCAGGACGTCTCCCGCGCCTCCCATCGCGACTCCGTGGCCGACCTGGTGCGCAAGGGACGCGACCTGGAGAAGACGGTGCTGGCGCGGGCGGTGCGCTGGCACCTGGACGACCGGATCCTGGTCTACGGCAACAAGACGGTCGTGTTCGACTGATGAACCGACGGGTCGCCCTCTTCGTGTTCGTCGTCGTCGTGGCCGCGCTCGCGATCAGCATCACCTGGGTCGGCAACCGCATGAGCGACGTCGCCGAGGGCGCCAGCGCCCTCCCCGCGCGGAGCTTCGAAGGCGTGGCGGTCGTCTTCGTCGGGACGGGCGGAACCCACCCCGACCAGCAGCGGCGGGGCCCGGCCGTGGCGCTGGGCAGCGGGGAGAGCGTGATCCTGTTCGATGCCGGGCGCGGCGTGGCCGAGGGCCTGCGCGTGGCCTCGATCCCCCCCGTGCAGCCGGAGCTGCTGCTCCTGACCAGCCTGCTGCCCGAGAATACGCTCGGTCTGGACGACCTCCTGCTGTCCGGCTGGCTGGCACCGCGCAAGACACCGCTGCGCATCGTGGGCCCGGCCGGGACCCGGGCGCTGGTCGCCGGGATCGAGCGCGGCCACGCCGGATCGATCGCGGCCCAGGCGGAGGCCTTCGGCCTCCCGCCGGAAGGGGCGGCGGCCCGGGTGACCGAGGTCACGGCCGATTCCACGCTCGAGGAGGGCGCATTCTCGATTCGCGCGGTCCCGCTGGAAGGCGGGCCGGCGCCCTCGCTGGCCTACCGGGTCGAGCAGGGCAAGGCCTCGGTGGTGCTGGGCGGCGTGCGCTGGGACCAGGAGCGCCAGGTCGAGCTGGCGCGCGGCGCGCGCCTCTGGGTGCACGAAGCCCACTTCGCCGAGTCCGTGGAGATGGCGATCCAGGCCGGCGCCCTCGACGCCGAGCGCCTGCGCCAGGAGTCCGCCTGGCGCACCCCGATCCCGGAGGCCGGTGCCCAGGCGCGCCGGGCCGGGGCGCGGGCGCTGGCGCTGGTCCGCCTGCGTCCCCCGCCCCTCTTCGCCTTCCAGGTCTCGAGCGCCGCGGGCGACGCCTACCGGGGAGACCTCCTGGTTCCGGCGGACGGAGACGAAATCGAGCTCCAGCCCTGAGCCGGCGGCCGGAGAAGGGCTCGACCTCCAGCCCCCTGCCGGCGGCCGGAGAAGGGCTCGACCTCCAGCCCCCTGCCGGCGGCCGGAGAAGGGCTCGAGCTCCTGCCCTCTGCCGGCGGCCCGCTCAGATGCGCAGGCCCTTGCCCTCCCGCTCGGGCGGCTCCTGCTCCGGCGGGGTCTCTTCCGGGCGCGGGCCGATCCAGACCTGGGGCGGGTCGGGGCGGTCGTCGGCGGCGCGGTCGCCGGTGAAGCGCCGACGCTGCTCCACGAAGTAGGCCTCCCCCGGTGCGAGAGCGATCGCCTCGTCGATGGCGTGCACTGCCGCGTCCGACGAGCCCGCGGCGAAGTGGGCCTCGGCCAGGGTGTCGAGGATGTTGGGGTCGCGGCGGCGCGTGCCCTGCACGGCACGCTCGGCCAGTCGTACGGCGATCTCGCGATCGGATGGAGTGGCGCGCGGGTCGGTGGCGATCAGCCAGGCGAGGTTGTTGAGGGTGAGGGGCGGCAGGCCCTCCTGCGCGGCCAGCACCCGTGCCTGGCGGGCCAGGGGGCTGCCTTCGGCCAGGGCCACGCTGCCAGCCGCCGCCAGCGAGGCGCCCAGCAGGAAGAGGATGGCGACGTTCGCCAGCACCACGGGGAAGCCCGCCAGGCGGCGCTGCTCGAGCGCCCCCCGCGCCACCAGGCCGCACGCCCCGGCCCCGGCCAGCAGGCCCCCCAGGTGGGCCAGGCCCGCCACCGCAGGGACCAGCAGCGAGAGGAGCCCGTCGGCCACCACCGCGCCGATCAGCACGACGCGCGGAATGCGCCAGGCCGCGGGCAGACGACGGGTCTCGAAGAACTCGAGCCAGAGCAGCGCACCGACCAGGCCGAAGACGATCCCGGAGGCCCCTACGGCCATCTCGTAGTGGGCGAGGAGCCCGGCTCCCATCCCGCCCAGGGCCCCGGCGCCCAGCACCACCAGCGTGCGTGGCGTGCCCAGCACCCGCTCCACCAGCGAGCCGATCGCGACCAGCCCGAGGCCGTTCAGCACCAGGTGCGCAGCGCCGCCGTGCAGGAGATTGGCGGTCACGATCCGCCAGGGCTCTCCGGCCCGCACCAGCACGTCGCTGAAGAGGCCCGCGAAGAAGAGCCGCTGTCCGCCCAGGATCCAGTCCAGCACGAAGCACGCCACGCAGAGGACCGCCAGGATCGGGGCGGCGCGCACCTCGCGCGAGCGGGCGCCGCGCTTCTCTGCCGCCCACATGCGATCGAGCTGCGCGTCTCCAGCGGGCAGAGCCGAGATCCGCTCCACCAGCTCCCGGGCCAGCTCGTCCGGCGCCCTCGGGTCGTCGAAGGAGCTACGCGGGAATGTGTAGACCGAGGAGCGGGTCGCCAGCCGCAGTCCGCGCGAGGTCACGCTGTGGTGGGTGACGTCGGCGTAGTCGGTGAAGGTCTCGCCGAACAGGCGGGGAGTGCGCGGATGGCGCAGGCCGCTCTCGTGCAGCACCACCGCGCCGTCGCCCATGGCGAAGACGCGCGGAAAGGAGTCCGGGGCTTCGGGGGTCACGGCCCCCAATCTAGCCGTGCGGCGCTAGCCGCGCCGGGGGACCAGCGTCGTCGGGAAGATGCGCGTGTAGACCAGATAGACCAGCACGAACGCCCCCGCGAAGCCCGCTGCGATGCCCAGCTGCAGCCCGCCGAGCCACGCCCAGCCGTCCTCGGGCACCAGCGCCGGCCAGACCAGCACGTTGCGCTCGAGCCAGAAGCCCAGCAGCACGATCGCCGCGACGCTCCCCAGGATGACCGGCGTCTTCTTGGGCCTCTGCCCGAGGAGCACCCAGAACGGGATGATCCAGTTGCAGGCCCACACGCAGAGGGTGAGCTTCGAGTACGGCTCGTTCAGCCGATAGCTCGCGAACTCCCAGGTGTCCTGGAGGAACTGCGAGCCGAGGCGCGCCTTGAAGTAGGCGGTCTCCTCGGGGAGGTTGCCGTACCAGATCACCAGGTACTGGGCGAAGAAGAGGTACATCCAGAAGATCGAGAAGGCGAAGATCATCTTGCCCAGGTCGTGCAGGCGGTCGGTGGTGATCTCGCCCTTCAGGCCCGGCGCGTTTCGCTGCAGCACCGAGATCAGTGCGGTGGCGGCGATCGCCGACAGGAAGCCGCCCCAGGCGTAGTAGCTCCCGAACAGGTTCGAGAACCACAGCGGGTCGATCGACATGACCTGGTCGAAGCCGAAGATCGTGTACCCGCACGCGTAGAGGAGCGCGACCCAGACGGCCAGGGTCAGCATCTGGCGATCGGACGCGGCCTTCTCCTCCTCTTCGCCGCGCCAGCCGGCGGTCCAGCGGGCGAACATCCCCTTGGCCTGCTGAGCGGAATCGGCCGCACCGCCCAGGGAGGGTCGGGTCGACACCTTGAGGAAGCGCAGGGTCAGCACGGTGAGTGCCCCGAGGATCACCAGGTTCATCACGTAGAAGCGCGTCGGGTTGAGCCACGCCTCCTTGATCTCGACGGGGTGGTCGATCCAGGGGAAGATGTGGTGGCGGCCGAAGTAGCCGACGATCGCCAGCACGAAGGTCACCGGCACCCAGGCGGCCAGGCCTTCGGCGATGCGACGCACCGGACCGGGCCAGCGCGCACCGACGATCACGAAGATCGCCGCGATCAGCAGCCCTCCCTGGGCCAGCGCTGCGTAGTAGACGAAGTTCACGTGGAAGGCGCGCCAGGCGGTGTCCGGGTCGTTGACCACCCCGAAGCCGAAGGCGCCGAGACCCACCAGCACGAGGGCCGCGCAGATCGCGGCGAGGGGCTGGGGCAGACCGCGCTGCTGAGGCTGCTCTGCGGATGCCGGGGCGCTCACGGCTGGCCTCCCTTCTCGTCCAGGTAACGCACGTAGTTCACGATGTCCCAGCGATCCTGGGCCGGGATGCGCCCATAGCCCGGCATGCGCCGTCGGCCGTAGCGGATCGTGGTGTAGATGTGGCCGTCGCTGCGCGCCTTCACGACGCCCACCAGGGGAAGCACACCCAGGAACACCTTCGCGACCGGGCCGTCCGCCAGGCCGGTGTCTCCGTGGCAGGTGGCGCAGTAGGTCTCGTACTGGTCGCGTCCGTTCTCCAGCGAGCGGAGGTCGGGCTCCACCGGGTTCACCAGGACGTCGGATTCGGCGTCGATCACGTTGGAGACCGGCGCCTCGCCGCCATCGATCGGAACCGTGCCCTCGACCGGGGTGAGGCCCTGCGGGTGGCCCGCGAGACCGGTGTCCTCGAAGGCCTGCACCGCCGGCTGCCGCTTCATCTGGGGGAACCACTGGCCACCGTCGATCTGTTCCCAGCAAGCCGTGCCGGAGAACGAGAAGGCCAGCAGGACCGCGACCGCCCTACGCCTCGACAAGGGTCACCTCCTTGGCCTCGGCATCCCGCATCAGGCTCTCGATCTCGGCGACGTCGCGATCCGTGCAGCTCACCGCGATGCCGATCTCCTCTCCCGAGAAGCGCACGCTGTAGGCGGGATCGAGCTTCACGCGGGGCAGGCGCCCGACGGCCAGCAGACCCAGGAAGGTGAGCAGGCCTCCGAGCAGGATCGTCAGCTCGAAGCCGATCACCACGTAGGCCGGGATCGAGGCCATCGGCTTCCCGCCGATGTTCAGGGGCCAGTCGAGAGCCATCCAGATCTGCATGGCGAAGCCCAGCGTCACGCCCGTCAGGCCGCCGATCAGGGTGAACAGCCGCACGCGGCTCGGCTTCTTGTCGATCGCGTCGTCGAGCTCGGGGAAGGGAGCGGGGGAGTAGATCTCCATGTCGCCGAAGCCGCGACCGTGCAGCTTGTCGGCCACCTCCCGCACCGGACCCGGTGTGTCGAAGACGCCCACCAGCAACGGCATCAGTGCGCCCCCCCGTGGGCCTTGTCGTGAATCGCCAGCTCCTTCACCTCCGCAATCGCCACGACGGGGAAGACCTTCAGGAAGATCAGGAAGAACATGCTGAACCAGCAGAAGCTCCCCACCAGGATCGAGAGCTCCCATCCCCTCGGGATGTAGAGGCCCCACACCGCCGGCTCGAACTCACGCGAGAGCGACGTGATGATGATGACGTAGCGCTCGAACCACATTCCGATGTTGATCAGGAGCGAGAGCACGAACAGGAATGGCAGATGGGTGCGCAGCTTCTTGAACCACAAGAGCTGTGGGAAGATCCCGTTGCACGAGATCATGATCCAGGTGGAGATCCAGTAGGGACCGAAGGCACGCATGAAGAACGACGTGCGCTCGGCCTCCACGCCGCTGTACCAGGCGATGAAGTACTCGATCCCGTAGGCGTACCCGACGATGCAGGACGTCAGCAGGATGAAGCGCGACATGTTCTCGAAGTGGTAGTCGGTGAGATACTCCTCGAGACCGAAGATCCGCCGCACCGGGATCATCACCGTCAGCACCATCGCGAAGCCGGAGAAGATGGCGCCGGCCACGAAGTAGGGGGCGAAGATGGTGGCGTGCCAGCCGGGCACGATGGACACGGCGAAGTCCCAGGACACGACGCTGTGCACGGAGAGCACCAGCGGGGTCGCCAGGCCGGAGAGGTGGAGCACGGTCCGGTTGTGCGCCTTCCACTGCCGGCTCGTCCCCTGCCAGCCCAGCGAGAGAACCGTGTAGAGCGCCTTGCGCCAGCCCGTCGAACGGTCGCGGGCGATGGCGATGTCCGGGATCAGCCCCACGAAGAAGAAGACGATCGAGATCGTCATGTAGGTGTTGATCGCGAAGAGGTCCCAGACCAGGGGGCTCTTGAAGTTGACCCAGAGCCCCCGCTGGTTCGGGTACGGGACCATGAAGTAGAACTTCCAGATCCGGCCGATGTGGATGAGCGGGAAGAGCGCGGCGGTCACCACCGCGAAGACCGTCATGGCCTCGGCGCCGCGGTTGATCGCGTTCCGCCACTTGGCCCGGAACAGGTAGAGGATGGCGGAGATCAGGGTGCCGGCGTGGGCGATGCCGACCCAGAACACGAAGGTGACGATGTAGACGCCCCAGAAGATCGGGTGCGAGTAGCCCGCGACCCCGAGGCCGTGGTAGGTCTGGTAGCCGAGGCTGAAGACCGCCTGCAGCACGCCGACGATCGCGAGGCCCAGCAGCGCGAAGTACTTGAACGTCGGGGCGTCGAGGACCGAGAGCAGGTCCCGGTTGATCTTGGAATCGCCCGGCACCGGCACGGTCCCGACCCGGTCGGCGGCGACGGCTTCTGCGGGCGGAGGCGGCGTCATCTTCAGCCCTCCACCGAGCCGCGCTTCACCTTGGCCAGGTAGGTGATCGCGGGTCGGGTGTTCAGCACGTGGAGCGCGTGGTAGCCGCGCTTGGGATCGTCGGCCTTGCGGGAGACGGCGCTGCCCGAGTCCCGGAGGTTCCCGTAGGTGATGGCCTGGGTCGGGCAGGCCTGGGCACAGGCGCTGATCACCTCGCCGTCGGCGATGGCGCGCTCCTCGTCCAGGGCCTTCTGGCGGGCACTCTCGATGCGCTGGACACAGAAGGTGCACTTCTCCATCACGCCCTGGCCCCGAACCGTGACGTCCGGGTTCAGCATCAGGCCCATGAGACCCGGCCAGTTGTGCTGCGAGAAGTCCCAGTAGTTGAAGCGGCGCACCTTGTAGGGGCAGTTGTTGGAGCAGTACCGCGTGCCGAGACAGCGGTTGTAGACCATCGCGTTGAGGCCTTCGCGGTTGTGCATCGTGGCGAGGGCCGGGCAGACCGGCTCGCACGGGGCGGCGCCGCACTGCTGGCAGAGCTGCGGCGAGTGGCGCACGTCCACCTCGCCCAGCTTCTCGCGGCTGGCGAGCTGACGGCGGGTGCGGCCGTCGGACTGGCCGTAGTCCACCTCGCCCTCGTCGGGCCAGCGATTGATGCGCAGCCAGGACATCACGCGCCCTCGGCGGGCCTGCTCCTCGCCGACCACCGGGATGTTGTTCTCGATGTAGCAGGCGGCGACGCAGGCGCTGCATCCGTTGCAGCGGTCCAGGTCGATCGCCATGCCCCAGCGGTGCAGGGCGTCGTCCTCGGCGTCGTCGGCCGGATCGTACTCGGCGATCGGCGCGTGCTCGTTGGCGTAGATCGGACCCAGATCGGCGCCGTGGTGGCCGCCGCCGTGGCCACCGCCGTGGCCGCCTCCATGGGCGTCGCCGTGCCCCTCGTCGCCGTGGCCCTCGTCCCCGTGGCCGGTCAAGGTGGCCAGCGGGAGCATTTCGCCGAGCATGCGCTTGCGCTTGTTGTCGCTGGTCTGGAGGATCGGGATGCGCTGGAAGCCACCCGTGGCCGTGACCTTGGCGTTGGCGGTGAGCCAGGCCCGGCCACCGTTCTCGTCGGTGACCGAGGGGAGCACCGAGACGACGCTGGCGCCGCGCGCCTCGCCGGGCTGACCGTCGCCGGCGAGCGACGCGTAGTGGCCGTGGGTGTGGCCCTGACCGATCGGAACGGCGATCACGTCGTCGCGGATGCCGCCGCGCACGATGGCCGAAACCTCGATGGCGCCGGCCGAGGTCTCGATCCGCAGCACGTCGCCCGTGCCGACGCCGAGCTTCTCCGCCGAGGCGGTGCTGATCTCGGCCCAGGACTGCCACACCGCCTTGGTGACCGGATCCGGAACCTCCTGCAGCCAGGGCAGGTTGGCGCCGCGCCCGTCGTAGAGGAAGGCGTGCGGGAAGGCGAGCAGTACGAAGTCGCCATCACCCTCGAGCATGGGCGCGTCCACCTGCAGGCGCCCGGAGCCGGTCGGGCTCGCAGTGACGGCGCTGGGGGTACCGAAGTCGCCTCCCCGCGCCAGGGCCGCGCGAAAGTCAGCACCGGCCCAGGCCTGCTCGAGAAGATCCTTGAAGGTCGCGTCCGGCACGTCGGCGCCGAGCGCCCGGCCCACCGCGTGCAGCGTGTCCACGAGGGCCTGCGAGTCCATGAGCGGACGCACCGTCGGCTGCAGGAGCGACCGCACACCGTCGCGCGCCTCCGCGTCCCCCCACGACTCGAGGGGGGTGTGGTCGGGCAGGACCACCTGGGCTCGTGCCGCAGTCTCGTCGACCATGGAGGCGGTCGACACGACCATGCCCACCTTGCCCAGCGCCTCGGCGAAGCCACTGGCGGCCGGCAGGGAGTAGACGGGGTCCGCATCGTGGACGATCAGGACCGACACCTTGCCCGAGTTCATCGCCTCGACGAGGCGCAGGACCTCGCGGTGGCTCGCACGGGCGCGCCCCTCGGGCTCGCGCTCGAGCTGGACGGTCCTGCCCACTGCGCCCACCGCCTGGTTGAAGGCGAGCACGGCCGCTGCACAGGCCACCGCGCGTCGACCGGATACCGCCGGACCGGGCGGCAGCGCCACCGGGCTCTTCGCCTTCGCGACGGCGCGACCGAGGCGCTCGATGTCTTCGGGCGAGATCCCGGCCTTCTCGGCCGCGTCGTACGGAGACACGCTGCCGAGGCGGGAGAGCGCCGAAGCGTCGGCGCCGCCCGCTCGCGCGGCCACCCGGGCGATCGCCAGGGCGACCAGCCCCTCCGTGCCCGGCTTCGCGGTGATCCACTCGTCGGCGTTGCCGGCGGTCATCGAGAGACGCGAGCCGACATAGACGAAGCGAGCGCCGCCGTGGCCCTCGAGGGTGCGCGCGTCGGCGAGCTGACGGGAGTGGACGGTCGGGGCGGGACCCGACTCGAGGCACTCGGAGCCGAAGTCGATGATCAGATCCGCAGCGGAGAGATCGAACTGGGGAACCAGCGGCTGGCCGTACAGGGCTCGCGTGGCCGCCCGCACCGCCTCGGGGGCGAAGGGCTCGTACACCACGCGCCCGCCGCCGCCGATCGCGCCGAGCCAGCGGTCGATGGCGCGGCTGGCCGTGGGCCCGGGGTCGCCGCCGAGCACGTAGGTCCCGGCCGGATTCTGGCGGATGGCGTCGGCCACCTGGGCGACCGCGTCGTCCCAGGAGGCGGCCGCGCCGCCCACCTGCGGCCCGGCGTAGCGATCCGGATGGTAGGTGCGGCCGATGCCCGCCTGGCCACGCGCGCAGAGGGCGCCGCGGTTCGACGGATGGTCGGGGTTCCCCTCGAGCTTGATCGGCCGCCCCTCGCGGGTCGTCACGTGGAGCCCGCATGCGGCGGGGCACTCCCGGCAGGTGGAGGCGTACACGACGGGGATGCCCGGAGTGATCTCCTCGGGCTGGATCACGTACGGGATCAGCTTCTCGACCGGATCGGAGCAGCCGGTCGCCGCGGCGGCGCCAGCGCTCGCGCCCACCAGCTTGAGGAAGTCACGACGATCGAGTTCAGGCATCGCTGGATCCTAGTAGTGGCACGTGAGGCAGTCCTGGGACGCCCCGTTCTCGCGATGGCACTGGATGCACCAGCCCATCTCGAGCTTCTGGGTGGGCAGGCCGTACTTCCACCAGCGCGTGTCGGGCACCAGGTAGAGCTTGTCGATCTCTTCGACCTTGACCGGGTCCTCGCTGCGCAGGTTGCCGTGGCAGTCGTTGCAGTCGAGACCCGCGGCGACGTGGCGATTGTGCCGGAACTGCACGTGCTCGGGCAGCCGGTGGATCTGCTGCCATTCGATGGGGCGTGCCTGAGCCGGGTCGCGCGGCTGGATCTGCCACTGGCCGTCGTCGCCCTTCACGTAGCTGTGGCCCCAGTGCTCCTTGAGGATGCGGATCCCCTCGAGCTCCTGGTCGTAGTCCGTGGACAGCTGCCCGTGACAGCCCATGCAGAGCTCCACGGACGGAACGCCCGCCGCAGGCCCGCGGTCCGTGCCCGAGTGGCAGTAGAGGCAGGGGATCTCGAACTCCCCGGCGTGATGCTTGTGACTGAACGGGATGGGCTGCATCGGGCCCGGGGCCGCCTCGTCCCAGGCCAGCTCGTGGGAGCGACAGGCCGACAGCGAGGGGAAGGGCTTGTCGAACTCCGAGGGAATCTCGATGCGGACATCGGGACGTTCGGCGGCGAGGGCCTTCAGCTCCTGGGCCTCGCAGATGCTGCCCGCGACGAGGGTGGGGCCGTGGCCATTGCCCCCGTGTTCCGCCGCCTGCTCATCCGCGGCAGCGGCCGGCAGGCCCGCGCCCAGAATCGTGAATAGGGAGGCGACGACCAACCGTCGAAGTGCAGAAGCGGTCAACATGCCTGGTGACGTGTCCCTTCATCAGCACACCGCCGCTTCGGCACGAGCGGGGCGACCGCCGAGATCCTCCCGAGCACCCGTTTCCGATGCGCGAGCGGCGCCTTGGACCCAGTTCCGACTCTGTGACGGCGTGTAATTAGGGCGTAGCCACGGCGACGTCAAGTTGGATGGGATCTCGACGACGATTCGCGCGCGCGACGCGCCCTCCGCAGACGGGCAACCCCGCCGACGGACTGATAGAATCCGCCGTCCGCGGTGCGCGGGTCCCCGACGGGACACCCCCGCGAGCCCCCCGGCGCCCGGCTCACGCGAACAAACGAAGAAAGAGGAGTCCCATCTCATGGGCGAAGCCTGGATCATCGACGCCGTCCGCACCCCGCGCGGCCGCGGCAAGGCAGAGACGGGGGGGCTGTCGGGAATTCACCCCCAGGAGCTCTTCGCGACGACGCTGAACGCCCTGGTCGAGCGCACCCAGCTCGATCCCCGCGACGTCGAGGACGTCGTCGTGGGGACCGTCACCCAGGTGGGCGAGCAGGGCGGCTGCATCGCGCGCATGTCGGTGCTGGCCGCGGGTTGGCCGAACGAGGCGACCGGGGTCTCCCTGAACCGCTTCTGCGGCTCCGGACAGCAGGCCGTGAACTTCGCGGCCCTGGGCGTGATGGCCGGCCAGCAGGACCTGGTGGTGGGCGGCGGCGTCGAGTCCATGTCGAGGCTTCCCATGGGCACCGACAAGTCGGGGCTCGACGGCCACAATCGCCACCTCCGCGAGCAGCACCCGCTGGTGCCCCAGGGCATCTCCGCCGACCTGATCGCGACGCTCGAGGGATTCAGCCGCGAGGACTGCGACGCGTTCGCCGCCGCCAGTCAGGAGCGCTGCGCGCTGGCCCAGAAGGAGGGGCGCTTCGACGGGAGCCTGATCCCGGTGAAGGACGCCGAGGGCAACGTCGCGCTCGAGGTCGACGAGCACCCGCGGCCGGGCTCGACCGTGGAGTCGCTCGGACAGCTTCCCCTCTCCTTCGACAAGATGGGCGCCTACGTACAGAAGGGCGACACGCTCTCCTTCGACGAGAAGGCCAAGCAGGTCTACCCGCAGATCGATGGCGTGGACCACGTTCATCACGCCGGAAACTCCTCCGGAATCGTGGACGGCGCTTCAGCCGTGCTGGTGGCGGCCCCGGAGTACGCAAAGGCCCAGGGCTGGAAGCCGCGGGCGCGGATCGTGTCCATGGCCACGGCGGGCGACGAACCCGTCATCATGCTGACTGCACCCGGCCCGGCGTCGCAGCGCGCGCTGGCCAAGGCCGGGATGCAAGCCTCGGACATCGACCTCTTCGAGGTGAACGAGGCCTTCGCCGCCATCCCCCTCAAGGTGATGAAGGACCTGGACGTACCGCACGAGAAGGTCAACGTGAACGGCGGCGCGATCGCCCTCGGCCACCCGCTGGGTGCCACGGGCGCGATGCTCCTCGGCACGCTGGTGGACGAGCTCGAGCGCCGGGACCAGACGACCGGCCTGGTCACCATGTGCATCGGCGGCGGCATGGGCATCGCCACCATCGTCGAGCGCGTCTAGCCGTGTACGACTTCGAGCCCGACGAGGAGCAGGCGCTCATCATCGAGACCCTGCACGGCTTCGCCGAGAACGAGATCCGCAATGCCGCGCGCGAGGCCGACGAGGCCGGCGCGCTGCCCCAGAAGCTCCTGGACGCGACGCACGAGCTGGGGCTGGTGGCGAATGCCCTGCCCGAGGAGCACGGCGGCGGCGGGGCGCGCAGCGCGGTGACCGGCGCCCTGGTGGCCGAGGAGCTGGCCTGGGGAGATCTGGCGATCGCGCTGGGCGCCCTCTCCCCTGCCCTGCTCGCCCTGCCCGTGGCCGAGTTCGGAAGCGACGCCCAGAAGAGCGAGATCCTCCCGCGCTTCACCGGGACCGGGTTTCGCCCCGGATCGCTGGCCATCTCCGAGCCGCGCCACGACAGCGATCCCTTCCGCCCCAGGACCACGGCGAAGCGCGACGGCGATGCCTACATCCTGTCCGGAGCCAAGACGCTGGTGCCGTGGCTCGACGGAACCGACAGGGTCCTGGTCAGCGCCGACGACGGCGGCGAGGCGCAGGCGTTCCTGGTTCCCGCGGACGCCGACGGGCTGTCGCACGAGAAGGCCGACTTCATGGGGATCCGCGGGCTGCCGACGGTCGACCTCGTCCTGTCGGACGTGCGCGTACCCGCAGCCGCCCGCCTCGGCGAGGCGGCGGGCTGCGACCTGGGCCGGCTGATCGATTCCGGGCGAGTCGCCCTGGCGGCGATGGCCGTCGGCGTCGCCCGCGCCGCCTTCGAGGTATCGCGCGACTACGCCAAGGAGCGCGAGGCCTTCGGCTCACCCATCGCCACCAAGCAGGTGATCGCGTTCAAGCTGGCCGACATGGCCATCGAGATCGACGGCGCGCGGCTCCTCTGCTGGGAGGCCGCCTGGCGCCTGGACCGGGGGCTCGACGCGCGCCGCGAGGCCACCCTGGCCGTGGACCAGGCCCGGCGGATCTCGCTGGCGGTGACCGACGGCGCCGTCCAGGTATTCGGAGGCCACGGCTACATCCGCGACTACCTGCCGGAGATGCACCTGCGCAACGCCAGCGGCTTCGCCTGCTTCGAAGCCCTCGCCCTGGTCTAGGAGAGAGACG
Source organism: Myxococcota bacterium (assembly GCA_028278065.1). Classification (GTDB taxonomy): domain Bacteria; phylum Myxococcota_A; class UBA9160; order UBA9160; family JAFDET01; genus JAFDET01. The sequence continues at coordinate 14,001 of JANQFA010000157.1, forward strand.
TGGCCATCGACTTCGAGCCGACCCCGAGCACCCTGGATGCCCGCGACTACTACAACCAGGTGGCACGCGAGCAGATGCGCCCCATCTCCCGCAAGTACGACGTGGAGGAGCACACCCTGCCCGTCGAATGGGTGGACTGGTACTGGGAGACGGGCCGCAAGCGCGCCGTGACCACGGCCAAGCTGGGCGAGCCGGCCGACGGGATGATCCAGGTGTGCGTCCAGGTCGAAGAGCTCTGCTGGGGAGACGCGGCCCTCTACCTGCGCATGCCCACCCCGGCCCTGGGAGGCTCGGCCGTTTCCGCGGCGGGAACTCCCGAGCAGCGCCAGCGCTTCCTCTCGGCCTTCCGCGCCGAAGGGGGACACCCCATCTGGGGCGCCATGGCCATCACCGAGCCCGGCGCCGGCTCCGACGCGGCCGCCATCCAGGCCACCGCCGAGCTGGACGAGTCGACCGGCGAGTGGATCCTGAACGGCAACAAGATCTTCTGCACCGCCGGCGAGGGTGCCTCCCAGCACGAGGGCGGCTTCGTCGTGGTCTGGGCCACCGTGGACCGCAGCGCCGGCCGCGCCGGGATCAAGTCCTTCGTGGTCCCGGCGGGAACGCCGGGCATGACCCTGGTGGGCTGCGAGAAGAAGCTCGGGATCCGCGCCTCCGACACCGCGACGCTGCTGCTCGAGAGCTGCCGCGTCCCCCAGGAGAACCTGCTGGGCAGCGCGGAGGTGAAGAAGCGCGACCCCAAGAAGACCGGGGACAAGGGTTTCAAGGGCGCCATGGCCACCTTCGACGCCAGCCGCCCGATCGTGGCGGCCATGGCGGTGGGCGTCGGACGCGCGGCGCTCGACTTCACCCTCGAGGAGCTGGCGCGGCAGGGCGTCGAGCTGCGCTGGGATGCGGGCCTGCACGAGCAGAGCGCCGTGGAGCGGGACCTGATCGAGATGCAGGCCGAGCTGCAGGCGGCGCGCCTCCTCACCTGGCGCGCGGCGCGCATGATCTCCCAGGGCAAGACCAACAACCTGGAGGCTTCGATGGCCAAGGCCAAGGCGGGCCTGGCCGTCACCCGCATCACCCAGAAGGCCGTCCAGCTCCTGGGACCGCCCGGCTACTCGACGAAGCTCTTCGTCGAGAAGTGGATGCGCGACGCCAAGATCAACGACATCTACGAGGGTACCCAGCAGATCAACCAGCTCATCGTGGCTCGGCGGATCCTGGACTACCCGTCGTCGATGCTTCGCTAGAGGAGAGGCCCATGCCCGTCGACCCCGAGCTGCTCGAGATCCTGGTCTGCCCCGAGACGCGCCAGCCGGTCAAGATGGCGGATGCCGACCTGATCGCGTCGCTCAACGCAAAGGTCGCCTCCGGCGAGCTCCGCAACCGCGGGGGCGATCCGGTCAAGAAGCCCCTCGAAGAGGGCCTGGTCCGCGAGGACGGGAAGATCCTCTACCCCGTGGACGACTCGATCCCGGTGATGCTCATCGAGGAGTCGATCGAGCTCTAGCGACGCCTCGGCGGGACGCCGGCCCTACTGCTGGAACTCCCGCTTCTTGAGCTCGCGCACGTACTCCGCGAGCTCCGGGTCGTTCGCCACGACCTGCGAGATGTGCTGCTCGAACTCCGCGGCCAGCCGCTCCAGCGGGCCGGTGTCGATCTTGAGGTCGAGCGCACGGGCGAGGCTCTGCACCAGGGCGAGGGCACCGCGCGGGTTGGGCTGGGCGCTGATGTAGTGCGGCAGCGCCCCCCACAGCGAGAGGACCGGGAGCCCGTCGCGCGCGAAACGGTCGGCCAGGACGCCGACGATCCCCGTCGGCCCCTCGTACACCGAGGCACCGATTCCGAGATCGGGCAGGTTGAACGGAGGCGTGGCGAAGCCGGTGATGCCGACCGGCCGCGAGTAGAGCACGTCGGCGAGGTAGGCACCGAGCAGCACCACCCGGCGCACCTCGATCTCGCGGGCGAAGCGCACCAGGCGGTCGCAGTACCCGCGCCACTGCAGGTGCGGCTCGATGGCCAGACCGACGACCAGCTCGCGCTCGGGGTCGGCGCTTCCGTAGCGGATGTCCGCCGTGGGCCAGGCGATGCTGCGCACTCCGTCCCCGCCGATCTCGACGCGCGGCCGGCGCACGGTGAAGTCGAAGAAGGGCTCGGGGTCGATCTCGGCGAGAGGCGCCGCCGCGATCGAGTCGGCCACGTAGCGCGCAGCCGAGGTGGCCGCGTCGCCCGCGTCGTTCCACCCTTCGAAGGCGAGCACCAGGGTGGGCTCGCGCAGCGCAGGTCTCACCAGGATGCGCAGGGGATCGTCCACATCGAGACGTTTGCACCCCTCGGCGGGCACCACAAGGGAGGGGGCGGCTAGTCGTCCCCTTCGAGGGCCGCGAGGAGATCGAGGGACGTGACCACGCCGACGAGCACGCCGGCCTCGGTGACCAGGAGGCGGTGGATCCGTCGGCTGCGCAGGAGCGCGGCCGCCTCGCGGGCGGTCGTGGTGCGGTCCACCGATACGATCTCCCGCGTCATGATCTCGGCGACGGTGGTGGCCGAGCGGTCGACGGGCACCGACGCCAGGTCGCGGTAGTCGTCCACATCGGTGTAGAACTGTCCCTCGGCGCCGACGCTGCTGGTTCCCGACTCGTGGCGCACCAGGTCCTGCTGGGACACCACTCCCACGGCCCGACCTTCTTCGTCGACGACCGGCGCGCCGGTCACCCTGCCCTCGGCGAGGCGTTTGCCCGCCTCGCGCACGGACGTATCCGCCCGCAGGCAGATGCCCGGGGGACTCATCAGCTCTCCGACCGTCCTGTTCTCGCTCATCGTACGAAACGATAGCCGTGCCCGCGCACGGAGACGATATGACGGGGACGTGAAGGGTCCTTCTCGATGTATTTGCGGAGACGGGAGACGAAGCTGTCGACCACCCGGGTGCGGGTGTCGGCCTTGAGTCTCCAGACCTGCTCGAGGAGCTCGCCGCGGGTCACCGCGTCGCCCTCCCGGTCGATCAGGGCCCGCAGGAGCGCCGCTTCGCGCGTGGTGAGCTGAACGGTGCCGCGGGGCGTCTCGAGCTCGAAGCGATCGAAATGGACCGAGACGTCGCCGAATGCCTCACTCCGCGGCGCATCCTCGCCCGGCGCGACCTTGTCCCAGCGGCGACGCCGCAGCAGGACCCGGACGCGGGCCAGGAGCTCCTCGAGCTCGAATGGCTTCACCAGGTAGTCGTCCGCCCCCTCCTCGAGTCCCCGCACCACGTCCTCGGCTTCGTCCTTGGCGGTGAGGATCAGGATCGGCACGTAGTTCCCGGCGGCGCGGGCCCGGCGGGCCACCTCGAAGCCGCTCATCTCGGGGAGCATCACATCGAGCAGCACGAGGTCGAGGGGACGCTCGCCCTCGGCGAGCCGCTCGGTCGCGCTGCGCCCGTCGCCCACCACCTCCACGTGGTGGCCCTCCGCCTCGAGGTTGTACTGGAGGCCCTCGGCGATGTGGGCCTCGTCCTCAACGACCAGGATGCGCGACATGAGCTCGTGTGGTCTCCAGCGGGACCGGCCTCTCCTCCCGGGCGGCGGGAAGAGTCACGGCGAAGCGGCTTCCCCGACCCACCCCCTCGCTGCGGGCCACGACCCGACCTCCGTGGCGCAGCACGAGGCTGCGTACGATGAAGAGACCGAGACCCAGCCCGGCGGCCTTGCGCTGGACGTCGCGCCCGGCGCGGTGGAAGCGCTGGAAGATCTTGCGCAGCTCCGCCGGGGGAATCCCGATGCCGCGGTCGGTGATCTCCACGGTCACCCGCTCGCGGTCCGCGTCCGAGACCCGCACGTCCACGTGGGGAGGCGGGTCGGAGTACTTGACCGCGTTGTCGAGGAGGTTCTCGAAGACCACCCCGAACTCGTCGGCGTCGCCGCGCACCGCGCAGCGGCCGCTGCAGGTGAGCGTGACCGCATCCTCCGGCAGCCCGTGGCGAACGCGCACCTCGTCGATGCAGCGCTCCAGCAGGGTGGGAAGCTCCACCCGCTCGCGGCGCGGCTCGCGGGTGCGGTCCTCTGCGCGGGCCGCCGCCAGCACCAGCTCCACGGTCCGCTGCAGGCGGTCCACGTCCTCGCCCATGTGGGCCAGGAACTCGCGGCGCCGCTCGGCGTCCGGCTCGCGCGCGCGCAGGGTGTCCAGATAGAGCCGCAGAGAGGCCAGCGGCGTCTTCATCTCGTGGGTGACCGTGTCGAGGAAGGCCTGCTGGCGCTGGTTGAAGCGCACCTCCTGGACCAGCCACACCAGGAGCAGGATGAGGCCCACGATGAGGAGCAGGAAGAAGAGGCCGCCCAGGATCAGGAGCGCCCAGTGCACGCCGGTGAGCCCGCGGGCCACCGGAGAGAGGTCGGAGACCACCAGGATCTGCCAGCCCACTCCCAGCACCAGCGCCAGGACCGAAGCCACGATGCCGATGGTCAGCGGGAAGCCGATTGAGCGGCGACGCACGCGATCCTCCCGCATGCAAGGGTACGATAGAATCCGCGCGCCCACCGTTCGGGAGGATCCCATGCGCCGCGCCGCCCTGGTCTGCCTGATGAGCCTCGCCCTGGCCGGCGCCGCGCTCGCGGAGCCCCCGCCCGAGGGCCAGTGCCCGGTCCTCAGCGGTGGCCCCGGCAGCGAGGCCGGCGACAGCGGCCTGCAGCTCCGCGAGGGCATGCTCCTCGGGCTGAACGACCTGATGGCCCTGCGCAGCCTGCTCCCTCCCGAGGTCTGGTCCTGGCGCGAGGCGTTCTTCTTCGAGGGCATGCGCCTCGAGCTGGGCCCCTGCCACCGCCGCTACCCGACGGCGGTCACCTACACCCACGCGACCCTGCGCCACTGGGAGAAGGTGCGCCTCGACGAGGACGGCAACCTGCGGGACTACGTCGCCGGCCTCCCCTTCCCCACCGACCGCATCGACCCGCAGGACCCCCAGGCGGGTCTCAAATGGGTCTGGAACCTGGAGCAGCGCTACCGGGGCGCCGGCCCGGCGGGCTCGTTCCGGATCACCGACATGCCGAGCCGCGTCGGCGCGGTCGAGATCTACAAGGGCGAGTTCTTCCAGCTCAAGACCGCACACCGTGCGGACCTGCCGCCCGAGTACGCCGTGCCCGAGGCCAACGAGCACGTCTGGGTGGGCGGCGGCCGCTTCGACGAGCCGTTCCACGCGCGCCACCTGGCCTGGCGGCAGATGCGCCCCGAGCGCACCC
>JANQFA010000183.1 GCA_028278065.1 Myxococcota bacterium
GAGCACCCAGCGGGGCAGGTGGATCTCCTCCGCGACCGGCTCGAAGACCACCCGGACCCGGGCGCCGATGGCGATCTCCGCCGGATCCAGCTCCCCGGGCGACGCCCCGGGAGCGCCCACCAGGTTCCCGATCAGGCGGACGCGCGGGTCCGCGTCGAGGGCGACGGCGACGACGTTGTAGGGAGCCATCTCCGCGTACGCGGGTAGCAGGGGCGGGTGCGGGATCGCGAACGACCAGATGGTCCCGTTCCCGGAGACGTCGGCCCACTCGGGACGGCCGTGCGGCGCGAAAGGCGAGAACGGGCGGGGTGGGAAGATGAGGCGACCCGTCTCGGTGCAACGCTGGATGCGCAGCCGACCCTCGCGGCAGCCCTCCCAGAAGGGCTCGTTCCAGGCGTCCAGCGGCGGCAGCAAGAGCTCGCTCACGCCCCGCTCCTCAGGATCAGGGCGCTGGTGGGCACCCCTTCGCCGCCGGTGACCAGGCAGGGGCGCGCGCCCTCCACCTGGCTGGTGGACTCGCCGCGCATCTGCCGGACGCCCTCATTGATCAGGTTGAAGCCGTGGACGTACGCCTCGGAGAGGCCTCCGCCCGAGGTGTTCACGGGGAGGCGGCCGCCCAGCCCGAGGTTTCCGTCCTCGCTGAACGCGGGCGCCTCGCCCCGCGCGCAGAAGCCGTATCCCTCGAGCGAGAGCAGCACGAGCGGGCTGAAGGCGTCGTAGAGCTGAGCCACGTCGATGTCGCCGGGAGCGAAGTCGGAGCTCCGGAAGAGCTGCTCGGCGCAGGTCCAGGCGGGGCCGCGCAGGGGGTCGTCGCACCAGTAGTTCACCATCGTCTGGTGCTGGGCCGGGAGCCCCTGCGCGAAGGCGTGCACGTAGGCGGGCGGCTTCGCGCAGTCGGCGGCCCGCTCGGCGGACACCAGGACGCAGGCCAGGGCGCCGTCGGTCTCGAGGCAGTTGTCGAACAGACAGAGCGGCTCGGAGATCCAGCGGGCGTTCATGTAGGCCTCGCGGTCGAGGGGGCGTTCGTGCATCAGGGCACGCGGATTGCGGTTGGCCATCTCGCGCACGGCCAGGGCCACGGCCGCCAGGTGCTCGCGGGTGGCCCCGGTCTCGTGCATGTAGCGGCGGGTCAGGAGCGCGATCTCGTCGACCGGCCGCAGCAGCCCCCACGGCCGCGTCCACTGCGCCGGAACCGAGGGCTGAGACATGGCGCCCGCCCACGGCCGCCCGCCCGACCCGCGCTTGCGCGTGCGCCAGGCCACGCCGACGCGACACTGGCCCGTGGCGATGGCCATCGCCAGGTGCCCCACCGTGGCCGGACCGGCGCCGCCGCCGTAGCCCACCTGGGAGAAGAAGGTCACGTCGCCGAAGCCGAGATTGCGGGCCAGGTCGACCTCGTCGGTGGTCTCGAGGGTGTAGGAGGCGAGTCCGTCCACCTCCGAGGGCGCGATGCCGGCATCGTCGAGGGCGGCCAGCACGGCCGCGCCGGCCAGCTCGCGCTCGCTCGGCTCGAGCGCCTTGGCGAACGGCGTCTCCCCGATTCCGACGATGGCCGCGGCGTCCTTCAGGGCTCCCCCCGATCAGCCCGCGTCGCCGCCGGCCTGCAGCCGGAACGCCTGCAGCAGCTCCGCCTGCTTGGCGCGCGCGTCCTCGAGCTGGGCCTCCTTCACGACGTCGAAGCCGCGGATCAGCTCCGGGATGCTCGCGATCTCGACGGCGAGGTCCAGGTTGTCCGCGCGGAGCCCGGCCAGCAGCTCGTCGACGACCTCCTCGTACTCGCCGATCAGCCGCCGCTCCATGCGCCGGTGCGGGTGGCGGCCGAACGGGTCGAGCGGGGTCCCGCGCAGCCACTTCAGCTTCGAGAGCACCGCGATCATCCACCAGAGCCAGCGCCCCTCGAGCTTGCGCGTGCGGCCGGTGTCGGGATCGCGTCGGTCGATCAGCCTGTCGATCACGGGGATGTGGGGCGGGGCCAGGTGGATGGTGAGCGTGTAGTCGCCTTCGAACTCCCGCTCCAGCTGCTCGCGGAAGGTGCCGTCGGTGTAGAGCCGCGCCACCTCGTACTCGTCCTTGTACGACATGAGCTTGTGCTGGTAGCGGGCCACGGCGCGAGTCAGGCGGGTGGAGCCGGGCGACGCGGCCTGCTCGCGGGCGGCCACGAGGTCCACGCGTTGGCGGTAGCGGCGCGCCCAGCGCGCGCTCTGCCAGGCGCCCAGGTCCTCCTCGCAGCGGGAGACGAGCCGACCGAGGGGCTCCTCCTCGGCGATCCCGGTCGCGGCGTCGCCGCCGAGCCCCGCTGCCGCGAAGACGGCGTCGGGATCGTGGGCGGCGAGCCGACCCCAGGCCAGGGCGCGTCGGTTCATCTCGACCGCGCGCCCGTTCAGCTCGATGGCGCGCTGCAGGGCGGGCAGGCCCACCGGGAGGAGACCTCGCTGGGCGGCGTAGCCGACCAGGAAGAGATTGGTGGCGATGGCGTCGCCCATCAGTGCCGTGGCCAGCTCCGTCGCCGGCAGGAACGCGGCACGATCGGGATCGGCCGCGCTGCGGATGGTCGCCTCCATTCCCTGCGAGGAGAGGTCCAGATCGGGGTCGCTCGCGAAGTCGGAGGTGGGCGCCACGTGGCTGTTCACCACGGTCGCGGTGCCCGGTCCCATGCTCGAGAGGCTCTCGGCGCCCGAGCCGACCACGATGTCGCACCCCAGGACCAGATCCGCGCCGCCGGCGGCGATGCGCGTGGAGTGGAGCGCCTCGGGATCGCTCGCCACGCGCACGTGGCTGGTCACCGGGCCGTTCTTCTGCGAGAGCCCGGTGACGTCGAGCACCGAGGTCCCCTTGCCCTCGAGGTGTGCGGCCATGCCGATGAGCGCTCCGATGGTCACGACCCCGGTGCCGCCGATTCCCGCGACCAGGAGGTCGTAGGGGTTGCCGCTGTCGGCAACGGACGCTTCGGGCAGATCGGCGAAGACGGCATCGTCTCCGGTGTCCCTCGCCTCCCCACCCCGCTTCTTCAGGCGCCCGCCGACGACCGACACGAAGCTCGGGCAGAGGCCCTTCAGGCAGGAGTAGTCCTTGTTGCAGGTGGACTGGTTGATCCAGCGCTTGCGGCCGAAGGGGGTCTCGACGGGCTCGATGGAGATGCAGTTCGACTGCACCGAGCAGTCGCCGCAGCCCTCGCAGACGCGTTCGTTGATGACGACGCGACGGTCGGGGTCGGGGAAGGCGCCGCGCTTGCGCAGGCGGCGCGCCTCGGCAGCGCAGGTCTGGTCGTAGACCAGTGCCGAGACCCCGGGCGCCTCGCGCAGCTCGCGCTGCACCCGGTCGATCTCGTCGCGGTGGTGGAAGGTGACGCCGTCGGGGAAGCGGGCGGTCGCCGGGTACTTGTCCGGCTCGTTTCCCACGACCGCGATCCGCTGCACGCCTTCCGCGGCCAGCTGGCGGGCGATCTCGGGGACCGTGATCTCGCCCTCCATCGGCTCGCCCTCGATGGGCTGTCCCCCGGTCATGGCCACGGCGCCGTTCGCGAGGATCTTGTAGGTGATGTTGGCGCCCGCGGTGACCGCAGCGCGGATCGCCAGCAGACCCGAGTGGAAGTAGGTGCCGTCGCCCATGTTCTGGAAGATGTGGGGCGTGTCGGTGAAGGGTGCCGAGCCCACCCAGTTGGCGCCCTCCGCGCCCATCTGGGTCACGGCCAGGGTCTTGCGCTCCGGCAGCCAGACGGCCATTCCGTGGCAGCCGATCCCGCCCTGGGCCAGCGAGCCTTCCGGCACCACCGTCGAAGAGTTGTGCGGACAGCCCGAGCAGAAGCTGGGCAGTCGCGTGAGCCCGCCGCCGGAAGCGGGAGGCGACAGGACGGTGAGCGCTTCCGGCTCGCGCTCGATCCCCGGCACGCGACCGCCCAGCCAGGCGCGCAGCGCCGTCACGACCGCGCCCGGGACCAGCTCGCCCTCCGACGGCACCAGTGGCGCCCCGCGGGCATCGGTCTTGCCCAGCAGGAGAGGGCGGCTCTCGCGGTTGTACAGGAGGCGCGCCAGCTGGTCCTCGATGATCGGCCGCTTCTCCTCGACGACGAGGATCTCCTCGAGGTCGCCCGCGAAGGCGAGGGCTCCCTCGGGCTCGAGGGGCCAGGTGAGGCCCACCTTGTACACGGCGATGCCGAGCTCGGCCGCGCGAGCCTCGTCGATCCCCAGCTCGTCGAGCGCCTGACGCAGGTCCAGGTAGGCCTTGCCCGCCGTGACGATGCCGAAGCGGCGGCGCGGAGCGTCGAGCGCGACGCGGTCGATCGCGTTGGCGCGCACGAAGGCGTGCAGGGCGGGATGCCGCTGCCGGTAGAGGCGCTGCTCGACCGGGAGCGGGTAGTTGGTGAAGCCGATGTGGAAGCCGGGCGGATGCTCGAACTCCGGAACCGTGATCGCGACCCGCTCCGGACTCACCTCCACGGAGGCACCGCTGTCCACGGTGTCGGTCAGGCACTTGAATCCGATCCAGCAGCCGGAGAAGCGCGAGGCGGCAAACCCGAGCAGGCCCAGGTCGAGGTAGTCCTGGACGTTCGCCGGATTCAGGATGGGGATGCCGCAGTGGATCAGCGCGTGCTCGCTCTGGTGGGCGATCGAAGACGAGCGGGCCGAGGGATCGTCGCCGGTGAGGGCGAGCACGCCGCCGGTCGCGGAGACACCCGCGTAGTTGGCGTGCTTCAGGGCATCGCAGGAGCGGTCGACTCCGGGCCCCTTGCCGTACCAGATGCCGAAGACGCCGTCGTACCGGGCGCGCGGATAGAGGTTGGCCTGCTGCGATCCCCAGACGGCGGTCGCGGCCAGGTCCTCGTTGACGCCCGGCTCGAACACGATGCGCTCGGCGTCGAGGAGGTCGCGAGCCTGCCACAGCGCCATGTCGTAGGTGCCGAGGGGGGAGCCGCGGTAGCCGGAGATGAACCCCGCCGTCTCGAGCCCGGCCGCCGCGTCGCGCTGGCGCTGCAGCAGGGGCAGGCGCACGAGGGCCTGCACTCCCGTCAGGAAGACCCGCCCGCGCTCACGCGTATAGCGATGCTCGAGCTCGTAGCTCGCGTCGAAGTCCACGGTGCCCCAGGATGCCACGTCCCCAGAATAGAACGTGTTTCACTCCCGGGGACTATACCGGATCACCCCCTCGGCGAACGCCTCGGCTCGGCGCCGGAATTCGCTGCGCGTCCCGGCCGGCAGGGCGACCGTCACCCAGGTGACGCCCAGCGCCTCGAGGGCGCCGATCTGCTCGCGGGTGGCGGCGGCGTCGAAGTGGCCGCCGTCGTCCATGCGGAAGCCGAAGGGAACGAACCCGATGTCGAGGGGCGCCGTGCGGCCCACGGTGTGGGCGTGGGCGTGCGCGTAGGCGATGCGCTCGGCGAGGTCGTCGAGGCTGGCGATGGTGGCGGTGCGAGCGTGGCGAGCCAGGCGCTTCGGGGTGGGGAAGGGGATCCAGCCGTCGGCGTGCTCCACGGCCCGGCGGATCGCGGTGCGGCTGTTCCCGCCCACCCACAGGGGCGGGCGGGGCTTCTGCACGGGGCGCGGCAACGCCGTGATCCCCGAGGCCGCGAAGCCCGTCCCCGACAGCTCGAGCCCGCTCTCGCTCCAGATGCGGGGAAGCGCCTGGAGGAGCTCGTCGCTGACCTCGTTCCGTCGCTCGAAGTCCGCGCCCAGGGCGCGGAACTCCGGCTCCAGGTAGCCGGCGGCGACGCCCACGATGACGCGCCCCCCGGAGGCGACGTCCAGGCTGGCGATCGCCTTCGCCAGCAAGAAGGGGTTCCGATAGGGCAGCACCAGGATGTGGGTCTGGAGGCGCAGGGTGGTGGTGCTGGCCGCCGCCAGGGAGAGCGCCACGAACGGATCGAGGGCGTGGTGGCCGCCAGCGGCCAGCCAGCGATCCTCCGGGGCCGGATGGTCGGTCACGAAGGCCGCGTCGAAGCCGGCCTCTTCGGCGGCGCGCGCCAGCTCGCCGATCGCGGCTGCGGTGCCGAACTCGGCCGGACGGTCCACCCTGTCGGTGGGAAGCTGGATGGAGAAGCGCACGGCGGCGGATGGTGTCAGCGCCGGGGCCCGGGCGCCAGCGGGGCCCAGCTCCCGGCCGCCAGC
>JANQFA010000234.1 GCA_028278065.1 Myxococcota bacterium
CCGCCGCCGTTCCCGGTGGGGCGTTGCCACCCCGCTCCGGAGCGTGCTTTACGCTTCCAATCGGGCACTGGCTCGTGGGACACTTCCTCCTCCACCCACCCCCCACCCGCTGGTGCCCCTGCTGCTGCCCTTCCGCGTCCCCTGGGCACCGGCATTGGAGAACACGATGAAGCGTATGGCATCAGCTCTCTTGGTCCTGGCCCTGACCGGGGCCCAGGCTGCAAGCGGTGAGCCCATCTGGGCGCAGATCGGTCTCGCGACGTCCGCGTCGAATGCTCCGAAGGTCGTAGCGGCGGCCGACGCCTTCATGGCCTCCGAGATCGGGAAGACCTTCCCCGGCAGGCTCCTCCTCCAGGCCAACATCGCCGACGGCAACGGCGCCTCCACGCACGCCTTCGTACCGATCTACAAGAACGCCGCGGACCGAGAGGCCTTCGTGGAGAGCCTCCAGGGGAACGCCGCGTGGACCGAGTTCCAGGGCAAGCTGGAAGGGGCCTCGCAGGCGGGAGGAACGGTCCTGTACCGCAACCTGCGTAGCTGGGGCGACATCAACGACACCGACGACGTGTGGATGGCGCACGCGTTCGACGTGAGCGATCCGGCCGCCTTCGTCGGCGCAGTCGATGCCCTGATGAAGTCGCCCACGGGTCAGAAGTTCCCCGGCCAGGTCTACCTCTCCGCGGTCCTGGCCGGAGGCATGAGCCCTGTGAGCCACGTGATCTCGGTCGGGTACGACAGCGTTCAGGAGATGGTCGACTGGCTCGCGGTGCGGGACCCGTCCGCGGACTGGGCCGCCTACGCCGACGCCTCCCAGGATGCCGCCGAGTATCTCGGTGGTTCGATGGCGAGCACGGTGAAGGCGTGGGGCCCGGCGGGCCTGAAGGACATCGTCGCACCCTGAGATCGCCGCCGCGCCCAGCAGGCCGGATCGGGGAGCGTTCAGAACCCGCACGCCTCGGACTCGATCCGCACACACACCTCTCCCGGCTGCTCGGCGTCACCGGCGCGGAGGCTTGCCTCGATGCGGTGTGGCGGCTCCTCGTAGCGGGGGTCCGACTCGGACCCGATCTCCTCGATCGGGCTCTCGAAGAACACGCGCCGCTGTCCCCCGTTCGCCGCGACCAGCTGGAAACGGATGGTCGTCGTCTCGCTTGCGAGGTCGCGCCCCAGGGTCGCGCAAAGCGGCCGTCCATCGGCAGGGAGACTCGCCGAGCGCCCGTGGCTCGTATAGGCGACGCTCGGGACCGACAGGGTGGGGGCGAACGCGGACGCCCACTCGGTCGCGCGCACGACGGAGGCGCCATCGCCACCCGCGCGCTTGCACCGCGCAGAAGGCAGACGACCCTGGCAGCGGATCCGGATCCCGTCGCGCGCACAGGCGACGGCGGCGCCCTCGTCGCGGGCGAGCACCTCCTCGCCCAGCTCGGCCAGTTCACCCTGCTCGTCGACGTCCCAGGTCAGTCGCTCCGCGACCGGCAGGGGCTCGTCGCAGGAGTCGTTCCGGAACCGGACTGTCTGGCGCTCGAGCTCGACGGTTCGGGACGGAGTCTCGTAGCCGAGCCAGGCGACGAGCTGGTAGCGGGTGGTCCCCCCGTCGGGCACGCACAGCGGGAGACCGGCTGACGGGGTCCGGTCTGCGCCGGGCCGCTCGACCCGCAGACGCAGGCAGTCGCCGGCGTGCGGCGCCAGCCGCTCGGCCGGGACCCACGCTGCGAGCGCTGTGGCGCCGAGCCGGCGCGCTGGGAATCGAGCGACCACGCGATCCGTAGCGTGCCGGGTCAGGACCAGTACGGCGCTTCCCTCCCGGCCCGGACTCGCACCGGCAGCGACCAGCCAGCCACCCGCGGCGGGCACGATGCCCGGCCGATACCCTTCGAAGAAGAAGTACGCCGGAGACTCGCCCGCGTTCGGCGTCGCCAATCCGAGCGCAAGACCCTGGAACCCGGCCAACGCCACGCCGAGATCGCGCGGTCGGCAGCGCGCCCAGGCCATCTGAATCGCGTCGACCTGCTCGGTCGTCAGGAAGAGCCGGGTGGCGAGAGCGCGAGTCGCGGGCGGCGCATCGTGGAGTCGGCCTTCCGCTCCTTCTGCCGTCTCGAGATCGTCCGCCAGAGCCCGCAGGCGCGGCGCGAGCTGCTGCAGGTGCGCGAGACGACGCGCATCCTCGTCGGCGTCCGAGCCCAGGAACGTGTCCAGCGCGGCCAGCGTCGCCTCGACGCGGCTGGAGACCTCGCGCGCCGCGGCGGCGATGGCTCCGGCGTCGCCCTCGAGCGCATCCTCCGGGCGGAACGGAAGCGAAGACCACCGGGGCGGACTCGGCAACGCGTCGGAGACGGCGAGCGACAGGCTTCGCCCTCGCCTGACGAGCTCGTCGTAGGGATCCCGTTCCCGATAGCGGAGCGGGAGGAAGTCGCCGGTCACGTCGAGGATCTCGAAGTGCAGGTGGGAGGGTGTCCGAATCGCGTTGCCGGTATTGCCGACTGCGCCGATCCGCTCACCTGCGCGCACGCGCCTTCCACGTCGCACTCCCTCCGCAACCTCTCGCAGGTGCGCGTAGTAGTAGAGCCGGCGCCCCGAGCCGAGGACCCAGACTACGTTGCCGCCCTTCTCGTTCGGCCGATCCTCGTACACGACGCCGTCCGCGACGGAGAGCACCGGGGTGCCGGGAGGCGCCATGATGTCGATCCCCTCGTGGAGATGCTCCTCCGAACGACGCACCCCGAAGCTCGGCACGAGGTCTGTCGTGTCGATGCCGGCCACCGGAACCACGAGGTCGGCGGGAAGCTCGGTCCGCAGGTGGAGCCACCAGAGCAGGCGCGCGTGCGGCGCCGCGACGGTTCCCGCAACGACTGCGAGCGCGCCGAGGAGCATCGCCCGGCGCGCGAGCCGGGCTCGACCCGCAGCCCGCGTGCGGCGGTCGGTTCTCGTCAGGGGCTCGCGGCCGGCGCCTCGGGCGCGAAGCGGAACGCCACCTTCGGGTCGAGACTCCGGACCTCGTACACGAGCGAGCCGGGGGCCTCGCCCTCGGAGGCCCCCGCGACGACCCGGCGTCCGCCGACCTCGTCACCTCCGGTGAGCAGCGTCGTCGTCACGACGTTCCGGGATTGCGGTCCGTAGGTCAGCCGGCCCGGGACCACGTACGCGCCCGACGACGCCTGGACGGGACGTGCTCCGTCGGAGCGGTCCTCGGCTCCCGCACCGTCGACCACCTCGGCCCGCTCGCCGTCGAGTTCGCGGGCGGGCGAGTAGCGCACGTGGAACTCCACATCGACCACACCGCTGGCGCGCGGGCTGGTCTCGTCGATACCGGTCACGATCGTGCTCGGCTGGATCCCCGCTGCGCTCGTACAGACGTCGAACGGCTGCAGTCCGGGTTTCCGCGCCTCGCTGGCGGTGGCGCCCGCACCCGGAGCCGCGGCCTCTTGGCTTTGGCCGGGAGCTCCGACCGAAGCACTCGCGAGCACCAGCTGCGAGCTGCCCGCGTCGCTCGCGGCCGCATCGGTCACGTGCGAGAACGGCAGGCCCTGATCCGCCTGATCGCTCCCGAACCCCAGGCACTGGTAGGTGACACCCGCCTGGGCGGCGGCGACCTTGCTGCCGTCGGGGACGCAGCTCATGTTCGCCAGCGCGTCGTCGAAGAGATCGCAGTCGATCGAGGTGCCCTGGGTGCGGTTCCAGCCGAGGCAGAACCGGCACTCGACGACTTCATCGATGCACGCCGCGAGCCCCGCGATCGTGACCTCTCCGGAGCAGCTCCCGGGGAAAGCGGAGGAGATCGTGACGCCCCCGCATTTCTTCTCCATCTTCTGGACCAGCTTGCCGGCGGCTTTCTGCACCTTCTTGTCGCTCGGCACGAGGAAGTCGATCTCGTCCGCGAGCGCCTGTGCACTCTGGATCGTGCCCTGCTTGAGCCCGGACTTCTTGAGCCTGGCAGCGGCCTTCCACTTCAGGCCGAACAGCTTGCCGGCGCCCTTGGCGACCTCGGTCGCGCACTTGTTGGGTACGACGGGGTCGAGGTCGGGCCCGTAGATCTCGGCGACCATCGAGAGCCCTTCCTGGCGCACATACATGCCCGCGAACGGGGATGTGAACCCGAAGCTCGGCGTCTCCGCGCACTTCTTCCCGACCTGATTGGGGACCTTGTCGAGGGCCTTCGCGGTCTTCGCACCCGACTCGACGCAGCTCTGGGGCGATACGCCCTTCTTGATGCACTTCTTCGCGTCCTTCGCCAGAGCCTTCGCCACCGTGACGAGTCCCTTGTCGAACGCCGCGCTGCACTTCTGCTGACCCTTGGTCTGCACCTGGGCCTGCGCGACGAACGCGAACCCCACTACCGCCATCACCAGCGAGATCGGGCCGACCAACCGGCGGAGCGCGGAAAGCGGGCCCGGCCACGCGCGAAACGAGAAACCCACTTCAACCTCCACAACTCGACGATCCGACGCCGCTGGCGACGGCCGCATCCTACTCCAGCTCGCCGGCGGCTCCAAGCTTCGGCACGGGGTCTGCGCCGCCGGAGCGCGCGCTCGGGACAGCGGCGGGGTCTTCGGACGGTGTGCATGTGGACTCCGGGACGGTCCCGGCCAGAAACCACTCGACCCGGCGGCGACAGCGACCCGCGGTCGACCGCGCGACGTGAGCCCGCTGCAGCGCCTGCGGGGGCCGGAAGTGCCGGCCCCCGCGGCTTCCGATCGCGTGGATCAGCACGTCGGCTACCAGTGGAAGCGCGCTCTGCGAACCCGGAAGCCCGAGCCGGCGGTCGAAGTCGAAACCCATCCAGCTGCCCACGACGATCTCGGGTGTGTAAGCCATGAACCACGCATCCCGGAACCCGCTCGTGCTCCCGGTCTTGCCCGCGACCGCGCCCCGGTACCCCAGCCTGCGCAGATTCGTCGACGTTCCTCGATCGACGGCGCCCTGGAGCGCGCTGGTGAGCAGGTAGGTCTCCTCGGGCGCGAACACGCGCAGACTGGGCGTTCGGGCGAGCGCCACCGGCTCGCCCCGACCCGTGCGCACTCCGAGTACCGAGCGGAGTGGGGCCCGCACCCCCCCGGCCGCCAACACCGCGTACGCGCGCGTCATCTCGAGCAGCGTCACCTCGAACGAGCCGAGTGGGAGCGTCGGATTCGGCTCGAGCGGGCTCTCGACACCGAGGCGTCGCGCGGTCGCGATCACCCGCGGCGACCCGAGCGCCAGGCCGAGTCGAACCATGGGGACGTTCATCGAGCGCTCGAGGGCATCGCGAACCGTCACGAGACCGCGGAAGCGCCGATCGTGGTTGGACGGGTTCCAGTGCTCGGACGGCATCCGGATCGAGAGAGGCCTGTCCTCGAGAACCGATGCGAGCGTGAACGGGGGCGCCTCGCCACCCGTTCCGCGGGCCAGGGCGGTGAGCACGACGATGGGCTTGAACACGCTCCCGGGCTGGCGGCGCGCCGACGTCGCGCGGTCGAACGGAGACGTGGCGAAATCGCGCCCACCGACGTGGGCGAGCAGCTGGCCCGTTCTCGGCTCGAGCACGACCACGGCCGCCTGGAGCGGCGTGCCCGTCCGCAGCTCGGGCGACCTGGCCTCGAGCTCCTCGATGCGGCGCCGCACGCTCCGCTCGACCGTGAGCTGGAGGCGGGGATCGAGGGTCGACATGATCCGGAGACCGCCCTCCTCGATTGCCTCCCGCCCCAGCTCTGCCGACAGCTCACGCCGGACGAACTCCATGAAGTACCCGGAGGACGCGATCGGCGCCGAGTCCGGACGCAGGACGAGTGGCGCGTTCCGCGCGGCGTCGTGCGCCCCGGGTCCGACCCGCCCGTGCGCGCGCATCTGGTCGAGGACCGCGTCACGACGTGCGCGCGCGGCCTCGGGAGAACGGAGCGGCGAGTGGCTGCTCGGGGATCTCACGATCCCGGCGAGCAGTGCACACTGGGCCAGATCGAGATCCCCGATGTCCCGCCCGAAGTAGTGGCGCGCCGCCTGACCGACTCCGTGGACGGCGATGTCGCCCGCCTGCCCCAGATAGATCTCGTTCAGGTACGCCTCGAAGATCGCCTCTTTCGAGAACTGGCGTTCGAGGCTCCACGCGATGACGAGTTCGCGCAGCTTGCGCCCGTACGTACGTTCGCGAGACAGGAACAGGCTCTTCGCGAGTTGCTGGGTGAGCGTGCTCCCCCCCTGGACGATTCGGCCCGCGCGCAGGTTGGCGACGAAGGCCCCCACGGTGCGCCGCACGTCGACGCCCGCGTGCTCGAAGAAGCGGCGGTCTTCGGCGACCAGCATCGCATCCCGGAGCGCCTCCGGGACCTCGTCCAGCGGGACAGGACGGCGGTCTCGTCCGTCGGCAGCCACGAATGCACCGATCTCCCATGGCTCGAGAGGGGCCATCTCCAACCGCCCCGACGCCGCCCGAACCGCTTCGACCCGGCCCTCCGCATCGAGATCGAGGACGACGGTCCGAGCGGGCTCGTAGCCCTGCACGGTCGCGAAGCCCCTCGCGCCGATCGTCCATGCGCGCGCGCCGACCGCCCACTCGCCGCTGCGGACCTCGGGCCCGGACACCTGTCGGTAGCCGGTGCGCTCGAGATGTTCGCCGATCCCGTCCTGCAACGGGTCGAGTCCCTCGTGCACCACGAAGGGACGGGACAAGAGCCGGGACGGTGCGGACCGCACGGCCGCCTCGAAGCCGGCCGCCACCCTCGTGTCCAGCACCCGCACACCGAGCGCGGCGCACCCGAGCGACGCCAGCACGACCGCGGCGACCCAGAACCTGCGATGTCCGATGGAAGCCAAGGCGAGGATCGTCCCACGCGCGGCGAACCGGATGGAACCCGAAAGCGCCCCCGACCCAACCGGCCGAGGGCGCTTCGGAATCCTGGAGCACGAGACCGGGCTCGAACCGGCGACCCCCAGGGTCCTCGCCTGCGCGAGATTCGGCGCTCTCCGGGTACTCGCAGCGCCTCGCCCCCCTTCCCCCGCGGGGCGCTCCCGCGGTCGGCCCACACGGCTTCAAGGAATCGCCCTGGCACCCGGCGCTGCGTTCGTGAACGAACAACCAGAGTCCTGCCGCTCACTCGCTCGATTGGGGACGTCCGAGTCGCCTCACGGGGAGCTGGGCGGCGCCGAGAGCCCGCCCCGGGTCCACACCGGGAGGCGCTGGCGAAGCCTGCGACGGAGCGCACGGGCCGGCTCGATGCAGGCAAGGCCGGTAGCCGCCCGCACGACGTCACCCCGCGCGTCGAGCTCGACCGTGCGGTCGCCGAATGCCAGAAGCGCCCGGGCCTCCTGCGTTCGCCGGGCGTCGACGTAGGCGAGCGCACGACCGTACGCTTCGACGCTGGGGCATGTGCGCCGGTGCTCGATGAGACCGGGGTCGCGCCTCAGATCGATGACGAAGTCGAGATCGACGTCGTCTCCGCGGTGGAAGGAGGCTCGGGGCGCGCAGCCTTGGGTGGGATCGAAGTCGAAGTGGTCCCACGAGCGGAGGCGCCCACCGGCGACGACATACCAGAGCACGCGAGACTCCGTCCGCGAACCCCCTACCGACGGCTCCTCATCCCACCAGCAGTATACGCCGACGCGGACGCCGTAGCTCGCATCGCTCGTGGGGGCATACTCTCCGGACAGGATGGCGTCTGAATCGATGGGCTCCCAGGGCAGTCTGTCATACCGGAAGACCTCGATGTCGTGACGTCTCACACGGGTCTCGGGAGAGAACGGAAGCTGGTGCCAGCTCGACGAGGGGATCGCATCCACGAAGCGGAGCACGGCCACGAGGTCGGCCTCGGGTGATGGGAACTCGGCCGCCGGGCTCCCGGCAGGCAGCAGCGCGCAACAGAACACGAAGGAGAGCCGTGTCGGCCAGTTCACATGGGCAGTCTAGGCGAGTTCGGCTCCTGCGTACCGCCGGGCTGCCGATCCTCGTGGTGCTGCTCGCCTGTGCGCCCGACACGCCCTCGACATGGGAGCCGGACTACTGGCTCATCCTCGAATACGAGCAGGGCTCGCCGCAGTATCAACCCCCGTGGGTCCGACGATCCGTCCCGGTCCCAGTCGTGCGATCCTTGGGAATCGACGTCAGCCGGCTGAATCCACCTCGCTCGGGCCGGATCCATCTTCTGGGAGGCGATGCCAGCGTTCCGATCGTCGCCGGCCAGGACCGCTACGTGTTCGACGTCACCGTGGGCTTCCGGGGCTTCGAGCCCTACCAGTGGGCGGCCGTGATCATCGAACACCCGGATCGGCGTGGCAGATACTGGCAGACGCTGCTGCGGGTCGTTCCCGGGTTCGAGGCGGACGCACGATGAGGTTGCGGGGCCTGTCCGCCGCGACACTGCTCGCCGCCATCTCGACGGCCGCCGACCCGGCGCCTTTCCCCGCCGGCCCCGAGGATCATGAATGCGCCGAGGGCACCGAGAAACACGTGGAGGAGACGCGCTGGGGACTCGACGTGCGTTGCCTGCGAGCGGACGGAGTGCCTGTGGGCCCTCAGATCTCCTGGTATCCGGACGGCAAGCCGCGCGAGATCAAGGGCTACCTCGCCCACGAGACGGGGTCGAACATCCACGGCGCGTACATCCAGTGGCAACCGGACGGATCGAAGTACCAGGAGAGCCGGTGGGACGATGGAGCGCCGGTCGGCGAGCACATCACCTGGCTGGGTTCGGACCGAGCCGTGACCTACCTGTACGAGGCGGGCGTGCTCATCGACATCTACGCGGGCCCGGAGCGACCCCCGTTCACGTGCCGAGGCCAACGCGTTCCGCGCGTTCGGACCTGGGCACGTTCGGGCTCCGGCGTTCTCGGCCACCATCCGTCCCCGCGACCCGCCATCGAGCTCTGGTGCGAGGACCCCCACGAGCCCGCGCGCTTCCCAACCTACGAGGAATCGGCTCGCCCCATGCGAGTCGAATGCCGCGTGACATCGGAGGGCATCCTGATCGGGATCGGGCCGCGATGGGGAAGCGCATACGCCGATCGCCTTCCGGCTCCGAAGGGGCTCGACCCCGGCGATCCAGACGCCGTGCGCGCGCTCTGCCGTCGATCCGACTTCTGGCGCCGGCACCGGCGGGAGGGCCCCTATGTGTCGCGCGACGCCAATGGGGAAACCCTGGAAGAAGGTCCCTATGTCCGCGGCCGGCGGCACGGGATCTTCCGCGTGCACGGCCTCGCCTGCGTGCGCTGGCGCAACGGCACGCGGCTGGCCCGCGCGCCCTGCCCCGCCGGCCCGCCGTACACTCCGGACCCCTGGATCGCGACGGCCTGGGTCGCGCTCGATCGCGCCCGGGTTCAGCTCGGCTGGCCAGCCCTCGAAGAGGGATCTCCCGATGAAGCAGAGCTGCGCATCTGGGGTTTCCCCAAGCCACCGAGCGGCCCCGTGCTACCCGGTACTGGCGCGGCGAAGCCAGTGCTCGGCCGGCTCCCAAGGGTGCTCCGGCTGCGAGGTGCGAGCGCCGCGGCCCACGGAGAGCTCGCGACGTGGAAGGCGCCACCCGAGCTCCTCCACTCCTGCGATCGTCGCGATGCGGAAGCCGTCTGTCGCTTCACGGATCCGACACCCTGGGACTGGGAGACGCTCGTCCACGAGCTGCACCTCCTCGATGCATGGTCCCTTCCGGCAGCCTCGACGATTCGCGTTCCGGCCATCTCACGCGACCCGGGCGAGAAGCGCTTCGGGATCTTCGTCGAGGCTCGCGTGGATGGCCGCGTGTCGAGGGACTGGTACGGCCCGGTGCGGGGCGAAGTGCTCGAGGCAACCCATCGGATCCGGGGAATCACCCGCCTGATGGACAGCGCCTGGGCGGAGGTCGTGCGCGCAGCACAGGAACGCGCCCCCGAACCCGAGAGCGCCCGCGACTGAGGAGCCTTCGGGCGGTCCTGCACAGCGGCTTCCGCGCCTGCACACAACCGAGCCGCATCCGTGTCATGCTCTTGGGAACCCACTATGGAGGTTCCATGAAGCGCCTCGCCGCCGTTCTATCCGCCTGCTTCGTTCTCACCCTCGCTGCCGATGCCGCAGCGGGGCCGCGGATCGTGACGCCGCGCATCCTTCCCCCGTCAGACGGATCTCTGATCTGTACGGCGGTAAACGCATCCGCGAAGAAGTCGATCACAGTGCAGTTCACCATCTACAAGGTCGACGGCACCGTCGTTTCCCAATCACCCATCCCTTTGACGTTGCCTCCGAACGGAACCGAGAGCACCGGAACAAACACCGACCTTGCCTCACATTGCGCGGTCGAGGTCTTGAAAGGGGGCAAGAAGAATGTCCGCGTCTCGCTCTACGCGACCAACAGCAGCATCGCGCCTATCGCTGCCGTCGCTGGCCACTAGTCCCACGCTCGACCGCTCCACCCGGGGATGCAGCGCGGCCGCCTCGCCGGCTCCGGCTGCATCCCAGCCCTGTCAGGCAGCCGAGCCACTCTCGTGTCATGCTTGGGGGAACTCACCTTGGAGGTTCCCATGAAGCGTCTCGTACTCGCGTTGTCCACCCTCGCTGTCCTGCTGCTCGGCGTACCGGGCCAGGTCGAAGCCAAGAAGACTGCTCGTGAGAAGCTCCTGGCGAAGTTCGCGAAGTTCGGCGTGACCGACGGCAATGATCTGGGAAGGCGCAGCAAGGTGCTCTGTATCTGCAACGAAGATGGGGACGAGAAGAACAAGCTCGGTGTGCTCTGGTCCAACGGCGGTGGCCCCGAGTACATCTCGGTGATCTGTGGGGTTGAGTGGTATCTGCCGGATGGGAGCATCAACGGCTGGCTCAACTGCGACGACTTCACGATCCTCTCGAAATAGGCTCTCAATTCCTCCTGGCCGGTCGGGAGGTGCTCCTGGACCTCCGCGCCGAGCGCTTCGCCAGGAAGGCTCCCCAGCGCCTTCCTCAGGGGGAGGAGCCGATCGGCTGCCTCAGGAGTCGCTCGGCGTCGTGCGCTTGCGACGGGGCTTGGCCTTGCGCGCCGAACTCGATTCCTTCGCGACCTTCTTGGCCTTGGTGGTCTTCGCCTTGGTCGCCTTGGCCTTGGTGGTCTTCGCCTTGGTCGCCTTGGCCTTGGTGGTCTTGGTCGCCTTGGCCTTGGAAGTTCGTGTGCGACGCTTGGGCTTCTCGGGGGAGGACTCGGCGGCGGCTTCCGCCTCGGCCTCGAGCCAGTGGTCCAGGTCCTTGCCATGGGGCCGGCCCGCACGCTCCCAGATGTGGTAGGCGCGCACGCGCAGCTTCAGGGGCTTGTTCTTCTCCACGGATGTCTACCTCGTGTGAATGCCGTTGAACGTCTATTCATGTGTCCCGCTGACAGATGCGCAAGTCGCCTTCAGCGCGGGTGTCTGGTGGCTGACAGGTACGTTGGGCTCGCG
>JANQFA010000248.1 GCA_028278065.1 Myxococcota bacterium
CCGAGCCGACCTAGATCACGGCCTTCCAGGGCAGCAGGTTCCAGTGGACCGCGCCCACCAGGACCAGCGCCACCACGAGCACGAGCACGGCGTAGTGCAGCCGCGCCAGGGGCGCGGGCTGTCGGAACCCTCGCACGAGCTCGATGGGGAGCAGCAGCGCCAGCGGCAGTGCGATCAGCGGAAGCCAGGTCCCCACCCGGAGCACCAGCGGCAGCTCGATCATGATGTTCCAGATGTCCGGAGCGGCCGAGAGCGCCAGCAGCGAGGTCAGCAGCAGCCCCAGCAGCAGCGACACGGCCGAGCCCAGCAGCCGGGCACGCAGTCGCAGGGGGCTCCCGTCCGCGCCCGCGAAGCTGCGCGCCGCGGCGCCCAGCAGCCAGCCCGCCAGGGTGCCCGCGAAGAGGAGCAGCGCGGCGACGGCGATGAGCGTGTGCAGAAGCGGGCTGGCCCATGGGGAGATGCGGTCGAGGACGCCGTTCTCGATCACCAGGCGCGTCACACGACCGCGCTCGTCGCGCACGAAGGCCCCGGCGGGAAAGCCCCGGGTCGAGACCACGCGGTCGTCGTCGAGGAGCACCATGTGGGCGGGGTCGCGCCCTCCCGCGGCCGGCCCCAGCACGAGGGTCCCCTCCTCGCTCACAGAGAGCTTCATCTCGAAGAGGATGTCCGAGAGCTTGAGGATGGTGGAGCGAACCCGTCGATTCGGCAGGTAGCTGCCCACGTAGTCGGCAGCGCGCTCGGCGACGTCCGGCGGCGGTTCGGGGACGACCGGCATCTCCACCGGCACCAGGATCTCCCCCAAGCCCTCCATCAGGGCATTCATGAACTCCTGGTGATAGTCGAGGTTCGTCGATACGAACCAGGCGGTGTCCGCCTCCGGCACCACGAAGGCGTTGGTGCCGAATCCCCGCCAGCTGCCGCCGTGCGCGAGAGCCCGCCGATCGCCGTGGAGCATCTCGGTGAAGCCCAGCGTCCAGCCGGAGAGGTCCGGGTGCATGCGCAGCTGGGTGCGATGCATCTCGCGATAGGCATCGACCCCCAGGATCGCCTCGCCCCGCTCGAGGTGGGCCTGGAGGAAGCGCGCCATGTCGCTTCCGGTGGTGAGCAGGTCGCCTGCGGGGCCGTCGCGCAGCCGATCCCAGCCCAGGTCGACGTGCCGCCCGCCCCGCCACGCGTAGCCGCGGGCGGTGCCCTCGGGTACGGGAGTCGGGATCCCGAAGCGGCTGCGGCGCATGCCCAGCGGTTCGAAGATGTGGCGTTCGATGTAGCGCCCGAACTCGAGCCCGGATGCCAGCTCGACCAGGTGGCCGGCGAGGGCGTAGCCGTGGTTCGAGTAGCTGATGGTCTCTCCGGGCGGGCGCACGCGCGGTGGCATGTCCGACGCCAGGTAGTCGCCCAGCGGCGTCGGATCCGCCTCGAGGTGCTCCGCCGTCTCGAGGAAGCGGTCGTCGAATCCCCCCGTGTGGGTGAGGAGGTGGCGCAGGGTGACCGGTGCGCCGAAGGCCTCCTCCAGCTGGAAGGCCTCCAGGTACTCGTTGACGTCTCGGTCCAGCTCGAGCTTCCCCTGCTGTACGAGCTGCATGACGGCCGTGGCGACGAAGAGCTTCGAGTTGGAGGCGACCCGGAAGCGGGTGGTCTCCGGATCCACCGGGGCTTCGCTCTCCAGGTCGGCCACGCCGTAGCCCCGGGAGAGCCAGACCTCCCCGTCCCGGATCACGACCACCACCGCGCCGGGGACGTGGTGGGTTCGCATCAGGCCCGAGACGAGGCCGTCGATCCGGTCGGCCTCGTCGGCCGCCGCGTGGAAGGCGAGAAGGAGCGGAAGGGTCAGAACGATGGCGAGGAAGGCGGGCCGCATGCCCGATTCTCCCACGCCCGCTCAGCGCCCGGCCAACTCCTTTCGGAAGGCCTGGTCGTGCTCGGAGGGCGTGGCGCGGGTGATCTTGCGGAAGGCGCGCTCCACGTCTCCGGTGCGCGCGATCTCCCGGCACAGGCGGCGGATGTCGCGCTCTCCGTGGTGGCGGGCGACGTGGTCCACGAGGCCGCGGCTGTAGAGGTAGGCCCAGCCCGCCGTGCGTGGACCGAACCCCGCCAGGTTGTGCCCCGACAGCGAGGCGAGCGAGGGAAGCGCTCCCTGCGAGGCCAGTCGCGCGAGCCCGTCCCACTCGACCGGCGTGAGGCGGGTACGACCCGTCGCGCGCGCCTCGAACCACTCCGCCAGGCCCTCGTTAAGCCAGGCCGGCAGCACCAGGGACGGCGCCTCGGCGTCCCAGGCCGCGTGCACCAGCTCGTGCAGGAGTGTCCGCTGGAGCGCGGTGGTGACGGCCACGTCCCCGCGCACCCGGATGATCCCCGCGTAGAATCCCGCCGCCGGGAACGGGAAGAGCCCGGCAAAG
Source organism: Myxococcota bacterium (assembly GCA_028278065.1). Classification (GTDB taxonomy): domain Bacteria; phylum Myxococcota_A; class UBA9160; order UBA9160; family JAFDET01; genus JAFDET01. The sequence continues at coordinate 2,397 of JANQFA010000248.1, forward strand.
GTGGCGTCGAAGACAGCCGGGTCGTAGACGACCACGGTGAGTCGGCGCGTCGGGCGCAGGCCCAGCCAGTCGTCCAGCCCGTCCCAGCCCGACTCGAGGACGCGCAGGACCTCCCGCTCGAACGCGATCGAGCCGTGCACGCCCGTCGAGCGGTCGATGTCCACGTCCTGGTGCAGCTCGAAGTGGCTCGAGCTGCGGGTCTCGAAGCGGCCGTCCGCCCCGCGATCGCGCGCGAGGGCGTCGACCGGGCTCAGGACGACCGTGAGGAACAGCGCCGGAATCCAGCTCCCCCTCACGCCTCCTCCATCCGGTCCACTGCGCTCACCAGCGCCCGCAGGGACGCCATCACGATGTCCTCGTGGATGCCGACCCCGCAACGCCGCCCGGAGTTCCCCTCCACCTCGACGTACGCCGCGGCCCGCGCATCGGCGCCCCCGGCCAGGGCGTGCTCGCTGTAGTCCACCACGCGCAGGGCGATCCCCCGCAGCTCGGCCAGGGCCCACACCAGCGCATCGATGGGCCCGGTCCCTTCCGCCCGCACGCGCACCTCGCGGCCGTTCTCCAGCAGGTCGAAGCGGAAGGCCGGGTCCTCCGCCCGCGGGTGCTCGTAGCCACGCACTGCGAGCGGCCCGCGCGGGGCCAGGTAGGTCTCCTCGAACACGCCCCACACGGCCCGGGAGGTGAGCTCGCCACCCTGCGCGTCCGCGCGCTTCTGGATCTCCTTCGCGAACTCGACCTGGACGGCGCGCGGGAGGCGCAGTCCGTGGTCCTGCTCGAGCACCCAGGCGACGCCGCCCTTGCCGGACTGGCTGTTGATGCGGATCACGGCCTCGTAGGTGCGTCCCACGTCGGCCGGATCGATCGGCAGGTACGGGACCTCCCAGTGATCGCTCTGCGAGCTCTCCAGGGCGGCCATGCCCTTGCGGATGGCGTCCTGGTGAGAGCCGGAGAAGGCCGTGTAGACCAGCTCTCCGGCGTAGGGGTGGCGCGCGTGCACGGGCATGCGGGTGCAGTGCTCGGCCTCCTTCACCACCCGGTCCAGGTTCCAGAGCCCGAGCTCCGGATCGACGCCCTGGGTGTAGAGGTTCAGCGCGAGCGTCACGATGTCGACGTTGCCGGTGCGCTCGCCGTTTCCGAACAGGGTTCCCTCCACCCGGTCCGCGCCCGCCATGATCGCGAGCTCCGCCGCGGCCACGGCGGTGCCGCGGTCGTTGTGCGGATGCACCGAGAGCACCACCGCGTCCCGGTCGCGCACGTGGCGCGAGAACCACTCGATCTGGTCGGCGTAGACGTTGGGCGTCGCCATCTCGACGGTTCCCGGGAGGTTCAGCACCACGGGGCGCGCGCGCTCGGGCTCCCAGACGTCCATCACGGCCTCGCACACCTCCACCGCGTAGTCCAGCTCCGTGCCGCTGAAGCTCTCGGGCGAGTACTCGAAGGAGACCTCGCCGTCGTGGCGCTCCGCCTCCTCGCGCACCCACTCCGCGCCCCGCACGGCGATCTCGGTGATCCCGCGCCGGTCCAGACCGAAGACCACGCGGCGCTGCAGCTCGGAGGTCGAGTTGTAGAGGTGCACCATGGCGCGCGGCGCCCCGCGCACCGCCTCGAAGGTGCGCCGCACCAGGTCTTCGCGCGCCTGGGTGAGCACCTGGATCGTCACGTCCTCGGGGATGCGCTCCCCTTCGATGAGCGCGCGCAGGAAGGCCCACTCGGTCTCGGACGCGGCGGGGAACCCGACCTCGATCTCCTTGAAGCCGATCTCCACCAGCAGATCGAAGAGACGCGACTTGCGTTCCGGCCCCATCGGGTCGACGAGGGCCTGGTTGCCGTCGCGCAGGTCGACGCTGCACCAGACCGGAGCCCGGTCGATCACGCGCTCCGGCCAGGTGCGGTCAGGCAACGAAACCGGCGTGAAGGTCCGGTACTTGGTGGCGGGCATGCTGGCCATCGACTGCTCCTTCGGGCCCGGTCGGCGGGGAGGGAACGGCTGGCAGAATGCACGAACCCCCTCCAGCCGGCTCGGGCGGGAGGGGGTTTCGAGAGGCGCTGGATTCAGGCGGCGCTCACTCCCCTCCCGCCCTGCGAAGGAGCAGGCCGGGCAGGAGAAGGTCGAGCCGCGGGTTCCGTGCCATCAGGACATCGTGGTTATCGCACGCCGCGGGGCGGGTCAAGCGCGCCTACTCCGCGGGCGTCGAGAAGGCGCTCATGATCTGCTTGGTGACGTCGGCCGTGGTCACCGGCTTGCCCTCCTCGAACGTGGGCGGCAGCCCCCCGCGGACGCTCCTCGGCGCCACGTCCACGTCCGGCGACTGGGCGCGCAGCGCCCCGGCGGTGCACTTCTCGCGCGGGATGTGGTCGAAGGAGTCGAGCCGGAACTCCCGCATGGCGTTCTCGTGGGTCATCTTGTCGATCTCGTCGTCCGGAACGCCCTCGAGGTACGACATCAGTCGCTCGGGCGCCTCGGGCCAGGTGGTGTCCGAGTGCGGGTAGTCGCACTCCCACATGATCGTGTCGATGCCGACGTCGTGGCGGTTCTTCACCCCGGCCGCGTCGTCGATGAAGCAGGTCAGGATGCGCTCCCGGAAGACCTCGGAGGGCCGCTTGCCGCCGAAGTCCTGGTGGGTCCACTGGTGGTGGTGCTCGAAGACGTAGTCCGCCCGCTCGAGGAAGTACGGAATCCAGCCGATCCCGCCCTCGGAGAGGGCCACCTTCACGGGGTACTTCTTCAGCGCCTCGGACCAGAGCAGGTCCGCCGCGCAGTTCACGATGCTGATCGGCGTGGTGGTGATCATCACGTCCACCGGGGCGTCGGGCGAGGTGAAGTGCATGCCCGCGCCGGAGCCGATGTGGATGCAGACCACGGTCCCCGTGTCGGCGCAGGCCTCCCAGAACGGGAACCAGTGCTCGCTGTGCAGGCTGGGGAAGCCGAGCGGCTGGGGATCCTGGGAGAAGGAGACCGCGTGGCAGCCCTTCCTGGAGACCCGCCGCACCTCCTCGGCCGCCAGCTCGGCGTCCCAGATGGCCGGCAGCGACAGCGGGATGAAGCGGCCGGGGTAGGCGCCGCACCACTCGTCGATGTGCCAGTCGTTGTAGGCCTGGAGCATCACCCGGGCCAGCTCCTTGTCCTCCTGGCGGGCGAAGAGGTTCCCGGAGAAGCCCGGGTAGGACGGGAAGCACAGCGAGGCCAGTACGCCGTTGGCGTTCATGTCCCGGACGCGCTCGTGGACGTCGTAGCAGCCCGGACGCATCTGCTCGTAGGCGGTGGGCTCCATCCCGTACTCCTCGGGGGGCCGCCCCACCACCGCGTTGAGCCCGATGTTGGGGAGCTGCGCGCCTTCGAAGACCCAGACGTCCGATCCGTCGGCCTTGCGCACCGTTCTCGGGGCGCGCGACTTCCACTCGGGCGCGAGCACGTTGTCGAACATGTCGGGCGGCTCGACGATGTGGTCGTCCACGCTGACGAGAATGAGGTCTTCGGCCTTCATCGCTTCTCCCGGATCTGACGGTGCGTCAGATCATAGCATGGGCCTGCATCGGAGGTCCCGGTGAGCGTATGCTGCCCCCGGGAGGAAGCCAAGCATGAGTGGACGCAGCAAGGGGGAGTGGGTGCTGACGGGGGTCCTGGTCCTCGTCTTCGTGGCCGCCGGCGGCAACAAGCTGGCCGACACGGCCACGGCGATCCAGCAGTTCTCGGACCACTTCGGCCTGCCCGGCTGGCTGGCCGTGGTGATCGGCTTCTGCGAGGTCGCGGGCGCCATCGGCCTCTTGATCCCGCGCTTCTCGAAGCTGGCCGCGGCGGGGCTGGCGATCATCATGCTGGGCGCCGCCGGGTCCCACATCCGGGCGGAGGACCCGTTCTTCGCCCCGCTCATCCCGCTCGTGCTCCTCGGGATGCTGGGCGCGTTCGTGTGGCTGGAGCTCCGGCGAGGAAGAGCCGCAGCTGCTCCCGCCGCCTGATCCCCCAGGCGCGTGGGGCGTCTACCCGGCTGCGTCGAGCTGGATGGCGCGCTCCGGACAGTTGTCGGCCGCGCGGCGCGCGTCGTCGAGCTGCTCCGGCGCCGGCTCGGAGACGAGGAGCACGCAGTGTCCCTCCTCGTCCTCTCCGAAGATCTCGGGCGCCAGGTCGTAGCAGCGCCCGTGCCCCGTGCAGCGGGCCGCATCCACCCGCACCTTCACGGCGCCGGCCAGACCAGCGGCAGCTCCATCACCTCGCGGATGCCCGGGCTGTAGCGCGGGGCCTTGCCCGGCTCGACTGCGTAGTCCGGGATGCGGCGGTGCCACTCCTCCATGGCGACACGGAGCTCCATGCGCGCCAGGTGGGAGCCGAGGCAGCGGTGGGGACCGCTGCCGAACGCGAGGTGTCGGTTGCGCTCGCGGTCGAAGTCCACCGCGCCGGCGTCCGGGAACTCGATCTCGTCCAGGTTGGCCGCCCCGATCAGGAAGCTGACCAGCTCGCCCTGCTCGATCTCGAGGCCGCCGATCTCCACGTCCCGGGTGGCCACGCGCGGCACGGCGATGACCGGCGTCTCCCAGCGCATCAGCTCCTCTACCGCGTTGGGGATCAGCTCGGGGTCCGCGCTGATGCGGCGGCGCTGGTCCGGGTTGGCGGCCAGGTAGGCGATGTTGCAGCCGAGGGTCGCGGTGACCGTATCGAGGCCGGCGAGGATGAGGAGGAAGCAGATGTCCAGGATGTCGTTGCGCGTGAGCCGGTGTCCGTCGATCTCGGACTGGACCAGCCGGGTCATGAGGTCGTCGCGGGGGCTCTTCTTGCGGTCGTCGATCACGTCCTCGAAGTAGGCGTAGATCCTGTGGCCCGTCTCGACCCGGGCCTTCTTGTTGACCTCCATGTCGATGCTCTTGGTCTCGAGCTGGGGGCGGATGATGCCGTTCTTCAGCGAGAGGAAGAGGTCCAGGTCCTCCTGGGGAAGGCCGCAGAGTCGCAGGAACGCGTGACACGGGAGCGGGATCGCGAAGTCCGGATCGAAGTCGCAGTGCCCCTCGTCGACGAAGCGATCGATCAGCGCGCTGGCGTCGGCGCGGATCACGGGCTCGAGCTCGATCATCTTCTTGCGCGAGAAATGGGGGTCGAGGAGCTTCCGGTAGCGCGTCTGGAGCGGCGGATCGATCTGCTGCGGAATCATCGGGCGCTCGGTTCCGAGCGCCATCTGCATGTCCATCTCCGACGAGAAGAGCTCCGGGTCGCGAAGCCCCTTGATGACGTCCTCGTAGCGCGAGATGACCGGGGAGTTCGTCATCGCCGCCCGCGCCACCGGACATTGCGCGTGCATGCGCTGGTAGACGGGCTGCGGGCAGCGCGCAAGCTCGCCGTCGAAGAGGTTGACGGTACGCGTTTCCGGATCCGGGTTGGGAGCACTCACGCTTCCTCTCCTCCCGACCCGCGAGTCTAGATCAGTCGATCCGAAATTGACACTCCGTCAGATTCCCGGATTCGCTCAAGGTTCCGGCCTCGTCAGGCCGATAGACAAGGTGTCGCATCGGAGGTTCCCCCCATGACCCCGACCGAGCGCATAGGCCCGCGATGGCGCCTGCTGGTCCTGCTGGCTGCGTTCGTGCTCCTGCCGGCATGGGCACGGGCCGCGATCATCACCGGCATCACCTACACGGATCTCACCGATCCCGCCGAGCCCGCGCTGACCGGGAATCCGGAAGCCTGGGACTGGTACACGGCGAGCGACTTCGGCTCGACCTGCCTCAACGCCTCCACCTGCACCACCCAGTTCCAGGCCGGTGCAGGCATCGAGGCGGACGGCCAGCAGCTCTTCGGTCTCATTCCCGGCGAGAACGTCACGCTCGACCAGACGTGGACCTATCAGATCGACATCCAGGTGCAGGCGACGGGCGCGTGGGAGATGACCGTCGACTCCTCGCTCTTCGGCGCCATGACGATCAACGACCACGGCGAGGCAGGGGATGCCGAGGTGACCATCGGTGACCTCACCGGAACCCTCGCGACGAGCGGCCTCAGCTCCTCCGGAAGTCTCGACCTGCTCGTCCTCCAGACGGACCCCGACACGGTCGTCTCGTCCAGCGACGTCGACGAGGGCTTCAGCCGCACATCGCTCGGCAGCTTCCAGGTGACCGGCGGCTTCGGCGACACCACGGTCTCGATGGTCTTCACGCTCGAGGGCGATCTGCGCAGCAGCTGCGGCGGCGTCGGCTGCGCAGAGGGTGGCGACGAGGCGGCGATCCGTCTGGGCATGCCCACGCCGGGCGGCGGGGACATCCTCTTCTTCAGCGCCGGGGACTACCCGGGACCGGTCGTCAGCGATCCCACGTCGGCCCACGGCCACTTCCTGGAGGTCGCCGTGTTCGTGCCCGAGCCTGGACTCGGCCTGCTGCTGCTGCCCGCCCTGGCGCTGCTCCCCGGCCTGCGCCGGCGCACCTGAGCCCGACCGGAGCCGCCCGAGAGGCTACCTTCCGCCCGGGAGGTAGCCGGCTTGTTCTGGTCCTGGTTGTTCCTCTTCGTCACGCTCGTGGGGGCGTGGTTCTCGTTCAACGCCTGGCTGCCGACCCGGGCGCGCGGGATCTTCTCCGCGCCCAGCTTCTTCGCGGGCTGGCTGACGGGCGAGCTCGCCACCCATCACTTCGCCTGGCAGCTCGGCGCGACGGTCTTCTTCGTGGCCATGGGCGCCCTGGACGGCTGGCCCGGCTGGGTGGGCCTGGGAATCACGGTGGCCTCGTGGCTCGCCCTGCTGGCGCTGGTCCCGGTGGCGGCGCGCAGCGAGGGGATCGTGGAGCGCGCCCTGGTGGACGCGCTCGGGTCCGGCTACGACGCACGCCCCGCCGACGTCCGCGAGGCAGAGGAGCCCCGCCACCGGCTCACGGTGCCCTTCCTGCTCCGCGATCCCGGCGTACGGGTGACCCGGGACATCCCCTACGTGCAGGGCGCCTCCAGGCGGCAGATGCTGGACGTGTATGCGCCCCGGGAGTCCGTCCGGGACGCGCCGGTCCTGCTCCAGGTGCACGGCGGGGGCTGGGTCATCGGCAACAAGCGCGAGCAGGCGCTCCCCCTCATGCTCCATCTGGCGGCCCGCGGCTGGGTCTGCGTCGCCGCCAACTACCGCCTCAGCCCGCGCGTGGCCTTCCCGGAGCACCTCATCGACCTCAAGCGGGCCATCGCCTGGATCCGGCGTCACATCGCCGCCCATGGCGGCGACCCCGCGTTCCTGGCGGTGACCGGCGGCTCGGCAGGCGGCCACCTCTCCTCGATGATCGCACTCACCGCCAACGACCCGGCCTACCAGACGGGCTTCGAGCACGTCGATACGCGGGTCGACGCCGCGGTCCCCTTCTACGGCGTCTACGACTTCACCAATCGCTTCGACCAGGATCGAGGCGGCGCGATGCTGCCCTTCCTGGAGCGCACGGTGATGAAGCGCCGGTTCGCCGACGACTCCGAGGCCTTCCACCGCGCCTCGCCGATGAGTCGCATCCATCCCGACGCACCGCCCTTCTTCGTCCTGCACGGAACCCACGACAGCCTCGTGCCCGTCACGGAGGCACGCGAGTTCGTGCGCCTCCTGCGCGCCACCTCCAAGCAGCCCGTCGCCTACGCCGAGCTCCCGACGGCGCAGCATGCCTTCGAGGTCTTCCACTCCCTGCGCACGCGCCACGTGGTGCGTGGGGTGAGGCGCTTCCTCGAGCACGTCCGCGCCCAGCACCTCGAGGAGAAGGGACGCGCCGGGTGATCGAAGCCCGTAGCGTGACGTTCGAGTATCCGGGCGTCCGCGCCCTCGACGACGTCTCCTTCGCCCTCCCGCCCCGTTCCATCACCGCGCTGGTGGGACCCAACGGCGCCGGCAAGACCACCCTGCTGCGCTGCCTGGCAGCCCTGGACGAGCCCCTCTCGGGCGCGATCCGCGTGGACGGTGTCGACGTGCGGCGCAGCCCGCGCCTCTGCCACGCCCGGGTCGGCTACCTCTCGGACTTCTTCGGACTCTACGACGCGCTGTCGGCTCGTCGCTGTCTGGACTACGCGGCGGCCTCGCACCTGCTGCCCCCGCCCGAGCGACCGGCGGCGATCGAGCGAGCGGCCCGGCGGCTGGCGATCTCGGATCACCTGGACAAGAAGGCGGGTGAGCTCTCGCGCGGGCTGCGCCAGCGGCTGGCGATCGCCCAGGCGATCGTGCACGAGCCCCGCGTGCTGCTCCTGGACGAGCCCGCCTCCGGCCTGGACCCGGACGCCCGCATCGCGCTCTCCGAGCTCTTCGTCGAGCTGGGCGCACAGGGGATGACCCTCCTGGTCTCCTCGCACATCCTCGCCGAGCTCGACGAGTACTGCTCGCAGATCATGATCCTGCGCGACGGGCGCCTCATCGAGCACCGCACCCTCGGCGAGGGCGATCCCGATACCCGACGCAGCCTCCGCGTGACCCTGGCGGCAGCGGTTCCGGACCTCGCGCAGCGTCTGGAGAGCCCCGGCGTCTCGGACGTCGAGGTCAGCGGGCTCACCGCCACGCTGTCGTTCGGCGGGGACGCGGCGGACCAGCACGCCCTGCTGCGGAGCTGGATCGAGTCCGGTCTCCCGATCGCCTCCCTCGAGGAGGAGCGCGCCAACCTCCAGGACGTGTACCGCGAGCGGGTGCGCGCGCAGGACGGGGGCGGGTGATGGAGAATCCGGAGTTCCGCCGTCACGTGTGGCTCGAGCTCACGCCGCATCGTCTGGTGGCGACGCCCACGATCCTGCTCCTGGTCTTCGGTCTGGTGCTCACCCTGACCCGCGCCGCCGGGGGCGAGGGCATGCAGCCCGTGGCGGGCGCCGCGCTCTGGGGCATGGGCGGTCTCCTCCTGCTGTGGGGGACGCGGCTCGCCGCCGACGCCGTGATCGAGGAGGTGCGCGCGCACACCTGGGACCTGCAGCGGATGTCGGCGCTGCGGCCCTGGCAGCTCGCCTGGGGAAAGCTCCTGGGCGGCCCCATCCATCCCTGGTACGCGGCGGCCCTCTGCGCCGCGGTGTTCCTGCTGGCCAGTGACGCGCCGTTCGTGGAGCGCCTCGGCGATCTGCTGATGCTGACCGCCGTCGTGGTGCTGGTCCACGCGTGCGCGATCCTCCTCGCGCTGCTCGCGGTGCGCCGCGGCACCGACCTCCCAGCGCGCTCCGGCGCTGCCTTTCCGCTCCTGGCGTTCGTGTTCGCGTTCCCCGTGCTGCGCACCGCGCTCGCCCACGACGCGCGCGCGCTCGAGGCTTCCTGGTACGCAGTCGAGACCACCCTCTTCGCCGTGTCCCTGGCATCCGCCCTCCTCTACGCGGGCTGGGCGGTGCTCGGCGTCGAGCGCCTCATGCGGGCCGAGCTCCAGGTGCGGGGCACGCCGCTGGTCTGGCTCGTGTTCCTCGCATCCAGCATGGTCTGGGCAGCGGGCTTCGTCCCCAGCGGGCTCGGCTCGGGCGACCCCGAGAGCACCTTCACCCCCACCCGCCTCTTCGTCGCCTTCGCGATCGCGCACGCGGCCGTCTACCTCACCGCGTTCAGCGAGCGCAAGGACACGGCCCTCTTCCGGCGGCTCGTCTGGTTCCGGCGCGAAGGCCAGCGCGAGCGGCTCCTCGACGAGATCCCCCTCTGGCTCGTATCGATCCCACTGGCGGGCGTCGCGGCGCTGGCCATCCTGGTCCAGCCGGAGACGTCGGCCTCCGCGACCCAGAAGCAGCTGGTGGCAGGGCTCGCGCTCCTCGGCACGCGCGACCTGGCACTCCTGCTGGCGCTCTCCTTCGGCTCGCGGCGCGGCGACGTGGCGGGCGTCGTCTACCTGGGCGTCCTCTACCTGATCGCCCCCGCGCTCGCGCGCGCGCTCGAGCAGCCCGCGCTGACCGGCTTCTTCTGGCCCCGACTCGACGTCGGGCCGCTCGCCTGCCTCGCCCCCCTGGCGGTCCAGGCGCTGCTCTTCCTCCTGCTGGCCTGGGGCCGCTGGCGGCGTGAGATGCGCGCCCAGCTCGCGCCTCCGGCGCCGTCCTGAGCTTCGTGGCGCTCAAGGCTCGGAAGGCGCGTCCAGCAGCTCGCGCACCCGCGCCAGCAGCACGCGGCCGCTGAAGGGCTTCTCGAGGAACTGCTCGGCGGGATCGAGCGCCCCGCCGTCGAGGGTGTCGCCGGCGTAGCCCGACATGAAGAGCACGCGGCGCGTTGCGAAACGGCAGCGCGCCTCTTCGGCCAGCTCGACCCCCGAGAGGCCGGGCATGACCAGATCGGTGAGCAGCAGATCGATGCGACCCTCGCAGGCTTCGAGCTGCTCCAGTGCGTCCTCGCCGCGCCGCGCCAGCATGACCTCGTAGCCCGCGCCGCGCAGGAGATCCGCCACCAGACGTCCGGAGGCGGCATCGTCCTCGGCCACCAGGACGCGCTCCGAGCCGCCCGCCGACTCCGGCGGGACCCGGCCTTCCTCCGAAGGCGCCAGGTCCGCGACGCGCGGCAGGTGCACGCGCACCGTCGTGCCCTCCCCGGGAACACTCTCGACCGTGAGGACGCCTTCGCTCTGGGTCACGATCCCGTACACGGTCGCGAGCCCCAGGCCCGTGCCCTTGCCGACCGGCTTGGTGGTGAAGAAGGGGTCGAATATCTTGCGCCGGGTCGAGTCGTCCATCCCGCAGCCGTCGTCCCGCACCTCCATCACGGCCCAGCGACCTCTCGGGATCTCGACTTCGCCCACTTCGGTTGGGTGCTCGAGATCCAGCGCACCGGTGCCCACCTCGACGCACCCGCGGCCTCCGGTCGCGTCCCGCGCGTTCAGGACGAGGTTCACCAGGACCTGCTCCAGCTGGCCGCGATCCGCGCGCACCGCGACCGCCTCCTCCCCGGCTCGGAAGACCAGCTCGACGCGCTCTCCGATCAGGCGGCGCAGCATCGTCCGCACCCCGTCGACCACCGGATTCAGCCGCACCACCTCCGGCTGCAGCACCTGGCGCCGCCCGAAGGCCAGCAGCTGACGGGTGAGACCGGCCGCACGCTCCTGGGCCTCCAGGATCTCCTCCAGGTAGCGTCGGGCTTCGTCCCCCTGGACCTCGCCCGAGAGAAGCTCCGCATTGCCCGCGATCACGGTGAGCAGGTTGTTGAAGTCGTGGGCCACGCCGCCTGCCATCTGGCCGAGCGCCTCCATCTTCTGCGCCTGGCGGAGCTGCTCCTCCAGGCGGTGTCGCTCCTCCGCGGCGCGCAGGCGCTCGCTGGCATCGGTCAGGATGACGGTCGCGCTCACCACGGCGCCCTCTTCCTCGATGGGCCCCATGCGGATCTCGAGCCAGGCGTCGTCCTTCGCTGCACGGCACTCGCAGGTGGCGACCTGTCCGAGCTCGAACACCAGGTCGAGGGCGTCGTCGAGGAGCTCGCCCCCCTCGCGGGTCACGGCGTCGTGAACGCGGGTCCAGCCCGGATCCGCACCCGGACCGGCCACATCGATCCTCCCGTCGCGCCCCACGGTCAGGATCCGGTCCGGCGCGCTCTCCACGAGTGCGCGCCAGCGCGCCTCGGAGGTCTCGGTCTCCGCGATGGTCCGCGCCAGGCTGCCGGTGACCATCCATCCCAGATACGCCGTCACGCCCAGGATGATCGCGACGGTCACGACGTCGGCCGGGGCCGTCTGGGACCGAAAGGGCGTCTCGATCCACCCGGCCAGCTCGGCCTGGACGACCACCCCGGCGGCAGCGGTGGCGAGGACGGCGAAGATCACGGCGGCGCGCTTCCCGAGCAGGAGCCCGCCGAAGAAGACGACCACGGGCAGCAGCTGGGCGCCGGTGTCGTGGATCCCGTAGCCCACCAGCATCGCCGCCGTCACCGCCCCCAGGACGCCCAGCGCCAGCATCACGCTCGCGAGCTGGCGATGACCGGTCTGGCTGAGCAGGAAGGCGGCACCGAGCACGCCCATGAAGGTGGCGATGGCCGGCCGCGAGTTGTCGCCCGGCAGCCAGTAGGTCACGACGAAGAGGAGCGCCGCCCCGGCGAATGCCACTGCGAAGAGCGCCGCGCTGATGCGGGCGCCCTCCCCCTCGCCGAGGAGCGCAGAGCCCGGATCGGTCCGCGCCGCGTCGCCTCGCTGCTGCTCCTCGACCCCGTCCGCCCCCACGCACCGCCCCCCAACGGGCGGGCCCGACGGGGCCGCACCGCGCCCGCACTATCGGCAGATCGGGGCCCGTTCTTGACCCGATAGTGTGCCGCTTTCGGGCCGCTTTCCGGGGAGATGGTGCCGCGAGTTGCGCAACCCCCTCGCGCGCCCGGCCGCGTCTCAGTCCCGCAGGGTGATCGCCGCGTTCGAGATGATCGGCGCGCCGCGCTCGATGCTCTTGACCTCGAGGACGATCCGCCCGTCGTCCCTCCACCAGGAGGTCCGGTAGGTCTCGCCGGGGAACGCCACACCGCGGAAGCGGGCCGCGTAGCTCTGCACCCGCGTCACGTCTCCGCCCAGGGCGTCGTCGACCACCGCCTTGCAGGCCACGCCGTACGAGCACAGGCCGTGGATGATCGGCGTGTCGAAGCCGCCCATCTCAGCGAACTTCGGATCGGCGTGGAGCGGGTTCTTGTCGCCGCACAGGCGGTAGAGGAGCGCCTGCTGGCGCAGGGTCGCGCGCTCCACCACCCCGTCCGGCTCGCGCTCGGGAGGCTCGTTCCCCACTTTGGGACCGGAGGGCCCTCCGAAGCCGCCCTCTCCACGGATGAAGGCCGACATGCGGCTGCTGAAGAGGGGGCCCTCCTCGTCGCTGGCCGTGTTCTCGATCACCACGAGGGCGGCCTTGCCTTTGTCGAAGATGTCCGCGATGCGCCCTTCCGTCTTGAACGAGGCCGAGACGGGAAGGGGTCGGTGAAGCTCGATCTCCTGCTCGCCGTGCAGCAGCATCGCGGGGTTGAAGTCCAGGCCTTCGACCTTGAGCATGCCGCCGCCGCGACCCCCTCCGCCCTCGGCGCTGCGCAGCGCGCGACTCGAGAAGCTGCTCCCCGCGACCACTGCGAAGCTCGGCAGGACCTTCAGGTTCTTCTCGTAGGTGTACTCGAGCTCCGCTGCATCGGTGGCGTCGAAGCCGGCGCCGATGCCCAGGTGATAGAGGATCACGTCGTCCGGCTCGTAGGATCCCTCACCCGAGCCCAGCGATGCGCCCAGCGCCTTGTCCCGATCGATCGGCATTTCAATCCTCCGTGGTGCCATTGTACCGGTGAAGCCGGTCCCGGGTCACGCGTTGCGCAGGGCCTCGACCACTCGGGCGAAGTCCACGTCGTGCTGCCGGTCCGGCGGCATGCGGAGCGCGATGGCGGTCGCGACGCCGCCGTAGCGCTCTGTCAGGAGCGCCGCGATCTCCTCGAAGCGGGCGCTGGGAACGAGGACGTCGAGCATCTCGCTGCCGATCTCCCCGGCCATGCCCTCCCAGTCCCGCGCGCGAGCCCGCTCGCGCAGCGCCTGGCCCACGGACTCCCAGCCGTGGTGAGTCAGCGACGCGGCGTACGCCGGCGTGCTGTAGGTGAAGGCGAGCACCTTTCGCGCCGCCTCGCGCTCCCGCTCGACCGCAGGCGCATCGATCCCCGTGGCGACCATGGGATTGGCGACGACTGCTACGTCCCGCGCGTCCCGTCCGGCGTGGCGCGCACCCGCTGCCAGCCGCGGGGCCAGCGCCTCGCGCAGGAAGTGCGGCGATGAGTTGGTCGGGTGCGCGATGACCCGGTCCGCCACCTCCCCCGCCACCTCGCTCATGCGCGGTCCCACCGCGCCCAGCGCGATGGGCACGGCCATTCCCTCCGGAAGCGGGTCGGGGGCGAAGAACGGCTGCATGCGGTCGAGGCGGTACGCGTCGCTCTCGTAGTGAAGCGGCTCCCCATGCTGCCAGGCCGCGAATACCGACCGCAGGGCGCCGACGTAGTCGCGCATGCGCGCCGCCGGTGCGGACCAGGGCATCCCGAAGCGGCCCACGATGTTCTCGCGGACCTGGGGGCCGAGCCCCAGGACGAAGCGACCCCCGGAGAGCTGCGCCAGCCCCCAGGCGTCCTGGGCCAGGAGCGTGGGACTGCGCGCGAAGGCTACGGTGACGCCCGTCATCACCTCGATGCGCGAGGTGTGCTCGAGTGCCAGGCACGCGACGAGGATCGAGTCGCTCACCGCCTCCGGGACGATCAGCCCGTCGAACCCGAGTGCCTCGGCGCGCCGCGCGTGGTCGGGCACGGCGCCGAGCGGCATGCGGACGTCGTCGATGCTCGCGTAGACGCGGATGCGACCTCCGGTCTCAGGCCATCGGCAGCGCGAACGAGTCCTCGATGGGCTTCTTGCCTTCGAAGAAGGGACCGAGCACCGCCTGCATGCTCTCCAGGGTCCAGGGCTCGTCGTTCTCGTGGTCCAGCGCGGCCTGCGGCCGCTCGAAGACCCGCACGTGCTTGCCCCACACCTGCAGGAGGTTGCCGGACACGTTCGCGGCGTGGGGCGAGGCCAGCCACGCCACCACCGGTCCGATGTGCTCGGGGGCGAAGGTGTCGAAGCCCTCCTCCGGCTTCTGGAAGATCGCCGCCCAGGGCCCGGAGTCCGTCATCCGCGTGCGCGCCCGCGGCAGCACCACGTTCGCCGTCGCGCCGAAGCGCTGGCACTCGCGGGCGGCCGACAGGGTGAGGAAGGTGATGCCGCCCTTGGCCGCGGCGTAGTTCGGCTGACCGAGGTTCCCCATCAGGAAGGCGTCCGAGGCGGTGCTGATGAGCCGCCCGTAGAGGGGCGCTCCGCCGTCGGCCTTCGACTTCTCGCGCCAGAAGTCCATGGTGTGCTTGATCATGCAGAAGTGGCCCTTCACATGGACCCGCAGCACAGAATCGAACATGTCCTCGGTCATCTTCACGATCATGCCGTCCCGCGAGAAGCCGGCGTTGTTCACCATGATGTTGAGGTCGCCGAAGGTGTCGACCGCGCTGCGGACGATGGACCGCGCGGCCTCCCAGTCGGACACGTCGCCGAAGGCCGCCACCGCCTTGCCACCCGCCTCCTCGATCTCCTTCACGACCCGGTGGGCGGGGTCCTCGCTGGACCCCGTGCCGTCTGCGGCGGTGCCCAGGTCGTTCACCACGACGCTCGCCCCGTGGCTCGCCAGCTCGAGCGCCTCCACGCGGCCGAGGCCCTGCCCCGCACCGGTCACGATCGCCACCTTTCCGTCCAGAACTCCCATCGCGTCGTCTCCTAGATTCGTTCGATGACCGTGGCGGTACCCACCGCAGAGCCGCAGCACATCGTGATGAGGGCCGTGCTCCGGTCGGTGCGCTCCAGCTCGTGGAGCGCCGTCACGATGAGGCGCGAGCCGGTGCAGCCGACCGGGTGCCCCAGCGCGATGGCGCCGCCGTTCACGTTGACCTTCTCCCGGTCGATGGCCGGGAACTCCTTCAGCCACGAGAGCACCACCGCCGCGAAGGCCTCGTTGCACTCGAAGAGATCGATGTCCGTGAGGCTCATGCCGCTCTTCGAGAGCAGCTTGTGGGTGGCGTCGATCGGCCCCTCCAGGAGCATCTCCGGATCGCAGCCCACGACCACGTCGTGGAGGATGCGCGCCCGCGGGCGCAGACCGAGCTGCTTCGCCTTCTCCTCGCTCGTGTAGAGGAGGCCGGCTGCGCCGTCCGACACCTGCGAGGAGTTGCCGGGCGTGTGGACTCCGCCCTCCTGGACCGGCTTCAGCCCGGCCAGCGACTCCAGGGTGCTGTCGCGAATGCCCTGGTCCTGCTCCACCAGGCGCGTGTCGCCCGTGGGCTGCATGTCGTCCCCCAGGACGGGCGCCTCGATGGGCAGGATCTCGCGCTTGAAGCGTCCCTCGTCGCGCGCCTGCCTGGCCTTGTTCTGGGAGTCCAGGGCGAAGGCGTCGGCGTCCTCGCGCGAGATGCCGCGCGCCGTCGCGATCTTCTCGACCGCCTCGAACTGGCTCATCGGCTCGTTCCAGGGGAACTCGGGCGGCAGGAAGAAGCCGGGGCCGTTGATCACGTTGGCGCCCAGGCCCACGTGGCTCATCAGCTCGATGCCGCACGCGATGCCCACGTCGATCGAGCCGCCCTTCACCAGGGCGTTGATCACGTTGTTGGCCTGCTGGCCCGAGCCGCACTGGACGTCGACCGTCGTGCCCGCGGTGGAGTAGCTGTCGGGGCTGGCTCCGAGCCAGGCGTGGCGCGTGATGTTGTTCGACTGCTCGCCCGCCTGGGTGACGCAGCCGCCGAAGATCTGCTCCACGTCCCCGGGCTCGATGCCCGCCTTCTCCACGAGGGCCATCTGGAGCCGGCCCAGCAGCTGGGCGGCGTGGAAGCCCGAGAGGTCGCCGCGGCCCATCTTGCCGCGCGCGATCGGCGTGCGGAGCGCTTCGACGATGACTGCGTTGCCCATGCTGGATCTCCCGCTCTAGTCGAGCTTGCCGAGGACCATGCCCGCCGTGGGCACGCCGACGCCGGCCGTCACCAGGACGTGGTCGTTCTTCTCGGGCTGGTTGGTGGAGGTGCCGCGGATGAGGCGCACGCCTTCCGCGATGCCGTTCACGCCGTGCAGGTAGGCTTCGGAGAGCTGCCCGCCGTGGGTGTTGGCGGGAAGCCGCCCGCCCTTCGCGGAGAGCGCTCCGTCCTTGACGAAGTCCTTGCCCTCGCCGAAGCCGCAGAAGCCGAAGGCCTCCAGCTGGAAGAGGACGATCGAGGTGAAGGCGTCGTAGATGACCGCCGCATCGATGTCCTCGGGACCCAGACCGGCCGTCGCCCACATGTTCCGGGCCACCAGCTCCATCTCCGGAAGACGGGCGATGTCCCGGTTGTAGAAGCTCGTCATCTGCTCCTGATCCGCGCCGAAGGCCTGGGCGACACCCCGGACCACGGCAGCGGGGTGCTTCAGATCGCGGGCGCGCTCCGGGGTGGTGACGATGCAGGCCACGCCGCCGTCCGTCTCCTGGCAGCAGTCGTAGAGGCGCAGGGGCTCCGCGATCCAGCGCGCCTCCATGTAGTCCTCGAGGGTCAGCGGGCGCTGGTAGAAGAAGGCATCGGGGTTGTTCACCGCGTGGTCGCGGGTGGTCAGGGCCACCTCCGCCAGATCCTCGGCCTTGCAGCCGGTCTCGTGCATGTAGCGCTGGGTGAACATCGCCACCCAGGAGGCCGGGGTCATCAGCCCCCACGGCATGTACCAGCTCCAGTGGATGAGGTCGGCGGTCACGATGTCGCCCGAGATGCCCGCGCTGTAGCGCTGACCGGAGCGCCCGTTGAGGGCCCGGTAGACCACCACGTACTTCGCCTGGCCGGTCGCCACCGCCATGACCGCCTGGTGCATCACGCCGATGGCGGCGCCGCCGCCGTAGCCGATACGGCTGTAGAAGGTGGCCTCGCCCGTGCCGACCGCGCGTGCGATGTCCACCTCGTCGTTGGTGTCGAGGGTGAAGCTCGTGTAGCCGTCGATCTGCTCGGGATCGAGTCCCGCGTCGTCGATCGCCTTCGAGACGGCCTCCACGGCGAGCGCGAGCTCCGAGACGCCGGAGTTCTTGGTGTAGGCGGTCTGTCCGATCCCGACGATGGCGGCTTCGTTGCGGAGGCTCGTGGGCATGGCTCTACGCTCCCGTGGGCAGGTCGACGGTGACCGTGCCCTCGACGTGGTTTCCCCAGCCGTTCTTGCCGACGACCTCCACCTCCACGCTGCCGTTCTCGGCGGAGGTGACCCGGCCGGTCATCTTCATGGTGTCGCCGGGCATGTTGGGCGCGCCGAGCTTCACCTCGAGGCCGCGCACCCGGGCGTCCGGGCCGGCCCAGTCCGTGACGTAGCGACTGACGTACCCGTTCGTGGTCAGGATGTTCATGATCACGTCCGAGAGTCCCTGGGCCTGTGCTGCGCCCCTGTCGTGGTGAACGGGGGTGTAGTCGCGCGAGGCGATGGCGCCGCCCACGACGATCGCGGCGGTCAGGGGGACGTCCAGCGGCGGCAGCTCCTGCCCCACCTTCACGTCGTCGAAGCGGATCGATGCGCTCATGCGGACTCCTGCAGGGTGGGCCCCGTTCGGGCCATGTCGCGTCCCAGGCGGACGAGCTGGGGCTGGGCACCGCCCAGCTCGAGCTCCAGCGCCTTGGACCAGAGGAAGTGGCGGTGGATCGGGTAGTCGACATCGGAGCCGAGCCCGCCGTGGAGGTGCAGCCCCGCGTTCGCGATGCGCGAGCCCGCCTCCGCTGCCCAGAACTTGGCGACCCAGGCCTCGCGCCGGGCGGCGAGCCCCTCCGAGAGACGCCAGGCGGCGCGCCACAGCGTCCAGCGCAGGGCCTGCAGATCGATGAAGGCGTCCGCGCAGCGGTGCTGCACCGCCTGGAACGAGCCGATCGGCACGCCGAACTGCTCGCGCTCCTTCACGTAGCCGGCGGTGATCTCCAGTGCCTTGGCGGAGACGCCGGTCTGCAAGGCCGCGATGCCGACGAGCCCCCGCTGCTCGGTCCAGCGCACGATCGCGGCGCCGTCGGTCTCCTGCCCGAGCCGGTCCTCCGCGGGAACGCGGACCCCCGAGAGGCGGAGCTCGGAGAGCGGCTGGCCCGTGGACGTGACGCGCGCTTCGAGGCTCACCCCTGCTGCGTCCGGCGACACGAGGAAGACGGCCACCTCCTCGGGAGTCGCGGCCGGAACCAGGATGCGATCCGCCTGCCCCGCGAAGGGCACCGCGCGGCGCAGGCCGTCGAGGATGAACTGGTCGCCCTCGGGCCGGGCCGTCGTGGCCGGCGCGTCGGCTCCGCCCGACTCGGCGTCGCTCAATGCCGCCGTCAGGATCGCCTCGCCGGCCGCTACCCGCGGTAGCCACTCGGCCTGCTGCGCCTCGCTTCCGAACTCCGCGATCGGGAGCGCTCCGAGCACCAGGGTCGCGTGCGCCGGAAGCGGCGCGGTCGCCGCACCCACCGCCTCGAGGACGCCGCAGAGCTCGGCGAAGCCGAACCCCATTCCGCCGTGGGCCTCGGGGATCGCCACGCCGAGGAGGTTGGCCTCGGCGAGCGTCTGCCAGAGCGGCCGGTCCATCCACTCTTCGGACGCCTCGGCCAGCTTGATGCGCTCCGGCGTGGCCTCGCGCTCCAGGATCTCGCGCGCGAGGGAGGCGACCGCCTCGTGCTCTTCGCTGAACTCGAAGTCCACTACTTCACCGGACGAAAGAGCGGCAGCTTGAAGCCGTCCTCGTCTTCGTGGATGAAGGCCTCCACCGCCATCCCGATGTGCACGTCGCCCGGATCGCAGCCGACCACGTTGGAGACGATCCGCACTCCCTCCTCCAGGTCGATCAGGGCAGCCAGGATGGGGAAGTCGTAGCCGGGGAACTGGGGGTGACGGATCACCGTGAAGGTATGGACCGTCCCCTGCCCCGTGCTCTCGATGAAGCCCAGGTCCATCGAGCGGCACTCGCCGCACATGGGGCGCGGCGGGTGGTGGTGCGCGCCGCAGGCGTTGCACGTCTGGATCGGGAGGATCCCGTCGGCCACCGCATTCCACCACCAGGCGTTGTCGTGCCCCATGGGCGGACGGATCCTGCCGGGCACCGCCGGTGCACCGCCCGCGTCGCTCGCCGCGGCCTGGGGCTGCTGGGCCGGGATGTACTTGAGGACCCGGAAGGTCATCCAGCCCACCTCCTCAGCGTCCTGGTCGCTGAAGGTGGTGCGCGTCACGATGAAGTAGCCGATGCCGAGCGCGGTGGCCTTCTCCTCGGAGATCGACTCGATCACCGTCTCGGCCGTGACCGTGTCCCCGGGCCGCAGGTACCGCGTGTAGCCCTGCGCGGTGTTGGTGCCGACCACGCCGGTGTAGCCGTTGTCGGTGAGCAGCTTGTGCAGGCGCTGCTCTTCGTTGGTGGGCTCGTCGTAGCCCCTGTGCATGTCCCAGCCGATCATGGTCCAGGCCTGCAGCATGGCCGGCGGCGCGACGATGCCCCCGTGGACGGAGTCCTTGGCGGCGGCCGGATCGAGGTAGGCCGGGTTGGCGTCGCCCATCGCGTCGCACCAGCTCCGGATCATCGGCTCGTTGACCGCGTCGCGGCCCGCCTTGGCCGGACCGATCGGCTTGCCGACGAACGTCTCGAGCTGCGCCTCCAGCTCCTTCTTCTGTTCGGGGGTCAGGGGCATTCTTCTCGGTCCTCCCTAGCGACGCGCCCGAGGCAGTCCGAGGCCCGCCATGGCGATGATGTCGCGCTGCACCTCGTTCACGCCGCCTCCGAACGTCTCGACCATGCAGCCGCGGTACGACTGCTCGAGGAGGCCCCCGAAGAGCGCGCCGGGCTCGAACGGGCGCACCGTGCCGGCGGCCTCGGTGATCTCGAGGAGCAGCCTGTAGAGCTCGATCCGCATCTCGGTGCCCAGGACCTTGACGGCCGAGGCGTCCGCCATCTGCGGCTGGCCCTGGTCGATGGACCAGGCCGAGCGCCAGTTCAGGACCTTCAGCGCGTCGAGCTTGGCGTAGACGCGCGCGAGGTTCGTCTGGACCCAGGGCTGATCGAGCATGCGTCCGCCGTCGGGCGACGGAGTCTTCTCCGCCCAGGCCCACACCTCGTCGAGCAGGCGGTCGGCGGGTCCGGGGATGGCGAGGGTGATGCGCTCCAGGTTGAGCTGGCCGGTGATCAGGCCCCAGCCGCCGTTGAGCGGCCCCACCAGGTTGTCCGCGGGGACCCGCACATTCTCGAAGTAGGTGGCGCTGGTCAGCTCGCCGCCGATCGTGCGGATCGGCGTGCAGGAGAACCCCTCGACGTCGGTCGGGACGATGATGATCGAGATCCCGGCGTGCTTCGGCGCATCCGGATCGGTGCGCGCGGCGAGCCAGATGTACTCGGCATCCTGCGCGTGGGTGGTGAAGATCTTCTGGCCGTTGATCACCCACTCGTCGCCGTCGCGAACGGCGCTGGTCTGGAGCGAGGCCAGATCGGTGCCCGCGCTCGGCTCGGTGTAGCCGATCCCGATCAGGAGCTCGCCGTCGCGGATCTTCGGCAGGAGCTCGGCCTTCTGCGCGTCGCTGCCGTGCTGCATCAGCATGGGGCCCACGGTGTTGACCGTGATCACCGGGAGCGGTGCCCGGGCCCGGTAGGTCTCGTCCCAGAAGATGAACTGGTCGATGTGGCCGCGCCCCTGGCCCCCGTACTCCTCCGGCCAGCCGATCACGAGCCAGCCGTCCTTCCCCATCCTCCCCATCGCCTCGCGGAAGGCGGGCCCCCCGAGCTGGTCCCAGGACTCGTCCAGCGCCTTGCGCAGCTCCGGAGTGAAGAGCTGCCGGTAGTATTCCCGCAGCTCCTGGCGGAGCGCCTGCTGCGCCGGCGTGAACTCGATGTACATTCGATTTCCGCCCGCGGGACGGGGGGTTGCGGGATCCGATGTCCCGGCCCGGGGGCCCGAAGTGAAACATGTTCTACTCTGATCCGCAAGGGGTTGCCCCCATCGCGAGGAGCCCGGAAACGACATGAACTGGCTCGAGCTCGACGACGACCGCGATCGCCTGCTCGGTCGCTGCCTCCGCCTGCAGGCGGAGGCCAGTCCCGACCGCGACTTCCTCGTCGCGGGGGACGAGCGCTTCAGCTTCGGCCGCACCAACGAGCTGGCCAACGCCTACGCCGCGGGCTTCGCCCGCGCCGGCGTCGGGCGCGGCGACACCGTCTGCCTCTTCGCGGGAAGCGGGCCCGACCTCGTCTTCGCCGCCCTCGGCCTCAACAAGCTGGGCGCCATCTGGGTGCCCACGAACACCGACTACAAGGGGAGCTGGCTGGCGGAGACCTTCCAGGACAGCGGCGCGAAGATCCTGGTCGCGGATGCCGCGCTCACCCCGCGCGCGGCCGAGCTCGGCGCCCTGCCCTTCGAGCGTGTCCTGGTGCGCGGCGGCGAGGCGGAGGCCGACCTGGCAATCGCGACCGAGTCCCTGGACGCCTTCGCCGATCTCCCGGGCGAGGAGCCCGACGATTCGGCGCTCCACTACGGCGATACGGCGGCCATCCTCTGGACGTCGGGGACCACCGGCCGCTCCAAGGGCGTCATGCAGAGCCACAACGTGTGGATCCGCGCGGCCGACAGCGGCGCGCGCAACGCGGGCCTGCGCGAGGGCGAGGTGCTCTACTGCTGCCTGCCCATGTACAACTCGGCCGCCTGGGTGGCGAACGTCTTCCGCGCCCTGGTGACGGGCGTGCCCTGCGCCATCGATCCGCACTTCTCGGCCGGCGAGTTCTGGGAGCGGACGCGGCACTACGGGGCGACCATGTGCTTCACCCTGGGCGCGATGCACATGTTCCTCTGGAACGCCCCGGAACGCGCGGACGACGCCGACAACCCGGTGCGCACCATGTCCGCGATCCCGATGCCCGCCGCCCTGGAGGAGCCCTTCAAGAAGCGCTTCGGGATCGAGGCCATTCCGCAGGGATTCGGCCAGTCCGAGCTGATGACCGTCCTGGCGCGCACGCCCGGGCGCCCCTGGAAGCCCAACTCGCTGGGCGAGCCCCAGCCCGGGGTGGAGATCGCCCTGCTGGACGACGACGATCGGCCGGTCCCGCAAGGCGAGGCCGGCGAGCTCTGCGCCCGCCCCACCGAGCCCTTCACCCTTTTCAACGGCTACTTCGGCAATCCGGAGGCGACCATCCGGGCGTGGCGCAACCTCTGGTACCACACGGGCGACCTGCTGCGGCAGGACGAGGACGGCGAGTTCTTCTTCGTCGACCGCAAGGCCGACTTCATCCGCTACAAGGGGCGGAACATCTCGTCCTTCGCGGTCGAGGCCACCCTGGGCGCGCACCCGGCCGTGGCCCAGTGCGCGGCCCACGGCGTCCCCTCCCAGGAGCTCGAGAGCGAGGCGGAGCTGAAGGTCTGCGTCGTGCTGAAGCCCGGCGAGTCGGCCGGCGCGGAGGAGCTGGCCCGCTTCGTCAACGACAACGCGCCCTACTTCTTCGTGCCACGCTACATCGAGCTCCTGGACTCGCTGCCCTCGACCCCGACGGGCCGCGTCCAGAAGTTCAAGCTGCGCGAGCGCGGCGTGACGCCCGACACCTGGGACGGGAAGGCCGCCGGCTTCGAGGTGCGTCGCTAGGCGCGCGACCTCACGGAGGCAACGGGCGCTCGCCCCTCAGGTCGAAGCCGATCCGGGGCTTGCCGAAGAGGCGGGCGAAGAGCGCCTGGCGGGCCTCGATCTCCTCGTCTTCGAGGGCCTCCTCGAGGAGCTCCGGGTTGCAGCTCAGCTTGAAGCGGGCGGTCTGCAGGCCCTTCTTCGTGTCGGTGCGCAGGTCGAACTGCGCCTTGCAGCCCGGCAGCGCGACCATCGGGTCGAGGGCCGTGAACGAGGGACCGAGGTACACCTCGCGGATGCCGACGTAGTCCTTCTGCCTGAGCTGGATCCGGGACTTCCCCTGCTTGAGCGGGGTGCGCTTCAGGCTGTCGGGCTCGTACAGCGCCGCCACCATCCCGTAGGTCGCCGAGAGCGCGACGAGCCCCATGGCGCTGGCCGGCCGCAGGGTATTCGAGAGGACGACCGGCGAACCGGCCGAGCTGCCGAGGATGGTGTTCGTGCAGCCGGCGATGCACAGGCTGGCGGGCATGGAGCCCGGGTAGGGCCCGGCGGCCCCGATCAGGCCGAAGACCTGCGACCCAGAGGGCCCCTTGGCCCGCGGATCCACGTAGGTCGTGTCCATCAGCGTCGAGTCGTCGCGCAGGTCCGCCCGGTCCAGCGCGAGGCCGGGTGCCACGATCTGGGCCGACGCCGGAGCCGGGAGCACGAGCAGCAGCAGCGCGAGCCACGCGATGCGGGGCCGGAGCATGGAGCACCTCCTGGGCGGCGGCTGCGGGGAATCTACACGACGCCGTCAATCGTCGCCGCGTCGCTCGAGCTCTGCCGACAGGCCGTCGAGAACGCGGCGGCTGTGCCCGCGCCAGGCGAAGCCGTCCAGCAGCCGGCGTATCCGGCCTTCCACCGGACCTTCCGCGGTGTAGCGCACGCGGCTTCCTCCTTCGGGGCCCGGCTCGACGCGCCACTCGCTGCGGAAGCGCTCGACGCGTTCCACCCCGCGCGGGGCGGGCGGGTCGGCCTCCGCGACGCCGGTCGCCTCGAGGAAGAACGCTGCGCCGTCCTGCCCCCAGCGGTAGCGGGCCACGTAGTCCCGGTCGCGCCCCGGCCAGGGGACGTCCTGGCGACCGTAGACGCGCGCCTCCTGGTCGCCCCGCGCGAGGACGCGCCATTCGGCCAGCCAGGGGAACCAGCGCCCGAAGAGCTCCAGATCGAGGAGCACGCGACGGACATCCCGGGCCGGCGCCTCGAGAACACCTTCCACCACCACGACGAGAGGCTCCTCGGAGCGAGCCGGCTGGGCGAGGAGGCCACTGGCGACGACGAGGGCGACCGCCCACGGGTGAAACCCGAGCCCGCTGCGTACCATCCGAGTCTGCATGCTCTCCAAGCTCCGCTCGGCCTACGCGTGGGTCCTGTTCGCCGCCATCATGGCGCCGCTCTTTCCCGCGTCCTGGCTCTACGAGCGTCTCACGCGCAGACGAGATCCACGCGGCGACCGGCTGCGCGTCTTCATCGCCCGCTGGTCCTCCCTCTACGCCCACGCCACGCCACTCTATCGCTTCTCGATCGAGGGCCTGGAGAACCTGCCCGAATCCGGGCCCTTCGTGCTGGTCGCCAACCACGAGTCGACCCTCGACCAGCTCTGTCTCCAGCTTCTCGGCACCGCGGCGCGCTTCATGGCCGAGCACTGGATCTTCGACGTCCCGCTCTCCGGGCCCATGTGTCGGCGCGCCGGGCACATCCCCGTCAAGGTGGGCGATCGCGCCAGCGGACACGATGCCATGGTGGCCGCCGAGGACGCCCTGCGCGAAGGCACTCCGGTCGCGATCTTCCCGGAAGGCGGGCTCTCGCCCGAGGAGCTGAAGCCCTTCAAGCCGGGCGCCTTCGTGCTGGCCCAGCGCGCCAAGGCCCCCGTCGTCCCGGTGCGCATCGTGGGGGCCGGTCGGGCCTGGCGACGTGGCACGCTGGTGGTCGAGGGCCGCCATCACATCCGCATCGTCGTGCTTCCCGCCTGCCCTCCGGCCCAGCTGGCCGAGGCCGATCCCGCCACCCTGGCCGACGAGACCCGCACGCGGATCCTCGCCGTGGCGCCCGCCCCCTAGCGGCCCGGCGGTCCCGGCCGTCAGCTCGCCGGCGCGCCCGGGCCCGCCGGCGGAGCGAAACGGGCGGGATTGCGCCGCTCGCGGATCCGCTGCACCGACTCCAGATCGTCCTCGGTCTCGTCCTCCCGGCCCGCGAACCAGGCGTAGAGCACCGGCACCACCACGAGGGTCAGCGGCGTGCAGGTGAGGATCCCGCCGATCACCACCACCGCCAACGGGCGCTGCACCTCCGAGCCCGGGCCGCTGGCCACCAGGAACGGGGCCAGACCGAGGAGCGACGTGATCGCGGTCATCAGCACCGGCCGCAGCCGGTCCTTGCACCCGCGCACGATCGCCGACAGGCGCGTCCGTCCGCGCGCCTCGAGTCCCTGGATGAACTCCACCAGCACGACACCGTTCAGCACCGCGATACCACCCAGCGTGATGAAGCCCACCGAGGCCGGGACCGAGAGGTACTCGCCCGAGATCGCCAGCCCCAGGATGCCGCCGATCGTGGCGAAGGGAATGACCAGCACGATCAGCGTCGCGAAGCGGACCGAGTCGAAGAACAGGAAGAGCAGGAAGAAGACCGCCGCGAAGGTCAGCGGGATGATCACCGCGAGCCGCGCGCTGGCGCGCTCGAGGCTCTCGAACTGGCCGCCCCACGTGAGGTAGTAGCCCGGATCGAGCTCCACCTCCTCGCCCACCCGGGCCTGCACCTCGGCCACGAAGCCGCCCAGGTCGCGATCGGCCACGTTCGTCGCGACGATCACCCGGCGCCGGCCGCCCTCGCGTCCGATCTGCACCGGACCGTTGCGGACGTCGATCTGCGCGAGCTCGGAGAGCGGCACCAGGGCGCCGGTCGGAGAGCGCACCATGATGAGCTCGATCGACTCGGGGCTGTCCCGGAAGCGCTCGGGAAAGCGCACCACCGCCGGAAAGCGACGCTCGCCCTCGTAGATCTCGGTCGCCTGGCGTCCCGCGACCGCCGTGTGGATGAGGTCGTTCACGTCGGCCACGTTGAGGCCGAAGCGGGCGATCGCCCGGCGGTCGGTCGCGATGGTCAGGTACTGCTGACCGGCCACCCGCTCCACCCGCACGTCCCGCGAGCCCTGGATGCCGCGCACGACCGACGCCACGGCCTCGGCCTTCTCGAGCAGGATCTCGAGATCGTGACCGAAGACCTTGATGGCCAGGTCGGCCTTCACCCCGGCCACCATCTCGTCCACCCGGTCCGAGATGGGCTGGGCCATCACCACGACCGCACCGGGCACCTCCGCCAGTCCGGCGCGCATGGCGTCCGCGACGTCGTCCTGGGTCCACCCGTCCGGGAGCTGGTCCCGCGGCAAGAGGGTGGCGATGGGCCCCGACTCCCACTCGGGCTGGACCTCGGTGGGATCGCCGCCACGCCCCAGGTTCGAGACCACGCCCGAGACACCCGGGGTCTCGGCCACGATGCGCAGCGCCTCCATCTCCAGCTCGAGCGACTCCTCGAGCGACATGTTGGGCGAGCGCCCGAGTCCCGGCACCAGCGAGCCTTCCTTCATCTCCGGGACGAACGAGGTGCCCAGCGTCGGGATCAGGGACCAGCTGGCGACGAGCATCAGCGCGGCCAGCCCCACGGTCACGCGGCCGTTGCGCAGTGCCGTCTTGAGGAGCGCGAGGTAGGGGCCCTCGAGCTTCCTGACCAGCTTGGTGCCGCCCTCCGACTTCGCGTTCAGCAGGAAGCTGCACAGGACCGGCGACAGGGTGAGCGACAGCACGAGCGATACGAACATCGCGATGGCGATGACGTAGGCCAGGGGGGAGAAGGTCTTCCCCTCCATCCCCTGCAGCGTCATCAGCGGCACGAAGACCAGGCAGATGACGCCCACGCCGAAGACCACCGGCGTACCGACCTCGGCCGCCGCCCACTGCACCATCGCGCGCGGAGACAGCGGCTTTCCCCGCGCCCGCGCGAGGTGGCGGTAGGCGTTCTCCACCACGACCACCGACCCGTCCACGATCATCCCGATCGCGATCGCCATCCCGCCCAGGGACATCAGGTTGGCGCTGATGCCCAGCTGGTTCATGATCAGGAGCGTGGCGAGCGGCGTCAGCACGAGGGTCGCCACCACGATGAAGGCGCTGCGGATGTTGCCCAGGAAGACGAGCAGCACCAGGACCACGAGCACCACGCCCTGCACCAGCACGCCCGCGACGGTGCCCACGGCCGCCTCGACCAGCTCCGAGCGATCGTAGTACGGGACGATCCGCAGCCCGTCGGGAATCGCACCGGCGGCGTTCAGCTCCTCGACGCGCTCCTTCACCCGGTTGACGATGGCGCGGGCGTTGCCGCCCGCCTGCATCAGGACGATCCCGCCCACCGACTCGGTGACGCCGTTCTTGACCACCGCCCCGTAGCGCACCGCGCGACCGATCCGGACCTCGGCCACGTCGCCGACATAGACGGGCGTACCGTCCACCTCCTTGAGCACGATGTCGCGGATGTCCTGGGTGGATTCGATCAGTCCCAGTCCGCGCACCAGGAACTGCTGCTCGAACTGCGGCAGGATCCCGCCCCCGCTGTTGGCGTTGTTGAGGCCGATGGCGGTGTAGACGTCTCGTGCCGTCAGCTCGAAGTAGGCGAGCTGCTCCGGGTGCACGAGGATCTGGTACTGGCGCTCGTAGCCGCCGACCGAGGTGACGTCCGCGACTCCGTCCACCCCGCGCAGGAGCGGCCGCACCACCCACTCCTGGATGGTGCGGCGCTGGGTGAGCCGTTCCTCCCCGAGCGCCTCGTCGCCGTCGTCGGGGTGCTCGAGGGTGTAGAGATACACCTCGGAGAGCCCCGTCGTCACCGGGCCGAGCACCGGGGTGATGCCCTCGGGCAGCTGGTTCTCGACCGACTCGAGCCGCTCGAGGACCATCTCGCGGGCGTCGTAGACTTCCACCTCGTCCGTGAAGACCAGGGTGATCTGGGAGAGCGCGTTGCGGCTGACCGAGCGCACCTCCGAGAGCCCGGGCATTCCCGCCATCACGATCTCGAGGGGAATCGTGACCAGGCGCTCCACGTCCTCGGGTCCGTTGCCCGGCGCCTCGGTGGCGACGACCACCTGGACGTTGGTGACGTCGGGGAACGCGTCGACCGCCAGGTTCCCCAGGGCGAAGCCCCCTCCGACCAGGAAGGCGGCTGCCAGGACCACCACCACGATGCGGTGACGCAGGGCGAAGCGGATGATCTGGTCGATCAAGCTCAGATTCCGGCGCGGCGCCGACGCTCGGAGTTGAGGCGGAAGGCGCCGTCGACCACCACCACGTCGCCCTCGGAGAGGCCGCTGGAGACGGCCCGCAGGCCGTCGATCGCCGCCTCGAGCGTGACCCGGGTGAAGCGGAAACGCCCCTCCCCTTCGCGCACGAAGACGAAGTCCTCGTCCCCCTCGCGGACGACTCCCGGCGCCGGTACCGCCAGGCGTCGCTCGGCAGGGCCGACCACGACGAGGGTCGCGAGCATCTCCGGCTTCACGCTCTCGGAGGGCGTCTCGATGCGGGTCCGCACCGTCAGGGTGCGCGAGCCCGGGTTCACCGTGGCACTCACGTAGTCCAGCGCGGCCTTGCGCTCGAAGATGCGCAGCGCCGGGATCTCCACCAGGAGGTGATCGGCCTTGGCCAGGAACGTCGCCTCGCGCTCCGGCGCCTGCCCCTCGATCCGCACCATGGAGAGATCCGCGATGGTGAAGAGCGGGTCTCCCGGCGCGACCACCTGGCCCCGGCTCACGTCGCGCTCGATGACCGTGCCGCCCAGCGACGACAGCACCCCGACCTCGGAGCGGATCGTCTCGGAGCGTTCCACCTCCTCGATCTCGCGGCGGGACATCCCCATGAGGCGCAGCTCATCCCGGTGTGACTGGACCGCCGTGGCCGCCATGAAGAGCTGCTTGTTGCGTCTCTCGAGCTCGGCCTGGGAGATGACCTCGGCCTCCACCAGGTCCGCGGCGCGCTGCACGGCGCGTCGCTGGAGGTCCACCTCGGCGAGCGCCCCGAGCAGCGCCACCTGCGCCTGGGTCAGCTCCGGGCTGGTGAGTCGCGCGAGCAGGTCGCCGCGCTGCACGGCGTCGCCTCGGAAGGCCGCCACCTCGACGATGCGCCCGTTGACCCCGGCCCCGATGCGGCTGACCCGTTCTTCGTCGAGCTCGACCACGGCGGGCAGGCGCAGCCGTCGCTGCAGGGCGTGTCGCTCGATCACGGCGGTCTCGAGCCGCGCCGCGAGACCCGCGCTGACCTCGATGGTGAGCGGGTCCGCCTCTTCGGCCGAGGAGGCAGGCGCTGCCAGGGTCGCGCAGACCCCGAGGAGAAGCAGGACTCCCCATCCCGATGACGGACGCACGCTCACCTCGTCACTCCCGCCAGACGCTCGATCTCGATCCCGGTACGCTCCATCTCGCTGCGGGCGGTGAGCAGGTCGAGACGGATGGCGCGCAGCGTCCGCTGGGCGTCCAGGACCTCGAGGATACCCCGCTCCCCCGATCGATACGCCACGTCGGCGCCGCGCAGCGCGCGGCGCGCCTCCTGCAGCATGCCCGTCTCGATCAGCGAGACCTGCTGCTGCGCTACCCGGTGGCGGCTGTAGAGGGTGTCGAGCTCGCGCAGGAGACTCAGCTCGCGCATCGCCAGCTCGGCCTGGGCCTTCTTCACCCGGGCGGAGGCCTCGCCGATCTGGCCCCGGCGCCGGTTCCAGGCCGGCAGCGGGACCCGCAGGGCGAGGAGGAGCCTCTCGTCGTCGGGCTCGCGAGACCACTCGGCCCCGACGCCGAAGCCGTCGAAGCGCTTGTGACGCTGCAGATCGAGCCGCTCGCGCGCCTCTCCGAGCCCGCGCCGCGCCTCCTCGATGCGCGGATTGCTCTCGGCGAGGCTGGCGCGCAGCTCCTCCTGCTCCGGCAGCGCGAGCGGCGGGAAGGCGCCGTCCGGGTCGAGCTCCCCGCCCCCCGGCGTCCCCACTGCACGGGCCAGTCCGAGCCGCGCCTCGGTGCCAATCATCTCTGCCTGGGCGAGGTCGGCTCGCGCCTGAAGGAGCTCGGTCTCGGCACGGGCGAGATCGAGGCCCGGGCCCTCCCCCACGTCCACCTTGCGGCGGATCCCCTCGCGCACCCGCTCCAGCAGGCCGACCTGCTCCTCGGCGACGGCACGCAGCTCGGCGGCGCGCACCGCGTCCGAGAAGGCCCGCTTCACCCGAGCCGCCAGCTCGGTCTCGGCCGCCCGGGCTCCCGCCTCGGCCACAGCCAGTGCGGCGTCGGACGCGCGCGCGCGGGCACCGCGGACGCGCGGCGACTCCAGCGGCTGCTGCACGCCCACGCCGTAGGTGGCGCCCTCGTTGACGTCGTCGCGGCGGGCCCGCAGCTGCCCGCCCCAGCCATTCACGCTCGGGTTGGGATACTGGCGAGCGGTCCGTCTGGCAGCCTGCGCCCGCTCCAGCTCGGCCCGCGCCGCCGCCAGCTCCGGGCTCTGCTCGCGGGCGCGCGACAGGGCCTCCTCCAGGGTGATCGCATCCACCTGGCCGGCCCAGGCGAGCGTCGCGACCAGGGGCGCCCATACGAGGGTCGCTACCCATCGCCGCCCGACCATCGGCCCCCGCGCCCGTGCTGCCACCAGAGAAGTCCTCCGCGTCGGGCCCCAGCTTGCGGTGCGGGCTCCCTGGGGGCAAGGGATGGTTCTCGGGACTTATTACAGCGTTTGACGACAACGGCGATTTCTGTAACATGCGGCTCGATGGAGGTCACGCCCCGCAGCTTGATCCTCGACCTGCTCTCGACCCTGGGCCGAGGGTCGGCTCCCGTGAGCGCCCTCGTCGACGCGGGCCGGCGCTTCGGGATCCGCGGGAACAGCCTGCGCGTCGCCCTGGCGCGGCTCCTGGCCGCGGGTCTGGTCGAGCGGGACGGCCGCGGTGCGTACCGGATCGGGGCCGCCGCGCGGGCCGTCAACCGCGAGATCCGCTCCTGGCCCCGCCTCGAATCCCAGCTCGTGCGCTGGCGGGGCGACTGGCTGGGGGTGCACACGGCCGCGCTGCCCGCCCGGGGCGCCCGCGAGCGCCGCCTCCGCGACCGGGCCCTGCGCTTCCTCGCCTTCCGCCCGCTCCAAGCCGGGCTCCTCGTCCGCCCCGCCAACCTCCGCGGCGGGACCCACGGGGTGCGGAGGCGCCTGAGCGCGCTGGGCCTCGAGGCGCCCGGCCTGATCTTCCGCATCGACGACCTCGACCCGCAGAGCGACGACGCCGCGCGCGCGCTCTGGGACGGCGATGCGATCGTGGCCGGCTACAGGGCCCAGCGAGAGGCCCTGGCCGAGAGCGAGGCGCGTCTCGCCGACCTGCCCCGCGACGATGCCATGGTCGAGTCCTTCCTGGTGGGCGGAGCCGCCCTCCGC
>JANQFA010000008.1 GCA_028278065.1 Myxococcota bacterium
GCGGCGTTGCTGGGTCAGGCTTGCGCCCATTGCCCAAAATTCCCGACTGCTGCCTCCCGTAGGAGTCTGGGCCGTGTCTCAGTCCCAGTGTGGCTGATCGTCCTCTCAGACCAGCTACCCATCGTCGCCTTGGTGAGCCGTTACCTCACCAACAAGCTAATGGGACGCGGGCTCATCTCCTGGCGATAGCTTTCAAGAAGAGGCCATCTTTTTCCACTGCATCCGAGGATGCTGTGGTCTTATCCGGTATTAGCCCCAGTTTCCCGAGGTTGTCCCGGACCCGAAGGCAGGTTACCCACGCGTTACTCACCCGTGCGCCGCTGTACTCACACCCGAAGGTGCTTTCTCGCACGACTTGCATGTCTTAGGCACGCCGCCAGCGTTCGTTCTGAGCCAGGATCAAACTCTCCAGTTTGAACTTGGCGAGAACGGCAATGCCCTCCCGAAGGAGCGCACGGCCGGCTCTGTTCTTGTGTTCGGATGCAACGACACACTCCGGTGGAGCGCGCCGCTGCGCGTTTCTTTGTGCTCTGGTTCTAGGAACCCGTCACCGTCCGAAACAGCGACACCGATCCCGTTCGAGAACGGGTCGCGGCCGCTGTCCGCACGCTATTCCGTTTGTCAAAGACCGGTCGAGTCCCACGGGCCAAGCCTGTCAGGGGCTTGCGGGGAAGGCCTCGACTCCGAAGAGACGAATCCCGCCAAAAGGCCTCTGGCCTCGGCGGGTTGCGGAACATAAAGCAGGGTCCTGGATCGGTCAACGCCCCCCAGGGGATTCGGAGGCGATTTCGGGCTCTTTTCGCCGGAATCAGCGGACCCGGATCCGGGCAAAACGGCGTTTGCCGACCTGTAATAGGTAGGGGCCGCCCACCGCCAGCCGATGCCGCGGGTCGTCGACCCTGGATCCATCCACGCGCACCGCGCCCTGGCTGACCAGGCGACGCGCCTCGCTGTTCGAGCCGGCCAGGCCCGCAGTCGAGATCGCCGCGAGCAGGCCCAGCGAGCCGTCCTCGCCGGCGAGCTCCACCTCGTCGATCTCTTCGGGAATGCCACCCTGCTGGACCACACTGCGGAAGTGGGCGCGGGCGCCCTCGGCGGCGTCCGCTCCGTGGAAGCGCTCGACGATGCGCCAGGCCATCTCGTGCTTGAGTGCCAGGGGATCGCCACCGCCCTCGCCGACGGCCCGGCGTGCGCCAGCCAGGTCGTCCCACTGTCCGAACGAGAGCAGGTCGAACCACTCGAGCATCAGCCCGTCGGAGATGCTCATCGTCCGGCCGTAGGCCTCCTCGGGCGGATCGGTGATCCCGACCAGATTGCCGAGGCTCTTGGACATCTTGTCCGCGCCGTCGGTCCCCACGAGCAGGGGATGGGTGATCACCGCCTGCGGATGCCTCCCGTGGTGGCGCTGGATCTCGCGACCCATCAGGAGGTTGAAGGTCTGATCGGTTCCGCCCAGCTCCACGTCGGCCTCGAGGGCGACCGAGTCGTACCCCTGCACGATCGGATACAGGAACTCGTGCAGCGAGATGGGCGTCTCCTCCGCGTAGCGCCGCGCAAAGTCGTCGCGCTCGAGCATGCGCGCGACGGTGACCTGGGAGCAGAGGCGCACCAGATCCGACGCGACCATCGCTTCCATCCACTCCGAGTTGAAGCGCACCTCGGCGCGCTCCGTGTCGAGGATCAGTCCGACCTGGGATACGTAGGTCTCGGCGTTCTTCTTCACCTCCTCCGCGTCCAGAGCAGGCCGGGTCTTCTTCTTGCCCGACGGATCGCCGATGCGGGCCGTGAAGTCCCCGATCAGGAAGATCGGCACGTGGCCGAGGTCCTGGAACGCCTCGAGCTTGCGCAGCACCAGGGTGTGCCCGAGGTGAAGATCCGGGGACGACGGATCCATGCCCAGCTTGACGCGCAGCGGCGGGCCACCGGACAGGGATTCGGCGAGGCGCGCGCGCAGGTCGTCTACACCGTGGAACTCGACGGCACCCTCGGCCATGATCTCGAGCTGGCGCTCGATCTCCTTCTCGGAACCGCTCACCCTTCCTCCCCGTTCTCGCAGATGCCGGCCTCGGTCACGATCGCGTCCATCGCCCGGTCGCCCGGCCCGTGGGGCACCCCGTCGACCACCTGGAACGTCCAGCCCACGCCCACGAGGAGCGGCCTTCCCACCGGCGTATCGATGAAGGCCCGATCGTAGTGGCCGCCGCCGCGGCCCAGCCGATTCCCCCTGCGATCGAAGGCCACCCCCGGCACCACCACCAGCGAGCGCGGCTCGGCCCTCGGAGCCCCGGCGGGCGGCTCCGCCACACCGTAGCGCCCCGCCTCGAGGTCGTCCCAACGCTCGGCGGCGGCAAACACGAGAGCCTCGCCCTCGAAGCGCGGCAACAGCGCGCGCTTCCCGGCCGCGCGCACGGCCTCGAAGAGCGGGCGCGTCGGCAGCTCGTCGGGGAGGGACGCATACAGCCCGACCTCGGCGGCGAGCGCGAAGGCGGGCAACGCCGCCACGTGACCCGCCATCGCCCGCCCGGCCCGCTCCGCGTCGGCCTCGGACACGGCGCGTCGGAGCTCCCGCATCGTCGCGCGCAGCGCGCCCTTGCGCGCGGCGAGTGTCGAGCCGGCCATGGGCCTCAGGCGCTGCCCGACACCTCGGACGAGGCGGCGGACTCCACCAGCTCGATCAGCGCACGCACGCGCTCGGGGTCGATGGGCTCTCCCGGGGCGAGGGAGTTCTTCTCCCGCTGCGCGATGTAGCGGTTGGCGACGTTGAGCGCGGCGAGGACGGCCGTCTGCAGGGTGTCCACCGTGCCGGTCTTGTCGTGGATGCGGCGCATGGTCTCGTCCACCAGCGCTGCCGCGGCCTCGATCTGCTCCTCGGCGGCAGGCGTTCCGTCGCTGGCGATGCGGTAGTCCTGGCCGAGGATGCGCACCCGGATCGCGGCCCGGCTCACCCGTCGCCGTCCTTGGAGCGCGCCAGCTCCGCGTCCAGCCGGTCCAGCTCCTCGATGAGCTGGTCGAGACGCTTGCCGGTGGCAGCACGACGCGCGTTCAGGTCTTCGATCTCGCGCTCGCTCTCGCGAATGCGGACTTCCCGCTCCTTGAGCTGCGTCCGCAGTGCTGCGATCTCGTCCGTCGCGCGCTGGTGTCGATCGACCAGGGACGTCACGGCTTCTTCGAGCCGTTTGAAGTCGTGAATGTCGATCGAGTCGGGAATCGGCCCCCCTCCGACTGTTTTCGAGAGTAACCGGCTCCGCCGAAGGGCGTCAAGGCGGATCCGCGTCGGAGGGTGGATTCCTAGACGAAGGCCGAGCGCGACTGGAGTCGCGACGCGCCGCGCAGGTACGCATCGACTGCGCGCGCGGCCTCGCGGCCCTCCCACTGCGCCCACACGACGAGCGATTGACCGCGACGGCAGTCACCGGCAGCGAACACGCCGGGCTCGCTCGTCGCGAAATCCCCGAGTCCGGCGTGCACGTTGCCGCGTGGGTCGAGCTCGACGCCGAGCCCCTCGACCAGCCCTTCGTGGACGGGATGGACGAAGCCCATGGCCAGGAGCACCAGGTCGGCGGGCAGCTCGAAGTCGGTCCCCGGCAGCTCCCTCATCGTGTTCATGAGCGGGCGGTTCAGCGGATCGCGCTCGAACCCGACCTGGACGCCCCGCAGGGCGGTCACGCGCCCGTCCTTGCCGGCCAGCTCCTTGGTCATCAGGGCGTAGCGGCGCTCACCGCCCTCGGCGTGGGAGCTCGAGACGTTGAAGTAGTACTTCTTGGCCAGCGGCCACGGCT
The DNA here is from genome assembly GCA_028278065.1 of Myxococcota bacterium. Classification (GTDB taxonomy): domain Bacteria; phylum Myxococcota_A; class UBA9160; order UBA9160; family JAFDET01; genus JAFDET01. The sequence continues at coordinate 3,780 of JANQFA010000008.1, forward strand.
CTGACTCGTGCCGCCCGCGGGGCGGCTCCGGCAGGAGCTCGAGCGAGGTCACCGACCTGGCTCCCTGACGGTGGGAGGTCCCGATGCAGTCGGAGCCGGTGTCGCCTCCCCCGAGGACGATCACGTGCTTGTCGGTCGCCAGGATCTCGGGGGCGTCGACCGGGTCCCCGGCGTTGCGCCGGTTCTGCTGGGTGAGGAAGTCCATCGCAAAGTGCACGCCGTCCAGATCGCGTCCGGGCACGGGCAGATCGCGCGGGCGCTCGGACCCCATGCAGAGGAGCACCGCGTCGAAGGACTTGCGCAGCTCGGCGACCAGCAGGTCCACCCCCACATGCACGCCCGTCTGGAAGGAGATGCCCTCCTCACGGAGCTGCTCGAGGCGGCGATCGATCACGTCCTTCTCGAGCTTGAAGTCGGGGATGCCGTAGCGGAGCAGCCCGCCGATCCGCTCGTTCTTCTCGAAGACGGTGACGGTGTGGCCGGCGCGGGTCAGCTGCTGGGCGGCCGAGAGCCCAGCCGGTCCGGATCCCACCACGGCCACCGAACGACCGCTGCGCCGCTCCGGAAGAACCGGCTTGATCCAGCCCTCCTCCCAGCCGCGGCGCACGATCTCCCACTCCACCTGCTTGATCGTGACCGGATCCTGGTTGATGCCCAGCACGCAGGCCTGCTCGCAGGGTGCGGGGCAGACCATGCCCGTGAACTCGGGAAAGTTGTTGGTGGAGTGGAGCCTCGCGAGGGCGTCCTCCCACTTGTCCCGGAAGACCAGATCGTTGAAGTCCGGGATGATGTTGCCGAGCGGGCAGCCCTCGTTGCAGAACGGGATGCCGCAGTCCATGCAGCGGGCCGCCTGGTCCCGGGTCTTGTCCCGCGGGAAGTCCTCCTGGACGCACTCCCAGTCCTTCAGCCTCTCGTCGACCGGCCGGTACTCGACGCCCTCACGGCCCCTCTTGAGGAAGCCCCTCACATCACCCATTGCCGCTCTCCGCCGCGAGCCGATCTCCGAGGGCCCGCTTGTAGTCCTTGGGGAAGACCTTCACGAAGCGCGGCGCCCAGGTGTCCCACTTGCGCAGCACCTCGTCGGCCTTGGCGCTGTGCGTGTACTGGAAGTGCCGGCGCACCAGCCGCTGCACGGTCTCGAGATCCTCCTCGTCCAGTGGATCCAGATCGACGGTCGCGTGGTTCACCCGGGTATCGAAGGCGCCGTCCTCGTCCAGCACGTAGGCGTATCCGCCGCTCATGCCGGCGCCGAAGTTGCGTCCCGTCCTGCCCAGGATCACCGCCACGCCGCCGGTCATGTACTCGCAGCCGTGCTCGCCGACTCCTTCGACGACCGTGGTGGCACCGCTGTTGCGGACGCAGAAGCGCTCGCCGGCGACCCCCTGGAAGTAGGCCTCTCCGGACGTGGCGCCGTACAGGACCACGTTTCCGGTGATGATGTTCTCGGCGGGATCGAAGGTCGATCCTGCGGGAACGCGCACGATGATCTTGGCGCCGCAGAGCCCCTTGCCGCAGTAGTCGTTGGTGTCGCCGTCCACCTCGATCGTGATCCCGTCCGTACAGAAGGCACCCAGGCTCTGGCCCGCGCTGCCCTGGAAGCGGAGCGTGATCGTATCCTCGGGGAGACCTTCCTCTCCGTACTTCAGCGAGACCTCGGAGCCCAGGATGGTCCCCACAGTACGGTCCGTGTTGCAGATCGGCAGATCGACCTCGACGTTCTCGCCGTGCTCGAGCGCCGGCGCCGCCATGCGCAGGAGTCGCTGGTCGAGGACCGACTCGAGCTCCTGGGCCAGGGTCTGCCCCTCGCAATTGTGGATCGCATGGGGCACCTCGGGCTTGTGGAGGATCTCGGAGAAGTCGAGGCCCGACTGCTTCCAGTGGTTGACCGCCGTCTCCACATCGAGGCAGTCGACGCGCCCGATCATGTCGTCGAGGTGGCGGAAGCCCAGCTCCGCCATGATCTCGCGCACCTCCTCGGCGATCCACAGCATGTACTGGACCACGCTGTCCGGCGTGCCCGCGAAGCGCTCCCGCAGCACCGGATCCTGGGTGGCGATGCCGACCGGGCACGTGTTCAGGTGGCAGACCCGCATGAGGATGCAGCCCATCGCCACCAGCGGCGCGGTCGAGAATCCGAACTCGTCCGCGCCGAGGAGCGCGGCGATCGCGACGTCGCGGCCCGTCTTCAGCCCGCCGTCGGTCTGCACCCGGATGCGCCCACGCAGGTCGTTCAGCACCAGGGTCTGCTGGGTCTCGGCCAGGCCGATCTCCCAGGGCATCCCCGCGTACTTGATCGAAGCCTGGGGCGAGGCCCCCGTGCCGCCGTCCATCCCGCTGATCAGCACGCCGTCCGCCTTCCCCTTGGAAACCCCGGCGGCGATGGTGCCGACGCCCGTCACCGAGACCAGCTTCACGGATACCCGCGCATAGCGGTTCGCGTTCTTCAGGTCGTAGATGAGCTGCGAGAGATCCTCGATCGAGTAGATGTCGTGGTGGGGAGGGGGTGAGATGAGGCCCACACCCGGGGTGGAGTGCCGGACCTTGGCGATCGTCTCGTTCACCTTGTGGCCGGGAAGCTCGCCTCCCTCACCGGGCTTGGCGCCCTGGGCGACCTTGATCTGCATCTCGTCGGAGTTGACCAGATACCAGCTGGTCACGCCGAAGCGTCCGGACGCCACCTGCTTGATCGCGCTGCGGCGCAGGTCGCCGTTCTCGTCCGGCGTGAAGCGGTCCGGATCCTCCCCGCCCTCTCCGGTGTTGCTCTTGCCGCCCAGCCGGTTCATGGCGATGGCCAGGGTCTGGTGGGCTTCCAGCGAGATCGACCCGTAGCTCATCGCGCCCGTGCAGAAGCGCTTCACGATCTCGCTGGCCGGCTCGACCTCCTCGATCGGGACCGGCGCCTGGACACCAGTCCGGAACTTGAAGAGCCCGCGCAGGGTGCAGGCGGATTCCGCATCGCCGTCCGCGCCCCGGGCGAACACCTTGTAGTCCTCGTAGCTTCCACGCTGCAGGGCGATCTGGAGCTGGGAGACCGTGTCCGGATTGAAGGTGTGCCGCTCGCCCCGCGCGCGCCACTGGTAGAGGCCGCCGGGATCGAGCTCCGGGTACTGGTACTCGTCCTGGGGGAAGGCGCGCGCGTGACGCATGCCGGCCTCGCGCGCCAGCACCTCGTAGCCCACGCCCGACACCCGCGACGCGGTTCCGGTGAAGCACCGGGCCACCAGATCGCGGTCGAGGCCGACGGCCTCGAAGATCTGGGCGCCCCGGTAGGAGGCCAGGGTCGAGATCCCCATCTTCGCGAAGGTCTTCAGCAGCCCCTTGTCGTTGGCCGTGACGTAGTTCCGGACCGCGGTCTCGTAGTCCAGATCCTCCGGGGTGAAGGTCCCTTCCTCGACGATCTCGCGGATCGTCGCGAAGGCCAGGTACGGGTTGATGGCCGCGGCACCGTACCCGATCAGGAGGGCCATGTGAGCCACCTCGCGGGCCTCGCCGGTCTCGCACACGATGCCGCAGCGGGTGCGCAGGGTCTCCCGGATCAGGTGATGGTGGACGGCGCCGGTCGCGAGGAGCATCGGGATGGGAGCCAGCTCCGGGCCCACGCCGCGGTCCGACAGGATCAGGATGTTGACCCCTGCGCGCACCGCCGCTTCCGCCTGGCTGCACAGCTCGTCGAGAGCCGCCCGCAGGCCGCCGCCCCCCTCCGACACCTTGAACAGACAGGAGAGGGTGCGCGACTCGAAGCCCGGCTGGTCGATCGCGCGCAGCTTCTCGAGGTCCTCGTTGCTGATCACCGGATGGGTGGCCCGGATCATGCGCGCGTGGGCCTCGGTCTCCTCGAGGAGATTGCGCTCCGCTCCGATCGGCGAGTAGAGCGCCATCACGGGGCGTTCGTTGATCGAGTCCATGGCCGGGTTGGAGACCTGGGCGAAGAGCTGCTTGAAATAGCGGTAGAGCATCTGCGGCCGATCGGAGAGGCAGGCCAGGGCCGCATCCTCGCCCATCGACCCGATCGGCCAGCGTGCGTTGACCGCCATCGGCGCGAGCAGGACCTTGAGATCCTCGTTGGTGTACCCGAAGGCCTGCTGCAGCGGGAAGCGCAGGTCGTCGTCGGTCTTGTCCGCGGGCACCTCCGCGCCGGGCAGGAAGTCGAGGATCAGCCGGTTCCTCTCCACCCACTCGCGGTAGGGCCGCCGCTCCACGTAGCCGCGCTTGATCTCCTCGTCGCCGATGATGCGGCCCGCCTCGAGATCGACGCAGAAGATCTTGCCCGGGTGGAGGCGCTCCTTGACCAGCACGTTCTCGGGCTCGATCTCGAGCACGCCCACCTCGGAGGCCATCACCACGAAGCCGTCCTTGGTCACCACGTAGCGGGACGGACGCAGGCCGTTGCGGTCCAGGACGGCGCCGATCTTCCGCCCGTCGGTGAACGCCAGGGAAGCGGGGCCGTCCCAGGGCTCCATCATGAAGGAGTGGTACTCGTAGTAGGCGCGCAGATCCGGATCCATGTCCTCCCGGTTCTCCCACGCCTCGGGGACCATCATCAGGATCGCTTCGGGAAGCTCCCGACCGGACAGCACCAGGAACTCCAGGGCGTTGTCGAAGCGGGCCGAGTCGGACGCGCCCTCGCGACAGATCGGGTAGAGCTTGGCCAGGTCGTCGCCGAGGACATCCGAGGCCATCGTGCCCTCGCGGGCATGCATCCAGTTCTGGTTGCCCTGGACCGTGTTGATCTCGCCGTTGTGGGCGAGGTAGCGGAACGGATGAGCCAGGTCCCAGGCGCCCAGGGTGTTGGTGCTGTAGCGCGAGTGCACGAGACACAGCGCCGAGACGAACTCGGGATCGCGCACGTCCGGGAAGAAGCCGCGGATCTGCCGGGAGATCAGCATGCCCGTGTACACGATGGTGCGCGAGGAGAGGCTGGTGACGTAGAAGAACCCGTCGTCGCCGTTGATCTCCTCGATCCGCTTCTCGGCGAGGCGGCGGATCACGTAGAGCTTGCGCTCGAAGGCGTCGCCTTCGACGCCGCGGGCGGCGACGAAGAGCTGATGCACGCGGGGCATGCTCTCCCGGGCCAGCCAGCCGATGGACTCCTCGTCGACCGGGACTTCGCGCCAGCCCAGCACCTCCTGCCCCTCCTCGGCCACCGTCTCCTCGATGATGCGGACCTGCCGCTCGCGCAGCGCCTCGTCCTGGTCCAGGAAGATCATGCCGACGGCGTAGGCGCCCTCCTCGGGCAGCCCGATACCGAGCTTCGTGCACTCGCGACGCAGGAACGCGTCGGGGACCTGCACCAGCAGGCCGGCGCCGTCTCCCGTCTCCGGATCGCAGCCACAGGCGCCGCGATGCTCCAGGTTGATGAGGACCTGGATGCCTCGCGAGACGACGTCGTGGGACCTCTCGCCGCGGATGCTGGCGACGAAGCCGACCCCACAGGCATCGTGCTCGTTGGACGGGTCGTAGAGCCCCCGTGCACCCGGCAAGGTGGGGCGTCCGTGGACCGGGCAATCCGGACCGTGCACGCTCACCGGCTTCCCCGCGCGACCGGCTCGATGCGCGGCCATCAGCTCCCCTCCGCCGTCCGCTCGATGCGCGGCCATCAGCTCCCCTCCGCCGTCCGCTCGATGCGCGGCCATCAGCTTCCCTCCGCCGTCCGCTTGATGCGCGGGCCCTGCTGTCGTCGCGGGCGTTTCCTGCGGCCCGCCGCCTCGGGCTCCAGGCCGACCCGGGTCCGCTCCGTGTGCGTAGAGAGCACGACCATCGTCTCGGTCCGGGTCACGCCGTCGATGGAGCGCATGCGGCCGATGAGGTGCTCGAGGCTCTCGGTGTTCTCCGTCTTCACCTTGAGGATCAGGGTGTGGTGTCCGGTCACGTGGTGGCAGTCGAGGACGTCGGCGATGTGGCCGATCTCGCGCTCGAAAGCGCCGATCGCCTCGGGATGGTCGATCGACACCCCGATGAAGGCGGCGACGTCCTTGCCCAGCCGCCGGGCATCCACCTGGGCGACATAGCCCGTGATCACGCCGGCCTGCTCCAGCTTGTGGATCCGCTCCATGATCGACGAGGCGGTGAGACCCACCTTCTCGCCGATGGCAGCCAGGGGCTGCTTGCAGTTCTCCTGCAGGAGATCGAGGATGCCGAGGTCGGTGGCATCCGGGTGATACTCGGAGGGATCGAATTTCATTTGGGAAATACCCGCTAGAGCCGAATGAATACGCCATCAAGCGGCTTTTCGTCAAGATGAACCACCGATCGCGCCACAAGAGCGCAGGATCGTTGCGGTTTGCATTGACCCCGCGGGGGTCCAGGGAGATCGCGCCTAGCCGTCCACCAGCTCGCGCATCACGTCGGGGCGGTTCGTGAAGAGGCCGTCTGCGCCCCAGCCGAGGAGCTGCTCCATGCGGGCCGGGTCGTCCACCGTGAAGACGTAGACGGCCAGGCCGGCGTCGTGGGCTGCGCCGATGAGGTCGCGGGTGACGAGCGGGTCCTCGGGGTTGATGGCCTCCGCAGCGAGGGCGCGAGCGCGCTGGATCATGTCCGCCGGGTAGCGCCGCGAGACGAGCAGCGCGATGCGGGCGGCCGCCTCGGCGTCGCGCAGGCGCGCGAGGACCGGGTCGTAGAACGAGGAGAACAGCGTGGGCTCGAGGAGTCCACGCGCGCGCACCGCCGCCGCCGCCGCCGCCTCCATGCCACGGTACGAGCGCTCCACACCGCGCTTGAGCTCGAGGTTGAAGGGGATCGCCGCTCCGAAGCGGTCCAGAACTGCGTCCAGGGTCGGGACGCGCTCGCCGGCGCCCGCGTCGAAGCGCTGCAGCACCGAGAGCTCGACGTCGGCGATCTCCCCCTCCCCGCCCAGGCGCTCGAGCTCGGCGTCGTGAGCTACCACGACCGCGTCGTCGCGTGTGGTGTGCAGATCGATCTCGATCATGTCCGCACGCATCTCGATCGCCAGCTCGTAGGCGGGGAACGTGTTCTCGGGCCGGTAGGCCGAGGCGCCACGATGGGCGATGACCAGGGGACGGACGCTCATTCTTCCCAGGCGAGCGAGCGCTCCACGGCGCGCTTCCAGCCGGCGTAGAGCTCGTCGCGGCGGGCGACCTCCATGCGCGGCTCGAAGACCGTGCCGCCCTCGGTGGTGGACTCCACCGCGCTGCGATCGGACCAGACGCCGGTGGCCAGGCCCGCGAGCGCGGCCGCGCCGAAGGCCGTGACCTCGAGAAGCGGCGGCCGGCGCACGGGGACGCCCAGGAGATCGGCCTGGAACTGCATCAGGAAGTCGTTGCGACAGGCGCCGCCGTCCACGCGCAGAGTCCCGAGGGCGAGGCCCGAATCCCGCTCGAGACACTCGACCACGTCTCGGGTCTGGTAGGCGATCGACTCCAGCGCGGCCCGGATGAGATGCTCGCGTCCGGTCCCCCGGGTGAGGCCCACCAGTGCGCCGCGCGCCCGCTCGTCCCAGTAGGGGGCTCCGAGGCCGACGAATGCGGGTACCAGGTACACGCCGCCCGTATCGTCGACGGCACGCGCAGCGGACTCGCTCTCGGCGGCATCGGCCACCAGGCCGAGCCCGTCGCGCAGCCACTGCACGGCGGCGCCCGCCACGAAGATGCTCCCTTCGAGCGCGTACTCCACCTGGCCGTCGATTCCCCAGGCCAGCGTGGTCACCAGGCCGGTCTTGCTGGTCGGAGCCTCGGCGCCGGTATTCATGAGCAGGAAGCAGCCCGTACCGTAGGTGTTCTTGGCCGTTCCCGGTGCGTGGCAGCCCTGTCCGAAGAGCGCAGCCTGCTGGTCGCCGGCCGCGCCGGCCAGGGGCACGGGGGCCCCCAGGCAGGCGGGATCCGCCTCGCCGAAGATACCGCTCGAGTCGCACACCTCCGGGAGCATCTCGCGCGGAATGCGGAGCTCCGAAAGCAGGACGTCGTCCCAGTCGCGCTCGTGGATGTTGTAGACGAGGGTGCGCGAGGCGTTGGAGTACTCGGTGGCGTGCACCCGCCCACCCGTGAGCTTCCAGAGCAGCCAGCTGTCCACCGTTCCGAAGCAGAGCTCGCCGCGCTCCGCGCGCTGCTGGGCGCCCGACACGGCGTCGAGGATGAAGCGGATCTTCGTGGCGGAGAAGTAGGCGTCGATGACCAGACCGGTGCGGCTGCGGACCTCGTCTTCGAGGCCCCGCGCACGGAGCTCGTCGCAGATCGGCGCGGTCTGACGGGATTGCCAGACGATGGCCGGGTGGATCGGCTCCCCCGTCGCGCGGTCCCAGACCACGGCGGTCTCGCGTTGGTTCGTGATCCCGACCGCCGCGAGATCCGAGGCGGCGATCCCCGCCTTGTCCAGGGCACCGCGGGCTGCGCGCAGCTGGGTGTCCCAGATCTCCGCGGGATCGTGCTCCACCCAGCCGGGTCTGGGGAAGTGCTGTGTGAATTCGAACTGCTCCAGCCCCCGGACGGCACCGGCCTCGTCGAAGACGAGCGCGCGCGAAGAGGTGGTTCCCTGGTCGAGCGAGAGGACGTAGGCCATGGGTGGGGAGCTTGGCGCAACCCGGCGCGGGCGAACAACCCGAATCGGGCCGTGATCAGCTCTCCGCGTCGAACAGGGCCTCGACGAACTCTCCGGCGGAGAAGTCGCGCAGGTCGTCGACGCCCTCGCCCACGCCCACGTAGCGGACCGGGATGCCGAACTCGTCGGCGAGCCCCACCACCACGCCCCCCTTGGCCGTCCCGTCCAGCTTGGTGAGGATCAGGCCCGTGACCGGCGCCACCTCGGTGAAGAGGCGGGCCTGGCTGATGGCGTTCTGGCCCGTGTTGGAGTCCAGCACCAGGAGGGTCTCGTGGGGCGCGCCCTCGACCTCGCGGCCGAGGACCCGGGCGATCTTGGAGAGCTCCTCCATGAGCGGCTTCTGGGTCTGCAGGCGGCCCGCCGTATCGATGATGGCCAGGTCGGCGTCGCGCGCGAGCGCCGCCTTGACCGTGTCGAAGGCCACTGCGGCGGGATCCCCCCCGGCCTGGCCTGCGACCACCTCGCAGCCCACCCGCTCGCCCCACACCTGGAGCTGCTCGATGGCGGCGGCGCGGAACGTGTCGCCCGCACCCAGCACCACCTTGCGCCCCGCGCGCGCCTGCTGCGCGGCCAGCTTGCCGATGCTGGTGGTCTTGCCCGAGCCGTTCACCCCGAGCACCAGGATCACGTGCAGCGGCCGCGCCAGCTCGCTGGCCGCTCCCTCCGCGCGCTCGAGCTTGGCTCGGATCGCCTTGCGCAGGACGGACTCGACGGAGGCGGCGTCCTGACCCGCGGCCTCCTTGCGCACGACCTGGAGCAGGTCATCCGCGGTGCGAACGCCCAGGTCCGCCGAGAAGAGGAGCGCTTCGAGCTCCGCCAGCGCGTCCTCGTCGAGGGCGCGCCCGCCGAGAAGTCCCCCGACGCGTCCGACGAGTGCCTCGCGGGTACGCGCCAGCCGATCCCACAGCCGGACCGGCGGGGCGGGCTCCGGCTCGGCGATGGGCTCGGGCTCCGCGACAGGCTCGGGCTCGGCGACGGGCTCGGGGACGACGACCGGCTCCGGAACGGGCGTCGGGGGCAGCGCTGCTTCGTCCGCGACCGGGACGGAGCCGGCCGGCGGCTCCAGCTCGGGTCGCGGGACGGGCGGCTCGACGCGAGCGGTGGGCTCGGCCTCGCGGCGACCGAACAGGGTCCCGACCGCGATGCCCAGCAGCGCCGGGACCAAGGCGAGGACCGCCACGGCGAGCGGGGGATTGGCGACGACCCAGTCGGCTAGGGCGGAGATCAGGCTGGACATGAGGGCCGAAGAGTACAGCGCCGGCCCGCGGCCGCTATCGGCGGTCCAGGCGAGTGCGGGCCGCGCTCAGTCCCGAGCCCGCGCCGCAGGACGACTTCGCGCCAGGGCCAGTGCGCCGAGCGCGGAGAGCGCCAGCAGCGCCACGCCGGGCTCGGGAACGTCCTTCTTCGGCTTCTTCGGCTTCTTCTTCTTCTTCGGAGGCTTGCCCGGGGGCGCCAGCGGATCGTCGCCATCGGCGAGGTCGGGATCGAAGTCGGGCTCGCCGAGAGGGCCGCCCGGCCCGAAGCCGGGCCCGAAGAACGGGAAGTCCGGCAGGTCGAACGGCTTGGCCTCGGGAAGCGACGGCAGGCCGGTCGTGGAGGCGGGAAGGATCGGCGGTACGTAGCCCGAGGGCCCGAAGAGCAGGATGTCGCCGGAGGCCGGGCGCGCGCGGATCGTGAACGGGATGCGTAGCGGTCGCCGCAGGTCGAACGGCTCGAGATTCAGCCCCTGCTCGATCAGCTCGAGGATGGGACCCATCGAGAAGTCGAAACGCCATTGGTGGCGCACCACCGGACGCGCGTTGCGCACGGGTCGCTGCTGCTGGCGCACGATCGGCTTGCCCTTGCGGGCGAACTGCACCAGGTCCGGCGCGAATACGGCCGCGCCGACGAGGCTGGCCACCACCAGGCCCAGCAGGGCGAGCCTGCGCCGCCGCTGCTTGCGCTTGGAACGACGCCTGCCCCTGCCCTGGGAGGGTGCCCCGGGTGTCTGGTTGTCCGGATCCGCCATCGAACCCCCGAGAGACCCGCACCGGCCCCTCGGCCGGCGAGTCCCTCAAGCGCTCGTATCGGCGGCCCTTTTGTGATGCTTGAGACACTCCCAGGGGGTTCGGGGATAGGCAACCCCCCGGGGAAAGGAGATCGTCCCGCGGTGGAGCGCGGCTTGGTGAGCCTCCGCGTTGCGCGGGCAAGGCTCGGCCCCTCAGACGGCCGCGGAGGCGAAAAACGGGACCAGCCTTGTCCAGGACGCGCGCCCTGAACGGACCGGGTCCGGCGCTCCATCTGCGCGCTCGCTGCCTTCGAAGCGCCAACCCAGCCCTCGCCGAGCCTCCCCCCGCAAGCCCGCAAGGAGTCGCCGGCGCTCTGCACCCGAGTTGCCTGGGGCGCGCAGCGAGCCCACCGCAGGCTCCGCCTGCGCTGAGGCGAGCGGAGTCACCAGGATGGCCGCCCCGCGCTCTCCCACGAGGTCCGCCGCTTCGCTGCTAGTGCAGCTCCACCGCCACCAGCTTGCTGGCGCCCTTCTCCTCCATGGTCACCCCGTAGAGCACGTCGGCGATCTCGATCGTGCGCTTGTTGTGGGTGATGACCAGGAACTGGGACTCGGCGGCCATCTCGCGGACGATGTCGTTGAAGCGGCCGACGTTGGCGTCGTCGAGGGCCGCGTCGACCTCGTCGAGCAGGAAGAAGGGAGACGGGCGCACCTGGAAGAGCGAGATCAGGAGCGCCATGGCGGTCAGGGTCTTCTCACCGCCCGACAGGAGGCTCTCGCTGGCCAGGCGCTTGCCCGGAGGTTGGGCCTGGATGTCCACGCCGGCCTCCAGCACGTCGTCGGCCTCGCCCAGGAGCAGGCTCGCCTTGCCGCCCTTGAAGAGGCGCGGGAAGTTCTCCTGGAAGCGCTCGTTCACGGCCTCGAAGGTCTCCCGGAAACGCTTGCGGCTGGTGCGATTGATGCGAGAGATGGCGTCGCGCAGCGATGCCACGGTGCTCTCGAGATCGCCCTTCTGCTCGCCGAGGAAGCGGAAGCGCTCGGCCAGCTCCTCGTGCTCCTCGATCGCCCCCAGGTTCACCTCGCCCAGGGCCTCGAGCTTGCGACGCACCTCGTCCACCTTCGCGCGCCGCTCCTCGGCGGAGAGCTGCAGGACGTCGCGCGCCGCGAGCTGCGCCAGGGCCGCCTCCTCGTCCTGCTCGGGGGTGGTGTCGGAGCCCTCCACCAGCCCTTCCCCGGGAGCCGGCGGGCGCTCGGGAACGGCCTCGGGATCGGGAGGCGTCCAGGTGGCGATGTCGACGCCCCACTTGTCGCGGATCTGCTCCTCCAGGTGCTGGAGACGCAGCTCCCGCTCGCGCACGTCGAGCTCCGCCTGCTGCAGCGCCTCCCGGGCCGAGCCCTCGCGACCGCGCAGGGCGCGCACCTCGTCCTCGGCGCTGCGCACGGACTCCGCCTCCCGCTCGAAGGCCGCGCGCTTCTCGGCGGTGCTGGCTCGCGCGGCCTCCTCGTCGCCGAGGCGCTGGTTGAGGATCTGCTCCGCCTCCTGCAGGCTCCCGGCCAGCTCCTCGCGCCGCGCGTGGGCCTCGGCGATCTCCTGCTGACGGCGCTCGATCCAGCCCTGGGCCTCGGCGACCGCGGCGCCGGCGCGCTCCGCGGCGTCGCGCAGGCGGTCCCTCCGGGCCACGCGCCCGGCGTGCTCCACGCGTCGCTGGGTGAGATCCGCCTCCAGGCGCGACACCTCGCGCGAGGCGGAGCCGATGCGGAGCCCCAGGGCGTCGAGCCCGTGCTGGCTCTCGCCGCGCAACCGGCGAGCCTCTTCGAGCCCCTGGACCAGCCGCTCGCGCTCGGCGCTCGAGTCGTCCACGCTCGTCAGCAGGGCGGCGCGCTCCGCCACCCGGTCCTCGCGGGCCTCTCCGATCGCCTTCACGCGCTCGCGGGTGCGCTCCAGGTCCTTCTCGTGTCCGGCCACCGCGAGGGCCGCGGTGTGATGGCGGTTGCGCAGGTTCTCGAGCTCGTCGGCGGCGCGCGCCAGACCCTGGTCGGCCCCGCGCAGCCCGGCTTCGCACTCGGCCACGCGGTAGTCGAGGCCATCCACCTCCGATTCCAGCTCGCGCAGCTCGCCCACCCGGGAGAACGGCGCGGCCCCGGCGGCCTGGCCTCCGCCCCGGATCACCCCGTCGGGCGACAGCACGTCGCCGCCGGGGGTGACGAAGGTGGCCGGGATGCGACCGCCGCCGTAGACACGCACGACCTCGGCCAGGTCGTCGATCAGGTTGACGCCCGCGAGCAGAGCGCGGGCCACGCCTTCGAAGCCCGGCCGCGCCTCGAGGCGACCCAGCAGGGGCTCACCCAGGGGCACGATGCCCGTGGGCTCGAGCTCGGCGCCCAGGTCCACGACGAAGGCGCCACGACCCGCCGCGCTGCGGCGCAGGGCCTCGAGGGCAGCGAGCGCCCCCTCTGGCCGCTCCAGCACCAGCGCCTCGGCGCGGTCGGCGAGCACCGCCCCCACCGCCTCCTCCAGCTCGCGCGGGACCGACAGCGCATCGCGGACCAGCGAGCGGATTCCCAGCGAGGCGTCGTCGCTCTCGAGCAGGTGGCGCGCCGCACCGGACAGGTCCTCGCGGCGCTCCACCAGCTCCTCCAGCGAGGCCAGCCGGGCCCGCCGCGTCTCGCGATGCTCCCGCGCCTTGCGCACGGCGTCCGTGGCGGCCGCCTGCGCCTCGACCGCGCGGCGATGGGCCTCGAGCGCTTCGCGCTGGGCACCCATCAGCCGGTCGCGCTCCGCGAGGAGATTGCGCAGCCCGTCCTCGAGGGCGGACTGCTCGCCTTCCACCTGGGCGGCCTCGGACTGCTGGACCTCGAGGACCTCGTCCGCGGCGCGCAGACGCTGGTCCATCTCGGCGCGCCGGTCGTCGATGGCCGCGATGCGGTCCTCGTCCCGGGCGATGCGGGTGAGCAGATCGACGAGCTGCGTATTGGCCGTCTCCCGCTCGGCCTCGAGGCGCCGCAGGGTCTCGACCGCCTCGCGGGCCTGGCCCTCCGCCCCGGAGATCGCCTCGGCCTCCTGGGCCAGCGCTCCCTGCAGCGCTTCGAGCTCGGACGACGCCTCGTCGCGCTCGACCTGGGCCGCGCGCAGGCGCTCGGCGAGCTGGGCCCGCTCTTCGCCCTTCTGCTCCACGGACGCAGCCAGCGCCTCGCGCTCGCGGGTCTCCCACCCCATGCGGCCCTCGAGATCCTTGATCTCGGAGCGCAGGTTGAAGAGGGCCTCGTCGCCCTGGTGGAGGATGCGCTCCCGCTCGGCGAGGGCCAGCCGGTGCTTCTCGAGGGAGAGCTCCCGCTCGGCCACGTTCGCGCCGAGCGCGGTGACCTCGTCGCGACGGGCCTCCAGGGCGCGCCCCGCCTCGGCGATGCCCTCGCTGAGCACCCGACGGTCGTCGGCGGCCAGGGTGAGCTCGAGGATGCGCTGGGTCTCGCGCAGCCGCTTGTAGCGCGCGGCCTTGCGGGCCTGCCGCTCGATCGAGTTGATCTGGCGCCGGATCTCGCCCAGCACGTCGGTCACGCGCACCAGGTTCTGCTCGGTGGCGGCGAGCTTCCGCTCGGCCTCGCGCCGGCGCGCCTTGTACTTGCTGATCCCGGCGGCCTCCTCGATGAGGACGCGTCGCTCGTCGGGCTTGGAGGACACGATCGAGGCGATCTGGCCCTGCTCGACGATGGTGTAGCCCTTGGTACCGATCCCGGTGTCGCGGAAGAAGTCGAGCACGTCGCGCAGCCGCACCGGGGTCTTGTTGATCAGGTACTCGGACTCGCCGGAGCGGTAGAGGCGTCGTGCGACCTGGATCTCGCTGTAGGCGGCATAGGCCGGCGGGGCGATTCCCGAGGTGTTGTCGAAGGTCAGGATCACCTCGGCCAGCGAGACGGGCGGGCGCCCTTCGGAGCCCGCGAAGATCACGTCCTCCATGCCCTTCCCGCGCAGCCGGCGAGGCGACTGCTCGCCCATGGCCCAGCGCATGGCGTCCACCACGTTGGACTTGCCGCACCCGTTGGGGCCGACGACGGCCGTGATCCCCGGCTCGAAGCCGAAGACCGTCTTGTCCACGAAGGACTTGAAGCCGCTGATCTGGAGGGACTTGATCCGCAAGGGCACCTCGGGCCACCGGGCGAGCCGGCGGCAGGTGGCGGCGGAAACCGGACTTTCCTGGGGGGGGACCCCAAGGGGGACCCCGCATTGGTAACACCCCCGGGTGGGCGGTGGCAAGCCCAACCAGCTCGCTCCGGGGAGGGCTATCGAGAACCGGCCTCCGGCCGCTTCTCCATCTCGCCGGACGCCGCCGCTCTGGCCTCCTGCTGGCGGTACTGCAGCTGGTAGAGGCGGTGGTAGACGCCGCGGGCCTCGAGGAGCTCCTGGTGGCGGCCCTGCTCCACGATCTGGCCCTTGTGGAGCACGTAGATCCGATCGACGTCCTGGATGGTCGAGAGCCGATGGGCGATGGCGATGGCCGTCTTGCCCTCCATCAGCGCGTGGATCCCCCGCTGGATGGCGGCCTCGGTCTCGGTGTCGATCGAGCTGGTGGCCTCGTCGAGCACCAGGATGTGGGCGCCGTGGGCCACGGCCCGGGCGAAGGAGAGGAGCTGGCGCTGGCCGGCGGAGAGGTTGGTGCCGCGCTCGCGCAGCTCGGTCGCGTACTGGGCCGGCAGCCGCTCGATGAAGCGATGCGCTTCCACGGAGCGCGCCGCCACCTCGAGATCCGCCGCGGACAGGTCGTCCCGGCCGAGGCCGATGTTCTCGCCGACGCTTCCGCTGAACAGGAACACGTCCTGCAGCACCATGGCCACGCGTCGTCTCGCCTCGTGCTGGGGCAGGTCGCGCAGGTCCACGCCGTCCACCCGGATCGCCCCGCGCTGGGGCTCGTAGAGCCGGGTCAGGAGCTTGATGATCGAGGTCTTCCCCGCCCCGGTATGCCCCACCAGGGCGACCTTCTCGCCGGGAGCCACCCGGAAGGACACGTCCTGGAGGATCCAGTCCTCATCCCGGTAGGCGAACCAGACCCCGTCGAACTCGACCTCCCCCTTGCGGGCGGGGTCGCCGGGGGCGGGCTCGTCCACCTGATCGAGCACCGCGGGCTCGGTGTCGAGCAGCTGGAAGATCCGCTCCGCGCTGGCCATCGACGACTGCATCACCGAGTACTTGGCCGAGAGATCCCGGAGCGGCATGAAGAAGCGCCGCAGATAGTCGAAGAAGCGGTACATGGTGCCGACGCTCGCGACGCCCGCTCCCACGCCCAGGATGATCGCGAAGGTCAGGTTCTGGACGATCTCGACCACCGCGAAGAGCGCCGCCTCCCAGCGGATGGAGCGCTGCCAGGCGTTGCGGTGGTCCGCGTTCATCGCGTCGAAGGCGTCGAAGTTGCGCTTCTCGCGGGTGAAGAGCTGCACCACCTTCATGCCCGTGATCGTCTCCTGGATCATCGTGTTGATCCGCGCGATGAGGATGCGCGTGGCGCGGAAGGCCTCGCGGACCTTGAGGCGGAACACCACCGCGCAGAGCACCAGCGGCGGGATCACGAGAAAGGTGTAGAGCGCCAGCTTCGGGTGGATGACGAAGAGCACGGCGGCGATGATCGCCATCTTGATCACATCGGTGATCAGCGTGACCAGCCCGGATGCGAACATCTCATTCAGGTTCTCGACGTCGTTGGTGGCGCGGGTCACGAGGCGCCCGACCGGGTAGGTATCGAAGAAGCCCAGGTGGAGGCTCTGCATGTGGTCGAAGACGTCGCGGCGCAGGTCGCGCATGGCGTGCTGGCCGGTCCAGGCCATCACATAGAGGTTGAGGAACTGCATGGCCGCCAGTCCCACGACGGCGCCCATGTAGAGCAGCGCCAGCCAGAGGAGCGGCGGGAAGCCCTGCGGAGCGTCGAGCCAGCTTCCCAGGAAGACGGCGTCGCCGGCGCTGGCTCCGCTGAAGACGCGGTCGAGCCCGGCCGCGATGATCCACCCCGGGGCGAGCTCGAACGCGGTCAGCGGGAAGACCAGGAGGAGCGTGACCGTCACCTGGCCTGCGTAGGGCCGCACGTAGGGCCAGAGCCGCCCCAGCAGGCGCGAGTCGTAGGCCTTGCCCAGCTCCTCCTCGTCCTGGAACGGATCGTGGAGATCGGCGCTCATGCGACCGCCCCCTCCAGCTCCTCTTCCAGGGCCTGCTGCCGGGCGAGCCGCGCGTAGAAGCCGCCGTGCAGGAGCAGCTCCTTGTGGGTGCCCTGCTCGGTGATCGCGCCATCCTCCATCACCACGATGCGGTCGCAGTGGCGCACGCTCGAGATGCGGTGGGAGATGACCACCACGGTGCGTCCGGCGAACACCTCGTCCAGCTCGCGCTGGATGGCCTCCTCGGTGGCCGCGTCGACGCTCGAGAGGGTGTCGTCGAGAATCAGGATGCTCGGTTCGAGCGCCAGGGCGCGCGCCAGCGCAGCGCGCTGACGCTGGCCGCCCGAGAGCATCACCCCCCGCTCGCCGACCATGGTGGCGAGCCCGTGGGGCAGCTCGGAGAGGTCCTTGGCGAGCTGCGCGCGCTCGACCGCCTGGGCGATGCGCGTCGGGTCCGGCTCGGGAAGGCCGAAGGCGACGTTCTCCGCCAGGCTCATCGAGAAGAGGAAGGAGTCCTGGGGCACCATGGCGATGCTCGCGCGCAGGATCTCCAGCGGAATCCGATTGACGTCGATCCCGTCGATCAGGACCCGGCCATCCTCCACCTCGTAGAGTCGCGGGATCACCGAGGCCAGGGTGGACTTGCCGGACCCCACCGGACCCACCACGCCCAGGCTCGAGCCGGCCGGAACGTGGAGATCCACGTCCCGCAGGGCCGGCTCGCGCTCGGCGCCCGGATACACGAAGCGGAGGTTGCGGAACTCGATCTCGCCGCGGAGCGCTTCCACCTCGACCCGGTCGTGGCGATCCGCGATGGAGGGCTCGGTGGCGAGGACCTCGTCGATGCGCTGCATGGCGGCACCGCCGCGCTGCACCAGTGAGAAGACCCAGCCCATGATGAACGTGGGAAAGGTCAGGTTCCAGATGTAGACCGCAAAGGTCAGGAACTGGCCCTTGGTGAGGGCGCCGTCCATGATCTTGCTGCCGCCCACCAGCAGGACCATTCCCATCCCGAGGGCGGGGAGCAGACCCGTGATGGCGGGCATGGCGCCGTTCACCTTGACCAGGCGCATGTGCCGCCGGAAGAGCTCGTGATTGGCCTCGGCGAAGCGGCTCGCGCTGACCCGCTCCATGGCGTACGCCTTCACCACCGAGATGCCGGAGATGGTCTCCTGGAGCTGGTTCGAGAGGTCCGCCAGACCCTCCTGGACCGCGATGTTGGTGCGGAACATCGCGCGCCCGAAGGCGCGCGCGATGAAGATGAACAGGAAGTACGGAGCCAGCACCAGCAGCATCAGCTGCCAGTCGATCAGCGCCATGGCCACCAGCACCCCGACCAGCATGACCGGGGTCTGGACGATGGAGAGCAGGCCCGGACCCAGCATCAGGCGCACCGAGTTCAGGTCGTTCACGCAGCGGCTCATGATGTCGCCGGTGCGCCAGCCGAAGAAGAAGGACTGGGGGAGACGCTGGAGATGGACGAAGAGATCGTTGCGGATCTCGTACTCCACCTCGCGTCCGGCGTTGAAGACGAGCTCGCGGGAGAAGTAGCGCAGCACGCCGAAGAGGAGCGAGACGGCGGCGATCCAGAGCGCCCGCTCGACCACGGCCTCCGAGGGCTCCCGCTCGATCGCGTCGATCGCCGAGCCGATCATCTTGGGGAGCGCCACGAAGCAGGCCACGTAGGCCAGGGTGATGACGCTCCAGATACCGTAGTAGCGGGCGTTGCGGCGCACGTAGATCGAGAGCCGCGCGATCGCGGCGCGGACGTCACCGCGCCCCTCGCGGGCGGCAGCGATGTCGGCGGCACTGCTCATCCCGCGTACCAGCCCAGCAGGCGGTCGCGATCGATCCCGAGACGCCAGCCCACCAGGGCGGCCCAGTTGCGGAGCATGTGGCGCAGGGCGCCTCTCTCGTAGCGTCGAGCCGAGGTCTCGACCGCCTCGGGCAGGATGACCAGGCGCCCGTGGCGCTTCATGCGCTGAACCAGATCGAGATCCTCCATGAACGGCGTCTCTGGGATGCCGCCGATCATGTCGAGGACACTGCGGTGTACGAAGATCGCCTGATCGCCATAGGGCAGGCGGAAGAGCCGATTGCGCCAGCGCACTCCGAACTCGAGGAAGCGCAGTGCGGGACCGGCGCCCGCGAAGCGCAGCGAGAAGGCGCCCCCCGCCACGGCCGGATCGAGGAGGGCCCCCTCGACCGCGCGACGCCAGCCCTGGGGAAGCCGTGTATCGGCGTGCAGGAAGAGCAGCACGTCGCCGCCGGCCTCCGCCACGCCCGCACGCAGCTGACGGGCCCGTCCCGGCTCGGACACGACGACGCGCGCGCCCGCCGCGTCGGCGAGAGACACGGTCTCGTCGCGGCTGCCGCCGTCGGCCACGACCACCTCGCAGTCGGCGGAGCGGGCGCTCTGAACGGCAGCCTGGACCCGGGAGGCCTCGTCGAGGGTGGGAATGACGACGGAGATCCTCACTCCGGCCAAATTAGCCGATTTGACAGCGGGCCGGCGCTTCCCGTATCCATCGTCCGTGAGCCCCGCGAAGTCGTCCGATCCCGATTCCAGCGCGCCGGCGTACGCCCAGGCCGGCGTCGACCTCGACTCCGACGAGGGGTTCGTCTCCGAGATCAAGGAGATCGCCCGCAGCACCTTCCGGCCGGAGGTGCTCTCCAACATCGGCGGCTTCGCCGGCCTCTTCAAGACGCCGGAACGCTATCGGGAGCCGGTCCTGGTGGCCGGTGCCGACGGCGTGGGCACCAAGCTGCTCCTGGCCGCCAAGATCGGACGCTACGACACCGTGGGCATCGACTGCGTGGCCATGGTCGTGAACGACCTGGTGGTCCAGGGCGCCGAGCCCCTCGTCTTCCTCGACTACCTGGCGATGGGCGAGCAGGATCCCGAGATCGCCGCATCGACCCTTCGAGGTGTCGCCGAGGGATGCAAGCGGGCGGGCTGCGCGCTGCTCGGCGGAGAAACCGCCACCATGCCCGGCGTCTACCCCAAGGGCGAGGTGGAGCTGGTGGGCTTCGGGGTCGGCGTCTGCGAGCGCGACAAGGTGCTGGACGGCTCGGCGATCCGGGGCGGCGACGCGGTGATCGGAGTCGGCTCGGGCGGTCTGCACAGCAACGGCTACTCGCTGGTGCGCGCGGTGGTGGACGAAGGCCTCGAGGCGGGTCGCTTCGGCCTGTTCGACGAGATCGACGAGCTCAACACCAGCCTGGCCAGCGCCCTGCTGACGCCCACCCGCATCTACGTGAAGCCCGTACTCAATCTGCTGCGCGACTTCGACGTGCACGGGATCGTCCACGTCACCGGTGGGGGCTTCGAAGGCAACCTGCCGCGCATCCTACCCGACGGCCTGATGGCCCGCGTCGATCCGCAGAGCTGGCCGCGCCCCCCCATCTTCGGGTGGATCCAGCGTCAGAAGGAGGTCGCCGAGGACGAGATGCTGCGCGTCTTCAACTGCGGAATCGGCCTCGTCCTCTTCGTACCACAGGAGTCCGACGAGGAGATCTGCGACCGGCTGCGCGCCCTGGGGGAGCGCCCGCACCGCATCGGGGTCGTGGAGCGGCGAGGCGACGGCGACCCGGCGCTCGCGTTCGAGCCGGGCGCCGCCGGCGACTGATGCCCGAGCTGCCCTCCTCGGGACGCAGCCACCTGCGGGCGCGCCGTTGGGACGCGGTCGTGCTGGGCGGGGCGCTGCCGGGCCTGGTCACCGCCGCGCACCTGTGCCTGGGGGGCAAGCGGGTCCTGGTCGTCGAGGAGGAGCGGAGCACGCGGGCCTTCGACCCGGTGCGCGAGCCCTTCGTGCTGACCGGCGCGGCCGGCGGCGGCGTGCTGGGCGAGGTCCTGCGCGATCTGGCGGTACCGCTCATCGACCTGCGCCGGCTGGAGCCGGATCCGATCACCTTCCAGGTGGTCATGCCGGACGCGCGTCTCGACGTGGGGGCCGCCGCGCGCACCGCCGAGGAGCTGGTGGGCTGGGGCCTTGCCAAGCCGGACACGGTGCAGCCGCTGCTGCGCGCCCTGCAGCGGGCCGCGGCCGCGGAGCACGACGCCATGCTCGCCTCGCCCGTGGTGCGTACCGGCGGCCTGCGCCGTCTCGGCCGCAGCTCGGGCACCCCCACGCGCCACGCGCGCGGGATGCCCGCGGAGGCCGCTGCGGCACCGCCCGAGCTGGCGCCCTTCTTCGAGGCCCAGCTGCGGGCACTGTCCAACCTGGACACGATGGACCCGGGTCCCGAGGCGCGCGCGCGCCTGCTGGGTGCGGTGCTGGACGGGGCGCATGCCTTCCCTTCCTCCGAGACCACCCTGCGCGGGCTGCTGCGCGCGCGGGTGCGGGCGCTGCACGGCGAGTTCCGCGCACTGCCCGGGGGCTTCGAGCTGATCTCGGCCGAGGGCGAGCCCGGCATCGCACCGGCGCGCAGCACCGAGCTGTGGCTGGGCCGGGCGCTGGTGGTGAACGCCCCGTTCGGGACCCTCACCCGCTTCTTTCGCGCCAACGACGCCCCGGTCCCGGCCATGCTCGATGCGGCCGAGCCGCGACGCCGACGCCGCGCCATGCACCTGCACACCCGGGCCGACGTGGTCCCGGAAGGGATGGCGCGGCGCGTGATCCACGTCGCCGACCCCGCCGTGCCGATCGACGGGGCCAACGCCATCTCGATCTCCGTCCATCCCGCCGCAGGCTCCAGCGACGCCGTGGACGTGGTGGCTACCGCCGCCTGTGACATCGCCGCCGGGCCGGCGGCGGACGCGGCGATCGAGGCCACCGTGCGCGACCTGATGCCCTTCAGCGACGAGCGTCTCGTGAGCCGCCCCGTCGAGACACCGCAGTGGGACGACGACGCCGTCCTCGAGGACCCGCCCCGCGCAGCCGCCTGGCCGGCCGACGTCGAGGTCCGCATCTCCTCGCGGCCGCCCGTCTACGCCCTGCCCCGCGCCGCCGTGGCCGGCCTGGGCGTCGAAGGCGACATCCTGCTCGGCTGGCGCGCCGGAGAGCGGATCGGCGCGGACCTGGGGTAGCCTCGGAGCCGAGCGCGGCCCCGAGCGCCCACCCGCGCGGTCCCCCTGGCGACACCTGCGAGTCCCCCGGAGACACCTGCGATGACGAGCCCTTCGGCCAGCCCGGCGGAGACGGCGCGAAGCCCGTTCTTTCGGCTCCTCGCCTATGTGAGGCCCTACCTGGGCCTGCTGGCGCTCGCGCTGGTCGCCGGCCTCGTCTTCCAGCTCTCCAAGGTCGGCCTGGTGTCGCTCCTGAAGCCGGTCCTGGACGGGATGACCGGTGCCGCCGGACCGGAGCCGTACGCCGACCTGCCCATCCCGGGGGCCGCGCTCCTGGCGGGCTGGGTCGGGGCGACCCGGGCGGACGTGGCCAGCGTGCTGCGGGTGGGTGGCGTCCTCGTGGTGGTGACCGCGCTGATGGCCTTCGGAAAGGGCTACCTGGAGCGCTACGTCTCGGGTCGCATCCTGGTCGACATCCAGCGAGACCTCTGCGCCAAGCTCCTGCACCTCCCGCTGCGCTTCCACCACGGCATGCGCCGCGGCGACGCGCTCACCCGGGTGATGAACGACGCCGGGCGCGTCCAGAACGCCCTGGGCATCGCGCTCTCGGACGTGGTCCCCGGCGTGCTCGCCATCGCCGTGGGGACCTCGGCACTCCTCACCCTCTCGTGGCAGCTCTCGCTCGCGACGCTCGCCGTGGCGCCCCCCGTCGTGGCGGTGATCGCCTTCTTCGGCCGCCGCATCCGCAAGCGGGCCAAGCGCAGGCAGGAGACCATGGGCGAGGTCACGCAGCGCCTGGTCGACATCCTCTCCGGAATCAAGACCATCAAGGCGTTCCGCGCGGAGCAGCACGAGGAGCGTGCCTTCTCGGCCGAGAACTGGCGCTACTTCCGCCGCAACATGCGCGTCGAGACCAACCGGGTGGCCTCGCGTTCCACCCTCGAGCTGATGAACAATGCCATCGCCCTGGCCGGACTCGGCATCGGCTTCGCGATGGTCGAGCGGGGCCTGTGGGGGCTCAGCCAGGGCGACGTCGTCGCGTTCCTGGCGATCCTGCAGACGACCTACCGCCCGACCAAGGACCTCGGCAAGGGCTGGAACGCGCTGATGGACGCACTGCCCTCGATGGAGCGGTTCCTCGAGCTGATCGACGAGCCCCTGGGCGTGGTGGAGGCATCCGACGCGGTCCCCTTCGAGGGTCTGCGCCAGGGGGTGCGGCTGCGGGACGTGTCGTTCGCCTACGCCGAGGAGCCGGTCCTTCGTCACGTGGACCTCGAGGCGCGCGCGGGCGAGGTGGTGGCCCTGGTGGGGCGCACCGGCGCTGGAAAGACGACCCTGGCCGACCTGCTGCTGCGCTTCTACGACCCGGTGGAGGGTGCGATCGAGGTGGACGGTGTCGACCTCCGGCGCATCGAACGCACGAGCTTCCTGGAGCGCGTCGCGGTGGTCACCCAGGAGCCGTTCCTCTTCTCGGGCAGCATATGGGACAACATCTCCTACGCGCGCCCGGAGGCACCCGACGAGGAGATCCGCGCCGCCGCGAAGACCGCCCACGTCGACGAGTTCGTCGACCAGCTCGCCGCCGGATGGCACACCGAGGTGGGCGAGCAGGGCGTGAAGCTCTCGGGCGGTCAGCGTCAGCGCATCACCATCGCCCGCGCCATTCTCAAGAACCCGGACATCCTCATCTTCGACGAAGCCACCAGCGCCCTCGACGCCAAGAGCGAGCGCTTCGTCCGCGAGGCGATCGACCGCCTGCTGGAAGGCCGCACCGTCTTCATCATCGCCCACCGGCTCTCCACGATCCGTCACGCCGACAAGATCGTCGTCCTCGAGAACGGCCGGATCGAGCGCATCGGCACCCACGAGGAGCTCCTGGCCCACGACGGCCTCTACCGGGAGCTCGTCTCGCTGCAGGGTGGCTGAGCGGGCCGGGGATCGCGCCTCGCCGGGCGCGGCGCCTGTGGTAGCTTCGCACGTCGCCGTGATCGATCCGACGCGTCGTCCCCGGGATCCGCAACGTGCCTGGTACACCCATGCGGCGGGACTGCTCCCCGGCAAGGGCGGCCGCTGGATCGACCTGGGCTGCGGCCAGGCGGAGTTCCTCGAGCTGGCCTCCGAGCGCGGGCTGGACGGCGCGGGCGCCGACGTCCAGATCAACAACGCACGCGCCTGCCGGGCGACGGGGCGCGCGTCCCTGGTGGTCGACCTGCGGCGCCCCCTTCCCTTCCGCGACGCCTCCCTCGACGGCGCGTCGCTCATCGAGGTGATCGAGCACATCGTCGAGGCCGAAGCGCTGGTCGACGAGCTGGCACGGGTGATCCGACCCGGCGGCTGGCTCGTGATGACGACACCGAACGTCGCGCACCTCACCTACCGCTGGCGCGCCGTCACGGGGCACGAGCCCAAGCAGGAGGGCTACCACTACCGCTTCTTCGTCAGGAAGAAGCTCGAGCGCATCTTCGCGCGCGCGGGCTTCCGCGTCGAGGCGCGAGCCTCGTTCGGGAAGCAGGCGCTGCTCTCGAAGCTCGGGCGCCTCTGCGGCAAGGGCGCCCGCTACAAGTTCCGCTACACGGTGCCGGACTTCGCCGAGAGCCTGCTGGCCCAGCACTTCGTCTGGCGCCTCGAGCGCGGCGTCGAGTAGCCGCCTCAGCCCAAGCGGCCCGGGAGCGGCCCGGGCGCCGCGGACGCCGTCTCCTCGACCGGCCCCAGGGTGACCGGGAAGCAGGCCACCTCGAGCTCCCGGGTCAGGCGCTCGGCCAGGGCCTCGCGCTCCTCGGGCCCGCGCGCGACCAGCTGGGCACAGCCGTCGCCCTGGGAGCCGACACCCTTCCCGCCCCAGGCCAGCTCGGCCACGGCGGGGTGGTCCAACACCTCGTGGAGGCGGGGGGCGGTCAGCTCCTCCGGACAGGCTGGAGCGATCATGGCGTCGAAGAGGGCCTGGGCCTCGCTCATCAGGGCGCCGAGGGTGCGGGCGTCACCCCCCTCGATGGCGCTCTTCGCGCGGCCGACCAGCTCGAGGTTGTGCGCGCCGAGCGCCTCGCGGACGTCGGCGGCCACCGGCCCCGGGGTGTCGGGGAAGCAGGCGTTCAGGTCGCGCAGGATGCGCCGGGTGTCCTTGCCGCGCCGCAGGTCCACCACGAGCACGGGAATCGCTCCGCCCGGAACCAGCTCCTCCACCTCGAGCTCCGGACCGTCGAAGCGGAGCAGGGTCGGGCGCCTGCCGTAGGCGCAGATCTGGTCCATGCGGCCACACTCGGAGCCCGTGCGACGCTCTCCTGCGTAGGCCAGCTCCATCTCGTCTCGGGTCGAGAGGCCCAGGGAGTGGGCGCGGTCGAAGGCCCGTGCGATCAGGACACAGACGGCCGCGGACGACGAGAGCCCGCGCCCGACGGGGAGGTCGGCCCGGATCGAGAGCGCGAGCCCCTCCACCGGGTGACGCGCCAGCACCTCGGCGGCGACGCCCGCCGCGTAGCTGAAGAAGCCTCCGGCTCGGGCGACGGCGTCGAGGGCGGCAGGCGCCGCGGGGATCCGCTCCGGCCCATGTCGAGTTCCGTCGGCGAGAACCGCCTCGATCACCAGCTCGTCTCCGCCGGGCTCGAACTCGGCGTGGAGCCCCGCGTCGGTGCCGGTCACCAGGCACGCGCCCGGAGCGATGTGCGGGTGGGTGGCGCGGTGCTCCGCGGCCCAGTCCGCGTGCTCGCCGAACAGACACAGCCTGCCCGGGACGAACGTCGGCTCGCTCACGGTACCTCCAGCACGCGCCGGTAGAGGGTCTCGACGCCCTCTGCCATGCGCTCCGGAGCGAAGAGGCTCTCGGCGCGCCGCCGCGCGGCGGTTCCCAGCTCGGCAGCCCGTGCGCGGTCGCCGAGCAGGCGTGCCCAGGCTCCGGCCAGGGCGTCGGGATCCTCCTCCACCACGAACCCGGTCTCGCCGTCCACGACGATCTCGGGCAGGGCGCCGCGGCCCAGGGTGACCGCCGGGATGCCGCACGCCGCCGCCTCGAGGACGGCCCGACAGGTGCCGTCGGATCCGGGCACCAGCAGGGTGAACACGTCGATGGCGCGCAGCACGTCCGCGTAGTCGCCTTTCCGGTAGCCGGCGAAGACGACCCGGTCGCCGAGCCCGAGACGTCGGGCCGGCTCCTCGGCGACGTCGGCGCGGTGGGTTCCGCGACCCACCACCAGGAGCCGTGCGCGCACGTCCCGCTCGAAGAGCCTCCGCGCCGCCTCGAGGAGCAGCTCGAAGCGCCGGTGGCGCTGGGCCCGGGCCACGATGCCCACGACCCGGTCCTCCGGATCGAGCCCCAGCTCCTTGCGCACGCCGGGATCCGCCGGTGCCGGTTGGAAGCGCTCGACGTCCACGGCCCCGAACCCTCCCGCGCAGGGTCGGCCGCCCCGGACATTCGCGTTGCGCTGCGCCGCCCCCGGCGACACGCACCAGAGACCGTCGCAGCCGGGTCCGAAGAGCCAGCGATTCCAGGGCGCGGCCGAGAGGGGTTCGGCGCTGGCCAGTGAGCGCACGATGCGCGGCGCGTGGTCGCGTCGGGCATGCCCAGGCAGACGGCCGCCGCGTCGGGCATGCCCGGGCAGACGGCCGCCGTGTCGGGCGTCCCCCGGCAGACGGCCGCCGTGTCGGGCGCCCCCCGGCAGACCGCCGCCGTGCGGGAGGCGCCGCAGCAGAGGGCTTGCGTGTCGCGCGCACAGCAGCAGCGCGTGGTCGCGGCTGTGCCAGGCGTGCGCCAGATCGAAGTCGCCGTCGGCGAGGAAGCGGGCCAGGCGGTGGGCGTCGCGGCGATCGCGCCACGGGTGCACGCCGCGTCCGCGTTCGAGGAGGAGCGCCGGCTCGCGCCCCGCGGCGCGGGCATGGGCCGCCACGCCCTCGCGCCCGACCGGCGCCTCGGGGCACGCCAGCGCCACGTCGTGCCCGCGCGCGGCCAGTCCATCGGCCAGGCGCAGCATGGGCTCGGCCGGACCGGTCCACTTCCAGTCGCTGGTGATCTGCACGATCCTCACGGGCGTCGCCGCGGGGCCTCCGGCTCGGCTGCGAGAGGCGGTGCGGCGCGCGCCACCTTGCCCGAGGGAATCGCCGCGCCGGGATCCGCGCCCGCCCGTTCCAGCTCCCAGAGCGTCGCGTACTTCAGGAAGACGTGGAACGCGGAAGCGGCGGCGATGGCGAAGCCCGGGAAGCCGTCGCGGAAGCCGCCCTTGAGCACGAAGCCGCGCAGGAAGCGCGCCGGCGGGCGCAGCAGCCAATCCGACACCCCCGCGCGGCGGCCGTCGGCGTGCAGCGCGCGCGCCTGGATTCGGCTGAAGTCCTGGATACGCGCCACCTGGTCGGCCAGGTCGGCGTAGCTGTAGTGCTCGAGCGCGCCCTCCAGTCGCCCGACGGGACCCGCGACGCGCATCCGTCCGTGCGGATTGGTCCCGCCCCAGCGGCCCGCTTCCCTGCGGAAGAGCCGGAGCTGCCAGTCCGGGTGGAAGTCCCCGTGCCGGATCCAGCGACCCAGGTGCCAGGTGAGCCGGTCCAGCTCGTAGCCCGCGCGCCGGTCTTCCGCCGCCAGCACCCGCCGTACCCGCTCGCGCAGCGGCTCGCTGACCGCCTCGTCCGCGTCCACGGCCAAGACCCAGTCACCGAGGGCCTGGTCGAGAGCGAAGTTCTTCTGCTCGATGTTGCCCTCGTAGGGGTGCACGAAGACCCGCGCGCCCGCCTCCCGCGCCAGGGCCTCGGTGCGGTCCGCGCTGCGCTCGTCGACGACGACCACCACCTCGTCGGCGAAGGCGAGCGAGGCCAGGCAACGCGGCAGGTCGCGCTCCTCGTTGCAGGCGATGACACAGGCGCTGAGCGTCGCGCTCACGATCGCAGACGCTCGACCGAGAGGACGCCCTTGATCCGCCCGATCTGCTTCATGACGGTGTTGAGGGTGGCCAGGTCGGAGACCGCCAGATCGAAGGTCTGGAGGGCCTTCTGGTCGCGGGTGGTGGTGACCCGGGCGCCTTCGATGTTGATCCCGGCCTCGGAGATGGTGTTGGTCACCACCGCCAGGAGCCCGGGCTTGTCGAGGGAGTGCACGCGCATCTTGATGCGGCGCGCCTGGCCGGCATCGCTCTCCCACTCCACCTCGACCCTGCGCTCGGGATCCAGCTCGAAGACCTTGCTGCAGTCCTTCACGTGCACGGTCACGCCGCGGCCGCGGGTGATGAAGCCGATCACCTCGTCGCCGGGGATCGGACTGCAGCAGCGGGCGAAGCGGACCAGCACGTCGCCCAGCCCCGAAACCCGGATTCCGCCGCCGGTGGCCGGCTGCTTCTGCTCGCGGCGGAAGAAGCTGCGCCGACGCGGCTTGGGCTCGGGCTCGGGCCGCGCGTTCGGATCCAGCTTCTGGACCACGTGGGACGCCTGGAGGCGCCCATAGCCGATTCGCGAGAAGAGCTCGTCCACGGAGCCGCGCGCGTCCGAGCGCGCCACCCGCTCCACCTCGCCGTCCGAGACGAGCTTGGCCAGATTGAGACCCGCGCGGCGCAGCTCGCGCTCCAGGATCTGTCGCCCCAGCTCCCGGCTCCGCTCCTGCTCGGCGGCGCGGATCGCATGGCGGATCCGGCTGCGCGCCTTGCCCGAGGCCACGAAATCGAGCCAGTCCTTGCGCGGATGCTGGCTCTTGCTGGTCTGGATCTCGACGGTGTCGCCGTTCTGGAGGACGTGGCGCAGGGGAACCTGGCGCCCGTTCACCCGCGCCCCCGCGCAGTGGGCGCCGACCTCGGTGTGGATGGCGTAGGCGAAGTCGACCGGCGTGGCGTTGCGCGGCAGGGTGATGACGTCCCCGGTGGGCGTGAACACGAAGACCTCGTCGGGGAAGAGGTCCACCTTGACCGTGTCGAGGAACTCGTGCGGGTCCTGCAGGTCGCGCTGCCACTCCAGCAGCTGGCGCAGCCAGGCGAAGCGCTGCGCATCCTCCGAGTCGCCCGAGATCTGCCCTTCCTTGTACTTCCAGTGCGCGGCGATCCCGAACTCCGCCTGGCGGTGCATCTCCCGAGTGCGGATCTGGATCTCCATCCGCTCGCCGTAGGGCCCGATCACCGTGGTGTGAAGCGACTGGTAGCCGTTGCTCTTGGGCAGGGCGACCCAGTCCTTGAAGCGGCCGGGCACCGGCCGCCACAGATCGTGCACCACGCCCAGCGCGGAGTAGACCAGCGCCTTGGGCCCGTCCACCACCATGCGGAACGCGATCACGTCGTAGATCTGCTCGAGCGTGACGCCCTGGGTCTGCATCTTCCGGTGGATCGAGGCCATGTCCTTGATCCGACCCGAGATCTCGGCGCGAACCTCGGCCTCGGCGAGGCGCGCGGAGAGCACTCCGATCACCTCTTCGATGTACTCCTCGCGCTCCTTCCGGGAGAGGGTGAGCTGCCTCTCGAGATCCTCCACCACCTGGGGATGCAAGGTGCGGAAGGCCAGATCCTCGAGCTCCTGCTTCATCCAGTGGATGCCCAGACGGTGGGCCAGGGGCACGTAGATCTCCAGGGTCTCGTCGGCAACGCGGCGGGCCGCGTCCTCGCGCATGAACTTGAGCGTGCGCATGTTGTGGAGACGATCGGCCAGCTTGATGAGCAGGATGCGGATGTCCTTCGACATCGCGAGGAGCATCTTGCGGAAGTTCTCGGCCTGACGTTCGCGCGCCGACTTGAACTCGATCTTGGCGATCTTGGTGAGGCCGTCGACCAGAAAGGCCACCTCGGCCCCGAAGAGCCGCTCCAGCTCCTCCAGCGTGGTGAGGGTGTCCTCCAGGGTGTCGTGGAGCAGGCCCGCCGACAGGGTCACCGCGTCGAGGCGCATCTCCGCGAGGATGCCCGCGACCTCGAGCGGATGGACGAGGTAGGGTTCGCCCGAGAGGCGCTCCTGCCCCTCGTGAACCTTGGCCGAGTACACGTAGGCCCGCTGCAGGAGCTGTACGTCGGCCTGCGGGTCGTACTCGAGGATCCGGTCGAGGATGTCGTTGAAGCGGAACATCCGACCTGGAGTCTAACCGACACCCCAATCCGGGCCGAGACGCGCCCGGACCGCCTCGCGACCGTGGCGGGCCAGGGTCGGACGGGCGTCGCCGGCGCGCTCCGCCCGCAGGATGTCGCAGACGGCGGCGGTGGCCATCTCCAGGTCGTCGTTCACCACGACGTAGTCGAAGAGCGACACCGCCTCCAGCTCGCGTCGGGCGATGGTGAGGCGCCGCTCGACCACCTCGTCGTCATCGGTGCCCCGGCCCCGCAGGCGCCGTTCGAGCTCCTCGAGCGAGGGAGGCAGCAGGAACAGCAGCCGGGCGTCGCGGCGACGCTCGCGGATCTGTGCGGCACCCTGCACCTCGATCTCGAGCAGCACGTCCGTGCCCCGGTCGAGAGCCGCATCCAGCTCGCGGGCGCTCGTCCCGTAGAGGTTGCCCCCGTACTCGGCCCACTCGAGGAAGACGCCTCCGGCTTCGAGCTCGTTGAACTGCGCCGTCGAGACGAAGTGGTAGTGGACGCCGTCCTTCTCCCCGGCCCGCGGCGGACGCGTCGTGTGCGAGACCGAGTTCACGATCTCGGGATCGCGCTCTACCAGGGCCCGGCAGAGCGAGGTCTTCCCGGTCCCGGACGGAGCCGAAACCACCACCGGAAAGCCGCGTCGCTTCACCGCGCCCCTCCGCCTGCGTCGCCCTCTTCCGGTTCGTCGGGCTCCAGGCGTCCCGCCACGGTCTCCGGGTTCAGGGCCGAGAGGATCACGTGATCGCTGTCGGTCACCAGGATCGAGCGCGTGCGGCGCCCCTGGGTGGCGTCGACCAGCTTGCCGCGCGCGCCCGCCTCCTCGCGGAGCCGGCGCATCGGCGCCGACTGGGGCGAGACGATGGCAACCACCCGGGCGGCGGACACCAGGTTCCCGTAGCCGATGTTGAGCAGGCGCGCGCGCTCGGCGGCGCCGTCACTCAACGTTCTGGACCTGCTCGCGCACGCGCTCGAGCTCGGTCTTGAGCTCGACGACCCGATGGGCCACCGGCGCGTCGCCGCCCTTGGAGCCGATCGTGTTGGCTTCGCGCCCGAACTCC
>JANQFA010000032.1 GCA_028278065.1 Myxococcota bacterium
GCGGGAGAGCCGGAGGCCAGGACGCAGAAGAGCAGCAGCGGGTGCAGGAACGAGCGGCGCATGGTGGGGACCTCTCGGGACGTGGGCAGGGCCATCATATCGCGCGACCCGGACTCAGGGGACGAAACGCGAGCGGGCGCGGCGGAGCGGGCCTGCCTGGTTGCGGCGCAGGCGCTTGTCGGTGAGCTCCACGGGGGGCCCGGACGGCGCCCGTTCGGCCAGGCGAGCCACGGCTGCGACCAGCGCGTCCCAGGCCACGTCCTGACTCTCGCGCCGGAGCTCCACCGGGTGATCGCCGCCGTGGGACACGACCGGGTTGCTGTTGATCTCCCAGACCTGGACGCGACCGTCCACCAGCCCGAAGTCCGCGCGTCCGTACTCGAGGCCCGCGACCTCGAAGGCCGGCGCGATGGCCTCCGCGTAGCGGTTGTCCTGAAGGATCTCGAGCTCTTCCTCGTACAGGTCCGGCGAAGCCACACCGAGCTTTCCGTGCTTCACCAGCCAGTGGTCCTGGTGGACGATGGGCTGCGCCGTGTAGACATCGCCCACCCTGCACTCGGCCAGCTTGCGGAAGACGCCCGGCCGAGCCTCCTGACCGGCGTACTCGACGATCAGGATCTGGGACTCGGGCAGGCCGCCCGCAATCGCCTCCTCCACGGCGCGCGCGACCGCGTCCGGATCGTGGAGGAGCTCGGAGAAGGGCTTGCGGTGTCCGGACTCGCGCCGGATGAAGACCGGCCAGCGCTCCGGCACCACGCGCTCTTCGACCCGGTAGGCGTTGAACTCGTTGATCCCCGCCTCGTGCAGGGCCCGCAGGAGTCCCCAGCGCGTGCGGGTGCGCGCCGGCTGGTTCAGGACCGGCACCCCCTTCTCGACGAGACGCTTCGCGACCAGCGACGCCAGCTCCAGATCCCAGGCGCCCAGCCGGTCGAAGTCGGTGAAGACGTAGACGGCCCGGGGCAGCCTGTGGGCGGAGAAGAGCCGGTCGTAGCTGAGCGCCTCGCAGCGCGGGGCCCGCTTCGACTTCTGGAGACCGCGCACCGTGTACTCGTGGCCCGCGGTCATGACGAAGCGGATCATGGAGCCACCATACATTGACACCCCCACAGCCGCCCCATAGCCTCTCGCCACTTCTACTGGGGGGACCAGGCGATGCACGAGCCCGTCCGACTCGACCGAAGCCGCCTGCTCGGCTTCGACCGCGCCAGCGCAGCCATGCTCAGCACCAAGCCGGCGGGATCGCCGGCCGCCGCACTGGCCCGAAACCCGACGCAGGCCGGCGCCTCGCTGTCGCAGGCGATGGTGTCCGACAAGCCCTCGCCGCCGGGACAGCCGGCGACCCTGTCGGGTGTCGAGCGCGACGCCCGCGCGTAGCCTGAACGCTGAGCGCGGCACCCACACCTCCCTCGCTTCCCTCGCCCTCCTTCGAGCCGAGCGCGGCGCGCGCACGCGCCCTCGACCGCCGCGTCCGCGAGCGCCTGGCCGAGAGCCTCCACCACGTGCTCGAGGCCGCGGGCAGTCGGCTCAGGCCCGATCGCGAGGGCATGGCGGCCTTCTTCGCCCGCCTGGACGACGGGCCGGTCGGGTTCCAGGCGTTCGCGATCTACGGCGAGCTCGTTCCGGCCGTCGAGTCGGGCGACCTGGAAGAGGCCGCCCACCTCCTCGACGAGCTGATCGACCTGGCACCGCTGGCACCCGGGATCTCGTTCTCGTCCCTGGTCGACCCGGAGGTCGATCGCGCTGCGGCGCGCTGCCGGCGCATCGTCGACTGGGATCCCAGCGTCTCGTTTCCGATCCACCCGCCCACGGCCGAGGAGGCCGCCGCCTGCCGCGAGCGGGTGGAGGAGGGGCTGGAGCTGCTCGAGCGGGCGGACCCGGACGGTGCGGCGGAGGTGCGCGCCCTGGTCCGCGAGGTCGTCTTCGCCGTGGGACCGCCCCAGGGTGCCCGTGAGATCTTCGACGGGGCCTCGGCCCTCTTCCTGTGGGGGGGAGTCCTCCTCAACGCGCGCAGCCACGAGACCGCCCTCTCGGCCGCGCAGGCGCTGGTCCACGAGAGCACCCACAACCTCCTCTTCGGCCTCGCGGCCGACGATCCGATCGTGCAGAACCCCGCAGAGCGACACCCGTCGCCCCTGCGCCGCGAGCCCCGTCCGCTCGGGGGCATCTACCACGCCACCTACGTCCTGGCGCGCATGCACCGCGCCACGCGGCTCCTGCTGGCGAGCGAATGCCTGGCGGCGGACCAGCGCCGCCAGGCCAAGAGCGACCTGGAGGAGCTGGCCAGGCTCTTCGCCGAGGGGCTCTCGACCGTGGACGGCCACGCCGAGCTCAGCGACTTCGGGCGCGAGGTGCTGGACGGCGCACGCACGGCGATGGCCTAGCTACTGCTTCGCGATCACCTCGTCCGCGAGCCGGTCGAGGGACTCCACCGGATTTCCGCCCAGAGCGGGAAGCGGCACGACCAGGCGCTCCACACCCAGGTCGGCGTAGCGTGCGATCGCGTCCACCCCTTCGTGGAATCCCAGCCACATGCCGCTGATCTCGATCTCGGCGGGATCGCGGCCCGCCTCGGCGCAGGCCTTGGAGAGCTGCTCGACGAGCTCCTGCATCCCCTCGACGCCCGCATTGGGCGCGAAGTACCCGTCGCCGTAGCGGGCCACACGCTGGAAGGCCTTGCCTTTCGAGCCTCCGATGATCACGGGGAGGTTCTCGGGGAGCGGATGGCTCTTGAAGCCGGTCCAGTGCAGGAAGTCGCTCTCGTGCTCGACCACCTCGCCGCTCCACACCTTGCGCATGGCCTGCACGTAGTCGTCGAAGCGCGCGCCGCGCCGCTCGAAGGGCGTTCCCATCGCCGCGAACTCCTCCTCGAGCCAGCCGATCCCGACACCCAGCATGAAGCGACCCCTGGAGACGAAGTCGAGGCTGGCCGCCTGCTTGGCCAGCAGCAGCGGGTTGGCCTGGGAGAGGATGTTGACCCCGGTAGCCAGCTTGACCCTCTCGGTGTTGGCGGCGACCACGGCCAGGGCGATCAGCGGATCGACGAAGTTGGTCTCCGGCTGCGCACCCATCTTGCCGGAGGGGCTGTAGGGGTACTTCGACGCGTAGTCCAGCGGCACGATCACGTGCTCGAACGTCCACAGCGATTCGACACCGACGGCCTCCGCCTTCCGGGCGAGGGCGACGATGTTGTCGACGGATCCAACGCCGACATTGACGGGAACGAGACCGATCTTCATGGGACCTCGGGGGTGGGTTGGCGGATGTGGAACCGGAAGCGTGCCGCATCCGCCGCAGGCGGCCCAGGTCAACGCTTGCTTTCGCCGCAGGCGGCCCAGGCCAACGCTTGCTTTCGCCGCAAGCCGCCCGGGCCGGTGGTAACGTCCCCCGCATGCGAGCCCTCGTCTACCACGGCCCCGAAGACATCCGCTGCGACACGCTCCCCGACCCCTCGCCCCCCGACGTCGACGGCGCCGTGATCCGGATCGAGCGAGCGGCGATCTGCGGCTCGGACCTGCACCTCTACCACGGGCACATGAGCTCCGAGACCGGCTACGGCGTCGGACACGAGGCGATCGGCGAGATCGTCGAGGTCGGGAGCGGCGTGCGCCGCTTCCGCAGCGGCGACCGGGTGCTGGTGTCCGGGGTGGTGGGCTGCGCGGAGTGCGGACCGTGCCGCACGGGGAACGTGGCGGCCTGCGAAACCGCGCCCGCCATGGTGTTCGGCGTCAACCAGGGTCTGCCGGGCGGCCAGGCAGAGGCGCTGGCGGTACCCAAGGCCGACGCCAACCTCTGCGCGATTCCCGAAGGCATCACGGCCGAGCAGGCGGTGCTGCTCACCGACATCCTGCCGACGGGCTACTTCGGTGCGGTGGGGGCGGAGATCCAGCCGGGCCAGGACGTGGCCGTGATCGGCTGCGGTCCCGTCGGGCTGATGGCGATCCTGGCAGCGGGGCTCTTCTCGCCGGCGCGGATCTTCGCCCTCGACAGCGTCGCCGAGCGGCTCGCAGCGGCTGCCGGCCTGGGGGCCATCCCGGTCGACGTCTCGGCGGATCCCCTCGGCCAGCAGCTCCTCGACGCAACCGGCGGGCTGGGACCCCACGCGGTGATCGAGGCGGTCGGCGCCGACGCGAGCATCCAGGCGGCCATCGGCCACGTGCGCCGCGGCGGGATCGTGAGCGTGGTAGGCGTCAACGTGCGGCTCGACTTCCCCTTCCCGATGGCCCTCGCCCTGATGAAGAACATCACCTTCCGCATCGGGATCTGCCCGATCCCGCTCTTCTGGGCTCCGCTTCTACCGCTGGTGCGCGAAGGCCGCCTGGCCCCGGACTTCGTCTTCACCCACCGCATGGGACTGAGCGAGGGCGCAGAGGCCTACCACCTCTTCGCCCAGCGCCGCGACGGTGTCCTGAAGGTGCTCCTCGACCCCGCGAGCTGAGAGCCAGGTGCCGGGCGATCTCCTCTTCGCCCCAGGAAAACCCTTCGTTGGCAGTCAGTTGGACAAAAACCGTACATCTGATCTTTTTTATTGGATTTCTACGTACATTCGTACTAGAACCTTGCCATGCCGGACGCAGCTCCCCACCGCCCCCAGCAGCGCAGCGCCGAGACGCGCGAGAAGCTCGTCGAGGCGGCCCTGCAGGTCTTCGCCGAGCGCGGCTTCGAGGGCGCCACGACGCGCGCCATCGTGGACCGGGCTGGCGTGGCCCTGGCCGCGCTCCCCTACCACTTCAAGACCAAGGAGCTCCTCTGGCGGGCCGTCGCGGACCACTCCTTCGGGCGCTTCGCCGAGCAGTTCAGCGCGCGCATCGCGGGCCTGGAGGGGGTGGACTCGCGCACCCGGCTGCGCCTCCTGCTCGGCGACTACGTGCGCTTCGCCGCCTCCCATCCCGAGCTGCACCGCTTCATGCAGGACGCCTCGAGCGAGTCGACCGAGCGGCTGCGCTGGCTGGTCGAGCATCACGTACGCCCCATGTACGAGACCCTCGCCGAGCTCGCGGAGCTGCCACGTACGACCGGCGCCGACGCCTGGCACCCGGGCCACCTCCTCTACGCCGTCATCGGGACCGTGGCGACACCGTACGCCCACGCCGCCGAGTTCGAGCTGCTGACCGGCGAGCGCCCGGACCAGAAGCAGCTCATCGACCGCCACATCGACATGCTGCTCGGGCTCTTCCTGCCCGGGAGCGAGGGGGCCTCCCATGAGTGAACCCGGAAACGCGAGAGCCCGGGAGCCGCTCCCGGCCGAGCCCGGAAGCGTTCGCATCGAGCGGCCCGAGCCGATCATCCGGGTCGACGACATCGCCTACGTGATGTTCGAGAAGCCGGACCTGGAGCAGAGCGAGCGCTTCTTCCGCGACTTCGGCCTCTTCGTGTCCGAGCGCAGCTCCGACGCCCTCTACCTGCGCGGCGCGGGCGAGCGCCACCACGTCTACGTGGCATACCGCGGCGAGGAGCCCCGCTTCCGCGGCCTGGCATTCGAGGCGACGTCGCGCGACGACCTCGACACGCTGGCGGCCCGCACGGGACGCCGCGTGGAGGCGATCTCCGAGCCGGGTGGCGGCGAGCGTGTGCGCCTCGAGGACCCGCACGGCTTCGTCGTCGACGTGATCCACGGCCAGGAGCGACTTCCCGAGCTCCCCACCCGGCGCAAGCCCCTGCCCATCAACACGCCCTGGGACAAGCCGCGGGTCAACGTCACCCAGCGCCCGCCGCTCGAGCCCTCGACCGTCGTCCGACTGGGGCACTGCGCGATCGGATCCACCCGCTTCGAGGAGGCGGTGGACTGGTACATGCGCCACCTGGGCCTGCTCGCGAGCGACGTCCAGTGCACGCGGGACGGGACGCCCCTCCTCGTATTCATGCGTCTCGATCGGGGCAAGCAGCCCGCCGACCATCACGCCTTCGTCGTGGGCACCGGCCTCGCGGACGAGTACCTGCACTGCGCGTTCGAGGTGCTCGACATCGACACCCTCGGCCAGGGTCAGCAGGTGCTCAAGGCCGGGGGCTGGAAGCACAGCTGGGGAATCGCGCGCCATCTCCTGGGCAGCCAGCTCTTCGACTACTGGAAGGATCCGGACGGCTTCGAGGTGGAGCACTACGCCGACGGCGACGTCTTCGACGACACCTGGGAGACCGACTATCACGAGATGGATCGCGCCTTCCTCTGGCAGTGGGGCGTCGACATGCCCGGCGACTTCATCCCCCGGCCGAGCCCGCTCGCCGTCGTGCGGGCCGTGCTCGACGGCACGCTGAAGCTGTCCGCCCTCCCGTCGCTCGCGAGGGCTCTGGGCACGAAGCCCCGCCCCTGGCTGCGCTGAGCGACCCACCCACCGAGGAGAGACCCATGGCCCTGAACACCATCCGCTACCGCGCCGCCGGCGCGGTCCGCTGGGGCGTCGTGCGCGGCGACGCCATCGCCGCGATCGAGGGGGAGTATCCCTCCACGCGCGACTTCGTCCTGGAGGGAGCGGCGCGCGCCCGCGCCGCCGCCGACGCGGACCCGCTGCTGAAGCTCGCCGACGTCGAGGTGCTCTGCCCCGTCACCCCCGACCGCAAGTTCCTCTGCCAGGCCGTCAACTACCACAGCCACATGCGCGACTCGGGCATGGACGCGGAGTCCAGTCCCTTCAACATCTTCTTCCGCAAGGCGGAGTCCTGCCTGGCGGCGGCGGACACGGACATCGTGCGCCCCGCCCACGTGCACGCCCTCGACTACGAGGTCGAGCTGGGTCTGGTCCTGGCCCGCGACGTGGACGGGCCGCTGGAGGTGACGGAAGCCAGCCTGCACGAGCTGGTGGCGGGCCTCGTCCTGGTGAACGACGTGTCCGCGCGCGACGTGCAGCTTCCGGAGATGCAGTTCTACAAGGGCAAGAGCTATCGGACCTTCGGACCGGTCGGCCCCTTCCTCACCCTGGTGGATGCGGCCGATCTGGCGCGCTTCGACGAGCTGCGCCTGACCCTCTCGGTCAACGGGGAGGTGCGGCAGGACTCGCTGACCACCGACATGGTCCACCGGCCGGCAGCCACCCTGACGGAGCTGTCCGGCCTCCAGGACCTGGAGGCCGGCGACCTCCTCGCCACCGGCACGCCGGGCGGCTGCGCGCTCCAGGCTCCGGCGAAGCCGGCGATGATGGTGGCCCAGCTGATGAGTCCCCGACGGCGCCAGGGGCTGATCCGCAGGATGGCCGGCCGCAACCCGGCCTTCCTGAAGCCGGGCGACGTGGTCGAGGCCCGCATCCGCACGGACGACGGCGCCATCGACCTCGGCCGCCAGCGCAACAAGGTCACGAGCGGATAGCCACGGCCGTCGGATCCGTGCATCATCACGGGTTCACCACCGCCGCTTCGAGGAGAACCCCCATGGAGATGCACTACGCCACACTCTGGGAATCGCTGGCCGACGCCATCGGTGACCGCGAGGCCCTGGTCTGCGGCGACGCCCGCCGCACCTGGAGCGAGTACGACGATCGCTCCGCCCGGCTGGCCTCGGTCTTCGCGGACGCGGGCCTCGCGCCGGACTCGAAGCTCGGCCTGTACCTCTACAACGGAACCGAGTACGCGGAGAGCCAGTTCGCCGCCTTCAAGCAGCGCTACGTCCCCATCAACATCAACTACCGCTATCTGGACGACGAGCTCCACTACCTGATCGACAACTCGGACTCCGAGGCGCTCGTCTTCCACACCAGCCTGGGCGAGCGGGTCGCGCAGGTCATGGATCGCTGTCCCGACGTCAAGCTCTGGATCGGCGTGGACGACGGCGGCGAGCTGCCCGACGGCGCGGTCCGCTACGAAGACGTCGTCGGCGCCGCCGAGCCGGCCAAGCGCATCACCCGCTCGCCCGACGACGTCTACATGCTCTACACCGGCGGCACCACGGGCATGCCCAAGGGCGTCATGTACGACATGGGCGGCATGCTGCAGGGCTTCATCCAGCTCGGCTTCCCCATCCTCGGACTCGGGATCCCCGAGGTCGACGCGATCGCGGAGCTGGCCCGGGGCCAGTGGGAGAAGGGCGAAGCGCTGGTCGCCATGCCCGCCTGCCCGATGATGCACGGCACGGGCCAGTGGCTCGGCTGGATGATCCCCCACTGCACCGGCGGCAAGGTCGTGGCGCTCACGGAGCGGAGCTTCGACGCCCACGAGCTGTGGCAGACCGTCGGGCGCGAGCGGGTGAGCCAGCTGGTGATCGTGGGCGACGCCTTCAGCAAGCCGATGCTGAGGGCGCTGGGCGAGGCGAAGGAGCGGGGCGAGTCCTACGACGTGTCTCCCGTCAAGCTGATCGTCTCCTCCGGCGTGATGTGGACGTCCGAGGTGAAGGAGAAGCTCCTCGAGTGGGGCGAGTTCGTGCTGGTCGACGCCATGGGCAGCACCGAAGGCAGCATGGCCAACCAGATCACGACGCGAGGCAACGTGGGCGAGACCGCGAAGTTCGCCATGTCGCCCACGACGAAGGTCTTCACCGAGGACGACCGCGAAGTGAAGCCCGGCTCGGAGGAGACCGGGATGGTGGCCGCCGGCGGCATGGTGCCGCTCGGCTACTACAAGGACGAGAAGAAGTCCGCGGCCACCTTCAGGACGATCGACGGCGTCCGCTACTCGTTCCCGGGCGACTGGGCACGCATCGAGGCGGACGGGACCCTCACGCTGCTGGGCCGGGGCTCCAACTGCATCAACACCGGCGGCGAGAAGGTCTACCCCGAAGAGGTGGAGGAGGCGGTGAAGCGGCACCCCGAGGTGCTCGACTGCCTGGTGGTGGGCGTGAACGACGAGAAGTTCGGCCAGCGCGTCACCGCGGTCGCCTCGCTGCGCGAGGGCGGCGCGGTGGACGGCGAAACGGTCCGCGCCTTCACCAAGGAGCACCTGGCGCACTACAAGGTGCCCAAGGAGATCCACATCGTGGACCAGGTGAAGCGCGCCCCCAACGGCAAGGCGGACTACCAGTGGGCGAAGCGGGCGGTGCTGGAGGCGACCGGGTGACCCAGGCGACGTACGACGTCGTGCTCTCCGGCTTCGGCCCGACCGGAGCGTGTCTGGCCGGGCTGCTGGGCAGGGCGGGTCGCCGCGTGTGCGTGGTCGAGCGGGACCGGGACGTCTACGCCCTGCCGCGCGCGGTCCACTTCGACCACGAGGTCATGCGGATCTTCCAGACCCTGGGCCTGGCCGAGGAGATCCTGCCGATCACCCGAGCCACCGACTTCGCCGAGTTCTGGACCGCGGATCGCGAGGTCCTGCTCCACGTCCCCTTCAACGCGACCACCGACCAGGGCTGGCGCTCGGACTACATGTTCCACCAGCCCAGCCTGGAGCGGATCCTGCGCGAATCCGCCGAGTCGTATCCCGGCGTCGAGATCCGCTACGGAGAGGCGCGCGCCCTGCACCAGGACGAGGACGGCGTCGAGCTGGAGCTCGACCCGGACGACGGCGGTGCCGCCACCGTGCGCGGTCGCTTCCTGGTGGGCTGCGACGGCGCCAACAGCCTGGTGCGCCGCGAGAGCGGAATGGAGCTCGAGGACCTGGAGTTCGACGAGCCGTGGCTGGTGGTCGACATCGAGGGCGTGGACGAAGGCCGGATGCCGGGCGGCGCGATCCAGTTCTGCGATCCGGCGCGGCCCACCACCCTGGTGCCCTGCGCCGGCGGCTTCTACCGCTTCGAGTTCATGCTGCGTCCGGGAGAGGACGGGCAGGAGATGATGAGGCCGGAGAACGTGGACCGGCTCGTCTCCGCCTGGATCGACCCCGCCTCCGTGCGCCTGGTGCGCGCCGCGGTCTACCGCTTCCATGCGCTGGTGGCCCGCCGCTGGCGCGCGGGCCGCGCGCTCATCGCCGGAGACGCCGCGCACCAGACGCCGCCCTTCCTGGGCCAGGGCATGTGCGCGGGGATCCGCGACAGCATCAACCTCTCCTGGAAGCTCGACCGGGTGCTCGGCGGAGACGCGCCGCTCGAGCTGCTGGACAGCTACGGCAGCGAGCGCACCCCGCACGTCCGCGAGTTCGTCGCCCGGGCCGTGGCGGCCGGACAGGTGATCTGCGTCCAGGACCCCGAGGCCGCGCGCCGGCGCGACGAGCTGCTGCTGGCCGCCAGGGCGGCGGGCGAGCCGCCGCCGGTCCCGCTGGATCTCCCGCTCCTCGGCGACGGCTTCTTCTCCGAGAGCGGCCCGGGCCGGCACGAGCTGGTGGCGCAGCTCTCGCCGCAGCCCGAGCTGGACACCCCCGCAGGACCGCGCCTGATGGACGACGTCACCGGTCACCGCTTCCAGCTCGTCCACCGCGCCGCGCTGCGTCCCGGCGACAAGGCGGTCGAGAGCCTGGCCGCCCTCGAGGGTGCGGCCGTCGCCTGGAACGACGGCGGGTGGTTCGATCGCCACGGGGTCGACGCCATCCTGGTGCGACCGGACCACGTGATCTACGGGGTGGCGCGCACCGACACCGAGGTCGAGCCGCTGCTCGCCGGAGCGCTGGCGGATCTGGCGGGCGCTCAGCCCGGGGCGTAGGCGGCGCCGCCGTCCACCTTGATGATCGCCCCGGTCGTGTAGGAAGAGGCGTCGCTGGCCAGATAGAGGGCGGTACCGACGATCTCGGAGGCCTCGCCGCCACGGCCGAAGGGAATGCTCCGCTCGAGGGCGGCGATCATCTCCGGGCTCCAGGCCTTGCTGATGTCGGTCATGAAGGCCCCGGGCATGATGCAGTTGACGCGGACCGCGGGGGCGAGTGCCCGTGCGAGTCCCAGGGTGAGGTTGTGGAGGCCGGCCTTGGCGGCCCCGTACGGGATCTCGATGGGCGAGGGCTGCACCGCGGCCACGCTGCTCACGTTGATGATCGAGCCGCTCCCCGCCTCCTTCATGCGCGTCCCCACCAGGGAGCTGAGCCGGAACGGGCCCATCAGGTTGACGTCGATCACCTTCTGCCAGAGCTCCTCGGTCACCTCGGGGAGCGACGGATAGCGCGGCGACATCCCGGCGTTGTTGACGAGGACGTCCACGCGACCGAAGCGCTGGTAGGCCGAATCCGCCAGCCTGTCGCAGTCCTCCCAGCGGCCGGCGTGGAACGCCACGGGCAGCGCCTCGCGTCCCGTCTCGTCACGCAGCGCGGAGGCCGCCGCCTCGCACGCGTCGAGCTTGCGGCTGGCGATCACCACGTCCGCACCGGCGCGGGCGAAGGCCCCCACCATGGCGCGGCCCAGCCCCCGGCTGCCGCCGGTCACCACCGCCACGCGCCCGTGGAGATCGAAGAGCCCGACCGGGTCTTCTCCGGAGATCGTCATCCGCTTTTCCCTTGCCGCCTCGCCCGGGCCCGTCACACTACACGATCCGTCCGATCCGGACCGCGAGGAGATCCCCATGAGCTGCATCCGTTCCCTCTGCGCCCTGGCCGTCGCTCTGCTGTTCGCGCCGGCCCTCGCCTCCGCCGCCAAGCCCAACATCCTCGTGGTGTGGGGCGACGACGTCGGCCAGTCCAACATCAGCGCGTACACCCGCGGTGTGGTCGGCTACAGGACGCCGAACATCGACCGCATCGCCACCGAGGGGATGATCTTCACCGACTACTACGGGGAGCAGAGCTGCACGGCCGGCCGCGCGTCGTTCATCACCGGCCAGAGCGTCTTCCGCACCGGCCTCTCCAAGGTGGGCCTGCCGGGCGCCGAGCTGGGCATGCGACCCGAGGATCCGACCATCGCCACGGTCCTCAAGGCCCAGGGCTACGCCACCGGCCAGTTCGGAAAGAACCACCTGGGGGACCGGGACGAGCACCTGCCCACGAACCACGGCTTCGACGAGTTCTTCGGCAACCTCTACCACCTGAACGCCGAGGAGGAGCCGGAGAACGAGGACTACCCGAAGGATCCCGAGTTCCGCAAGCGCTTCGGCCCGCGCGGCGTGATCCACTCCTGGGCCGACGGCCGCATCGAGGACACCGGCCCCCTCACCCGCAAGCGCATGGAGACGGTGGACGACGAGACCTCCAAGGAGGCCCTCCGCTTCATTCGCGACGCCCACGCCGCCGGCACGCCCTTCTTCGTCTGGTGGAACGGCACCCGCATGCACTTCCGTACCCACGTGAAGGCGGCGCTGCGCGGGATCTCGGGCCAGGACGAGTACGCCGACGGCATGGTCGAGCACGACATGCACATCGGCCTCTTCCTCGACCTCCTCGACGAGCTGGGCATCGCCGACGACACGATCGTCTTCTACAGCACCGACAACGGTCCGCACTACAACAGCTGGCCCGATGCAGCCGCCACGCCCTTCCGAGGCGAGAAGAACACCAACTGGGAGGGCGGCTGGCGGGTCCCGGCCATGGTGCGCTGGCCCGGCAAGATCGCGCCGGGCTCGGTCAGCAACGAGATCGTCCACCACATGGACTGGCTGCCCACCTTCGCCGCCGCGGCCGGCGATGGCGACGTGAAGGAGGCCCTCAAGTCCGGCCGTGCCATGGGCGGGCGCAGCTACAAGGTGCACCTCGACGGCTACGACGTGACCCCGGTGCTGACGGGCTCGGTGGAGCCGAAGCAGGGGCCGCGCAAGGAGATCTTCTACTTCTCCGACGACGGCGACCTCACCGCCCTGCGCTACCTGGACTGGAAGCTGGTCTTCATGGAGCAGAAGGCGACCGGGACGTTCCGGGTCTGGATGGAGCCCTTCGTGCCCCTGCGCGTGCCGCTGATGTTCAACCTGCGCCGCGACCCCTACGAGCGGGCGACCATCACCTCCAACACCTACTTCGACTGGCTGCTCGACCGCGCCTACCTGCTGGTGCCCGCCCAGGCCTACGTCGCGAACTTCCTGAAGACCTTCCAGGAGTTTCCGCCGCGCCAGAAGCCTGCGAGCTTCAGCCTGGACCAGGTCATCGAGAAGATGGTCCCCCCGAGCAGCTGATGGGGAACGCAACCCGTACGTCCGGACTCGCGCTGGCAGCGATCCTCCTGGCCGCCGTGGCGGGCGCCGATCCCCTGCCGTCGTGGAACGACGGACCCGCTCGGGACCGGATCTTCTCGTTCGTCGCCGCGGTGACGGACCCCTACGGCAAGGGCTACGTGGCCCCGGCCGAGCGCATCGCGGTCTTCGACAACGACGGCACCCTCTGGGCCGAGAAGCCCTTCTACTTCCAGG
This sequence comes from Myxococcota bacterium, assembly GCA_028278065.1. Classification (GTDB taxonomy): domain Bacteria; phylum Myxococcota_A; class UBA9160; order UBA9160; family JAFDET01; genus JAFDET01. The sequence goes on from JANQFA010000032.1 coordinate 13,107, forward strand.
CCGCGTTCATCGTGGACCGCATCCGCGCCATGGCCGGGGATCACCCGGAGTGGAAGGAGAAAGCGCCCTTCCGGGCGGTGCTCTCCGACGATCCCAAGGCCCTCGGCGGCCTGGACCTGCACGGACTGCTCGAGCTGGCCATGGCCTCCCACACGGGCATGAGCGACGCGGAGTTCGAACGCACCGCGGACGCGTGGCTGACGTCGGCGCGGCATCCGACCACCGGCCGGCCCTATACCGAGATGGTCTATCAGCCCATGCTGGAGCTGCTGGAGTTCCTGCGCGCCAACGGATTCCAGACCTGGATCTGCTCGGGGGGCGGCATCGACCTGATCCGCCGCTTCTCGGAGGACGTCTACGGGATCCCGCCGGAGCAGGTCATCGGAACCGGGGTGGCCAAGGAGCTGCGCAAGGAGGACGGGGCACTGCTGCGCCTGCCGGAGCTGCTCCAGCCGATCAACGACGGGCCCGGCAAGCCGGTCTGGATCGGGCGCCACATCGGTCGCCGTCCCATCCTGGCGTTCGGCAACTCGGACGGCGACTTCGAGATGCTCGCCGACGCCACGTCGGGACCCGGCGAGCGCCTCGCCCTGATCCTCCACCACGACGACGCCGAGCGCGAGTGGGCGTACGACGCCGACTCGCCCGTCGGACGCCTCGTGCGCGGACTGAAGGAGGCGCCGGCCCGGGGCTGGCAGGTGGTCAGCATCAAGCGCGACTTCGCGCGGGTGTACCCGAGACCCCGGAGCCGCTGAGCGCGGGCTGCGCAGCGCCGACCGGCCTGCGAATCGCGGACGGTGACACCATGGTACGCTCGGCTGCGGAGCGGCCATGACACGACCCCCTTCCCCGGCCCCGGTGCCGATCCGCGCAGATGACGCCTCCATCGAAGAGGCGCTGCGTCACGCCAGCATCCCGACCCTCATGATGTCGATGGTGCACATGAGCGGCGACCTGGGAATCCTGCGCGGCGAGGTGCGCCCGCGAAAGGCCGTGATGGGTGAGGGCCAGGGCGGACTCGGCGAGCCCGAGAAGGCGGCCGTCCGCGCCGCCGCCCTGGACGTCATCCGCGACTGGCGGGATCGCGGCTGTCCCCCGCCCGAGGCGCCAGCGCCGCAGATCGTCCACGAGATGATGTCCTTCATGGTGGGCGAGCCGGTCCCGGACGAGTACGTGCCGATGATGCTGGAGGAGCTGGCCCTGGACGGGGACGCCCGCGACGAGCACTGGGCAGACGCCGTCCCCGGATCCGAGAAGGCACGCCTCCGTGTGCTGGTGATCGGAGCGGGGATGTCGGGCCTGCTCGCCGCCATCCGCCTGGAAGAGGCCGGCATTCCCTACACGGTCGTCGAGAAGAACGAGGGGCCGGGCGGAACCTGGTACGAGAACACCTACCCGGGCTGCCGGGTCGACGTCGCCAACCACTTCTACTGCTACTCCTTCGAGCCCAACCCCGACTGGTCCGAGTTCTTCTCGAGACAGCCGGAGCTGCACGCCTACTTCGAGCGCTGCGCGGATCGCTACGGCGTGCGCGAGCGCATCCGCTTCCGCAGCGAGGTGGTGTCGGCGCGCTGGGACGACGCGGAGGCGGCCTGGCGGGTGCGCCTGCGCGGACCCGACGGCGCCGAGGAGACGGAGGTCTTCCAGGCCGTGGTGAGCGCGGTCGGGCAGCTCAACCGCCCGAAGCTCCCCGACATCCCCGGCATCGAGACGTTCGCAGGCGCCTGGTTCCACTCGGCGCAGTGGGACCACGGGGTCGAGCTTGCGGGCCGACGGGTGGCGGTCGTCGGCACCGGGGCCAGCGCGGTACAGCTCGTGCCGGAGGTCGCCCGCGTGGCCGGCACGCTGCGCGTCTTCCAGCGCTCACCCGGCTGGATGGCGCCCAACCCGGTGTATCACCGCCGGGTGGACGAGGGCGCCAGGTGGTGCCTCAAGCACCTGCCCTTCTACGGGCGCTGGTACCGGTTCCTGCTCTTCTGGCCGGGCTCCGATGGACTCTATCCCTCCCTCGTCGTGGATCCCGATTGGCCGCATCCGGAGCGCTCGACCAGCGCGCTGAACGAGCAGCTCCGCGTGGTCTTCACCGAGTACCTGAAGTCGCAGGTGGGGGACGACCCGGAGCTGCTCGAGAAGGTGACACCGCGCTACCCGCCCTTCGGCAAGCGCATGCTCCAGGACAACGGAAGCTGGATCGCGGCCCTGAAGCGGGAGAACGTGGAGCTCGTCGGCGAGCGGATCGAGCGCGTGGTGCCCGACGGCATCGTCACCGCGGACGGGACCCACCATCCGCTCGACGTGATCGTGTACGCGACGGGCTTCCACGCCAACCGCTTCCTGTGGCCCATGGAGATCGAGGGCCGCGACGGCGTGAAGCTCGGGACGCTCTGGGGCGACGACCCCCAGGCCTACCTGGGAATCAGCGTGCCGCGCTTCCCCAACCTCTTCTGTCTCTACGGCCCCGGCACCAACCTCGCCCACGCGGGCAGCATCATCTTCCACTCGGAGTGCCAGGTCCGCTACGTGCTCGGCTGCCTGCGGGCGCTCCTCGAGAAGCGGCGCGCTGCGATCGAGTGCCGACAGGAGGTCCTCGACGAGTACATCCGGCGCTTCGACGCGACTCACGCGGGGATGGTCTGGTCCCATCCGGGCATGGACAGCTGGTACAAGAACGCCAGCGGCCGGGTCACCTGCACCTCTCCCTGGCGGCTGGTGGACTACTGGAGCTGGACCCGCCGGCCGGATCTGGCGGACTACGAGCTCTGGTGACGGCGTGAAGACCGCCCTTCCGGCGGACCCGGTCCCGGGCGAGGCAGGGGGTCGCGAGCGGCCGTCGGGACGATCGGCTCGACGTGCGCGGTCTCCTGCGTTGGTCCATGCTCGAGGGCGAACGACTCGGAGGACACCCTGATGACCGATTCCCAGCGCGAGTTCGACGTGGTGGTGTGGGGCGCGAGCGGCTTCACCGGCCGTCTGGTCGCCGAATACCTCCTGGAGCGCCACGGGGCCTCGGGAACCGTGCAATGGGCGCTCGGCGGCCGCAACCGCGAGAAGCTGGAGGCGATCCGCGCCGGGCTCGGCGCGGCGGCCGCGGATCTCCCGATCGTGCTGGGGGACGGCGACGACGAGGCATCGCTCGCATCTCTCGCGGAGCGCACCCGGGTGGTCTGCACGACCGTCGGGCCCTATGCGCTCTACGGCTCCAAGCTGGTGGCGGCCTGCGTGGCGCACGGCACCGACTACTGCGACCTCACCGGCGAGGTGCACTGGATGCGCCGCATGATCGACACCCACCAGAAGGAGGCCGAGGCGACCGGCGCCCGCATCGTGCACACCTGCGGATTCGACAGCATCCCATCGGACCTGGGCGTCCACTTCGTGCAGTCGGAGATGCGACGGCGCCACGGCGTGGCCTCCCCCTTCGTGAAGGCTCGGGCCACCGACTTCTCCGGCGGCTTCAGCGGGGGCACGATCGCGAGCATGCTGAACATGCTCGAGGAGTCCGGGCGCGATCCCGACGTGCGCAGGGTCATGGCGGACCCCTACGGCCTCAACCCGGAGGGGGACCGCAGCGGCCCGGACGAACGGGACCGGCTCGCGCCGGCCTGGGACGACGACTTCGCCGGGTGGACCGCGCCCTTCGTGATGGCGGGCATCAACACCCGGGTGGTGCGTCGCAGCCAGGCCCTCCTCGGCCACCCGGCGGGTCGCGACTTCCGCTACGACGAGGCGATGCTCACCGGCCCGCCGCCCATGGGCTTCCTGACGGCGGCGGCGATCACCGCGGGGATGGCGGCCTTCGCGGGCGCCGGGAGCATCGCGCCCCTGCGCCGCGCCGCGGAGCGCTTCCTGCCCGACCCCGGCGAGGGACCGTCCCGGGAGCAGCGCGAGCGCGGCTACTGGGAGATGCGCTTCCACGCCGCGCACCCGGAGGATGGGGAGAAGGGCCTCTTCGCCCGCCTGCGCGGCGATCGCGATCCGGGCTACGGCTCCACCGCGAAGATGCTGGCCGAGGCCGCCCTGTGCCTGGCACAGGACGATCTCGAAGCCCGGGGCGGCTTCGAGACACCCGCTTCGTCGATGGGGGAGGCCCTGGCGACCCGGCTCATCGAACACGCGGGAGTGACGTTCTCCATCGACGACACCGCCGAACCCGTCGGTTAGGCTCGCGCCGTCCCACCACCCCGGAGACCCCATGCGATTGCTCTCCATCGCCGCCGTCCTGATCGCCGGGATCGCTTCGTCCGCCTCGGCCCAGATCGCCTCGCCGGGACTGGGGCTCGACCGCCCGGACCTGCTGGACCCCGGCTTCCAGGGGTCCGCCGAGGTGAAGGGACGCCAGGAGCTGGAGCCGCCTCCCTACGGCTCCGTCGGGTCGTCGGCCTACCTGCGTGGCGCACTCCTCAGCGGGGTCTGGAGCGCGTGCTACGCCGGCTGCCTCGGGCCCTCCCCCGTCGCGCTCTCGCAGACGCTGATGCCTCCGTTCCTGATCGCCGGTGTGGGGCGCAACTCGTCGACGGCAACGACCAGCTTCTTCTCCACCGTCTCGGCGCACATCTACGAGCCGGAATCGATCAAACGCAAGGGCAGCGCCGCCGCGTCGCGGATGAGCCTCAAGCAGAAGGCCTTCGTCGGCATGCAGCTGTACGTCGCATCGTTCACTTCCTTCGGTGGCTCGGGCTTCCTCTCGTCGATCGCGGGCATCGAGGAGTGCAAGGCGCAGGGCGAGCTGCGCGAGGAGACCGCCAAGGAGAGCGCCCGCTTCAAGCTGAGCTGCAAGAAGGACAGCCTGCCCGATCCCCTCTCCGCCTTCCTCGAGGACATGGGTCTGAAGAACATCCACAAGTGGAGTCTCCGAGCGGAGAATCCCTGAGGCCCCGGTGTTCACCATGCGCTTCGACATGCGGGCCATGGACGGACCCGCCAGCGCCCGGGGGCTCTACGAGGCGGCACTGGAGATGGCCGCCTGGGGCGAGCCCCGGGGCTGCCTGGCGGTGCAGGTCTCCGAGCACCACGCGTCGCCGGACGGCTACCTGTCGGCGCCGCTGGTGCTGGCCTCGGCCATGGCGGCGCGGACCACGACCCTGCCCATCCAGGTGGCCGCGCTGCTGGTTCCCCTGCACGACCCGATCGAGCTGGCCGAGCAGATGGCGGTGCTCGACCTGGTCTCGGGCGGCCGGGTCTCGTACGTGTGCGCCATCGGCTACCGCGCCGAGGAGTACGCGATGTTCGGGCGGGAGATGAAGGGACGCGGCCGGCGCCTGGAGGCGTGTCTCCAGGCGATGCGGCGGGCGTGGACGGGCGAGCCGTTCGACTTCGAGGGACGTCCGGTGCGGGTGACGCCGACTCCGGTCACACCCGGAGGACCGATGCTCCTGCTGGGCGGCGGGAGCCCGGCCGCCGTGCGGCGCGCGGCGCGCCTCGGGATGGGCATGATCACCCAGGGCGGGGATCCGGGTCTCGAGGCGCTCTACCGGGCCGAGTGCGAGAAGGCGGGCACGACCCCGGGGCTCTTCGTACACCCCGTAGGCGACAGCCCCACCTCGTGCTTCGTGGCGGACGATCCCGACCGCGCCTGGGCGGAGATCGGACCCTATCTCCTGCACGACGCGCGCATGTACGCGGCGTGGTTCGGCGAGGATCACTCGTCGGTGACGCGATCGCGGGCGGAGGACGTCGCGTCCCTCCGCGCCGAGCAGGGCAACTACCGCATCTTCACACCGGAGGAGGCGGTGGAGTGGATCCGCGCTCGCGGCGTCCTGCTGACCCAGCCGCTCTCGGGCGGAATCCCGCCCGAGAAGGCCTGGCCGTGTCTCGAGCTCCTGGCCGACCGGGTCCTCCCGGCTCTGGCCGGCGACTGACCTCGCCCTCCAACCTTCTGGAATAGAAGGGCTTTCGTCGAGAGACGAGACAAGCCTCCAGAATTTTCTACTGTCGAGTCAGTCGAAAGCCGATAGCGGCTCAGTACCGGCGCGGCTCGCCGGTCGCCCGAGGACAGCATGTCTCCCCCGAGCAGTGGAACCCAGAGCAAGGCAGAGCGCACCCGCGCGGCCATCCTGGCCCAGGCCCAGCGTCTGTTCGCCGAGCGCGGGTTCACCGACACCCGCCTCCAGGACGTGGCCGACGCAGTGGGCCTCAAGCGTCCCGCCCTCTTCTACCACTTCAAGGACAAGCAGGCGCTCTACGACGCGGTGGTGGAGGACCTCTTCGGCGAGCTGCAGGAGCAGACCGAGGAGATCCTGACGGGCACAGGGCCGATCGCGGAGCGGATGGAGCGCTCGATCGCCGCGTGGGTCGACGGTGTAGCAGCCCGACCCGCCATCGCCCGACTCATCCTGCGCAGCGCCGCCGACGCGCGCCCGCACGCCTCGTCGGATCTTCCCAGGGGCAACAGGATGCTCGAGCTCGGGCGCGCGCTCCTCGCGGAGGGACGGCGCACCGGGGAGCTGAAGCCCATCCACGACGACTTCTTCCACGTCTGGGCGTCGATCGTCGGAAGCACCGTCTTCTTCGTCTCCGCCCTTCCCACCCTCATGCCCGACGAGCCCTTCGACCCGCTGGACCCGATCCAGATCGAGGGCCACAAGCAGGACGTGCTGCGCAATGCGCGCATGCTGCTGGGCATCCGCTCGGAGAACCCGTCGTGAAGGCCCATCGCAAGGTCCTCGTCCCCATCGCGATCCTCGCAGTCTCCGTCGCCGCCACGGCGGTCATGGTGCTCTCCCGCCCGCCGGCCGAGTCCACGCGACCGCCCGCCGTCGTGCCGCTGGTGGAGGTGCTGCACGTGGAGCCGCAGACCGTCTCGCTGCGCGTCGAGGCCCAGGGAAGCGTCGAGCCGCGCACCGAGAGCGAGCTGGTGGCGGAGGTGGCGGGTCGCATCGTCGCGGTGTCGGCGCAGCTGGCGGAGGGAGGCTCGTTCGACGAGGGAGACGTGCTCATCGAGGTGGATCCCCGCGACTACCAGGTCGCACTGGAGGGCGCACGCGCCGCGCTGGCACGCGCCCGCAGCAGCCTCACCCACGCCACCGCCACCGCGAATCGCCAGCGCTCGATGCACGAGAAGGGGATCGCCAGCCAGGCCCGACTGGACGAGGCGGTTCATGCCGAGGCCAACGCCCAGGCGACCGTACGCGAGGCCAAGGTGGCGGTGACCCGCGCCGAGCTGGACCTGGACCGCACCCGGATCCGCGCCCCCTTCGCGGGGCGGGTGCGCGAGAAGCACGTGGACGTGGGTCGGTTCGTGAACCGCGGGGTTCCGCTGGCGCGCGTGTACTCGGTGGACTTCGCCGAGGTGCGGCTGCCGGTGCGCGAGGCCGATCTCGCCCACCTGGACCTCCCGGCGGGCTTCCGCCCCGACGGCGAGCCCGACAGCGGCGGGCCGGCCGTCGAGCTCTCCGCACGCGTGGCCGGACGCGTCTTCACCTGGAGTGGCCGGGTGGTGCGCGCCGAGGCGGCGCGCGATCCGCGCACCCGCATGCTGAACGTGGTGGCCCGGGTCGACCACCCCTTCACACCGAGCAGCGAGCGGCCCGCCCTCCCGATCGGGATCTTCGTAGACGCCCTGATCGAAGGTCGCCGCGTCGAAGGCGTCTTCGAGCTGCCGCGAACGGCCCTGCGCCGGGGTGACGAGGTTCTCCTGGTCGACGAGAACGACCAGCTCCGCATCCGGCGCGTGGGGGTGCTGCGCTCCGACCGCGACCTCGCCTGGATCGAGAGTGGCCTCGAGAGCGGCGACCGGGTGGTGGTCTCGACCCTGGGCGTCGCTTCCGAGGGCATGCCGGTGCGTGCGCTCGACGCGGGGAGCGGCCGCCCCCGCAGCACCGCGGGTCCGGACGCAGTCGGGGAGGCACCCCGGTCGTGAAGCGCGCGATCGCCTGGTGCGCCGAGAACCACGTCGCCGCGAACCTGGTGATGGTGATCATCGTGGTGGCGGGCCTCGGCACCCTGCCCCGACTCACCCAGGAGATGATCCCCTCCATCGACATGGAGATGATCTCGGTGAGCGTCACCTATCCGGGTGCCTCGCCCGAAGAGGTGGAGTCGTCGATCACCAACAGGATCGAGGAGGAGCTCGAAGGCATCCAGGGCGTGAAGCGCATGCGCTCCACGTCGTCCGAAGGCGCCGCCAGCGTGACGGTGGAGCTGGTCGCGGGCGAGGACGTGCGCCGCCGCCTCGACGACATCCGCGCCGCCGTGGACCGGATCGACACCTTCCCGGACGACGCCGAGGACCCGATGGTCCAGCAGGCCGAGATCCCGCACCTCGTCCTCAACCTGGCGGTGTCCGGCGACGTGGACGAGTGGACCCTGAAGCGCCTGGCCCAGCAGGTGCGCGACGAGGTGGTCGCCCTCCCGGGCATCAGCGACGTCCAGCTGAAGCTCGCCCGCGACTACGAGATCTCCATCGAGGTCTCCGAGGCGGCCCTCCAGCGCTTCGATCTGACCTTCGACGATGTCGTGCGGGCGGTGCAGCGCTCCTCGCTCGACCTGCCCGGCGGCAGCGTCAAGACGGACACCGGCGAGATCCTGCTGCGCGCCAAGGGACAGGCGTACGAGGGGCACGACTTCGAGCGGATCGCCCTCGTCTCGCGCCGGGACGGCACCCGACTGCGCCTGGGCGACGTGGCGACGGTGATCGACGGTTTCGAGGAGAGCGACCAGTCCGCCCAGTTCGACGGCTCACCCGCCCTGCTGATCCAGGTCTACCGGCTGGGATCCCAGAAGTCGCTCGAGATCGCGGAGACGGTGCGCGCCTACGTCGAGGAGGCGAGGGCTCGCCTCCCCGCCGGCGTGGAGCTGACCCTGTGGCAGGACGATTCGCGCATCCTGGCGAGCCGCCTCGACACGATGGTCCGCAACGCGCGCGGCGGCTTCATCCTGGTGGTGGCGATCCTCGCCCTCTTCCTGCGCCTGCGGCTCGCCCTCTGGGTGAGCCTCGGGATCCCGATCTGCTTCCTGGGCGCCGTCGCGACGATGCCGGCGCTCGACCTCTCGATCAACTTCGTGTCCCTGGTGGCGTTCATCATCGTGCTCGGCATCGTGGTCGACGACGCCATCGTGGTCGGAGAGAACACCCACGTCCATCAGGAGCGGACCGGCCAGAAGCTCAAGGGCGCCATCCTCGGGGCGCAGACCATCGTCGTGCCCGTGACCTTCGGCGTGCTCACCACCATCGCCGCCTTCATGCCGCTGGCCTTCCTCCCCGGCCCCATGGGCCGCATGAGCCGCGTGCTCCCGCTGATCGTGATCGCCTGCCTGATCTTCTCGGTCATCGAGGCGATGTTCATCCTTCCTGCCCACCTCGGACACGGGCGCAAGCCCCTGGACGCCCCCAGCAGCAACGCCATCTCCGCGGGCTGGCGGCGCTTCCAGGGCCGCATCGCGGCGGGCCTGCAGAACCTGATCGAGACGCGCTACCGCCCCGCCCTGCGCCGCGTCCTCGAGTGGCGCTATACGACCGTGACGGCCGCGGTCTCGCTTCTGATCTTCACGAGCGGGCTCCTCATCGGGGGCTGGCTCAAGTTCGTGTTCATCCAGCCGGTCGAGGCGGACATGATCCGGGCGAGCCTCACCCTCACCCAGGGCACGCCGGCGGCGGTGACGGCCAGGGCCATCGAGAGGCTGGAGCGAGCCGCCTTCGCGGTGCGCGATGAGATCGCCGCGGAGTACCCGGAGCACCCGCCCGTCTTCTCCCACCTGCTGGCGTCGGTCGGACAGCAGCCCGGCCTGGATCGGCAGATGCAGATGAGCTTCGTCGGGAGCGCCGACGGCGCCAGCCACGTGGGCGAGGTCCAGGTGGAGGTCGTGGACTTCCGTCAGCGCGAGGTCGGCGTGACCGAGCTGGCCCGGCGCTGGCGCGAGGCGGTGGGCCCGATCGCCGGGGTCGAGGAGCTCTCCTTCGTGTCTTCGATGGTCGCGGTCGGCTCCCCCATCGAGATCGAGATCTCGGGGACCGATCTCGAGAAGCTGCAGCGCGCGGCCGCCGACGTGAAGCGGCGTCTCGCCACCTACCCGGGCGTCTTCGACATCGCCGACACCTTCCGCGGCGGAACCCAGGAGCTCGAGTACCACATCCTCCCCTCGGCCGAAGCCCTCGGACTGACCCTCGAAGACGTGGCGCGCCAGCTCCGCCAGGGCTTCTACGGCGCCGAGGCCCAGAGCATCCAGCGCGGTCGCGACGAGGTGAAGGTGATGGTGCGCTATCCCGCGTCGGAGCGGCGCTCGCTCGGAGACGTGGAGCAGATGCGCGTGCGCGCCGACGACGGAACCGAGGTGCCCTTCTCGGCGGTGGCGCGGGCCAGCCTGTCCACCGGGTTCTCGACGATCCGCCACGTGGACCGCCGCCGCGTGGTCACGGTCACCGCCGACGTGGACCAGGCCGTCGCCAACGCCAACGAGATCGTCGCCGACCTGCGCAGGGGGCCGCTCGACGAGATCTTCGCCGCCTACCACGGCGTCCAGTGGTCCTTCGAGGGCGAGCAGGCCGAGCAGCGCGAGTTCCTGGCCGCGATGGGACTCGGCTTCGTCGTGGTGATGGTGGTGATCTACGCCCTGCTCGCGATCCCGCTGGGATCGTACCTGCAGCCCTTCATCATCATGAGCGCCATTCCCTTCGGGCTGGTGGGCGCCGCCTGGGGCCACGTGCTCCTGCAGTACGACTTCACCATGTACTCGGTGCTGGGCCTGGTGGCCCTCTCGGGCGTGGTGGTGAACGCCAGCCTGGTCCTGGTCGACGCGGTGAACAAGCGTGTCGCAGATGGGGCCGAGATCGAGGACGCCGTCCAGGAGGCGGCCCGGTCCCGCTTCCGTCCCATCCTGCTCACCTCGATGACCACCTTCGCCGGTCTCACCCCGCTCATGCTGGAGACCAGCATGCAGGCCGAGTTCCTGATCCCGATGGCCATCTCCATCGCGTTCGGGGTGGTCTTCGCCAGCTGCATCACGCTCTTCCTGGTGCCGTCCTCGTATCTCGTGCTCCAGGACGTGGCGCGGCTCTTCCAGGATCGGCCCGCGGGCCCGCGCCCGCGACCGCGCCCGGCCGCGGAGCCCGACGCCAAGTCCGGAACCCGGGCGGACGCCGCGTAGCGCCGGCCACACTCGGGTAGAATCCCCGAATGGCCTACGTCCGCATCGAGAAGCCCCGGCCCCACACCAGCGTGATCGTCATGGATCGCCCCGAGCGGATGAACTCCATGGCCTTCGAGCTCGTCGGTCCGCTCCACGACGCCATCGAGGAGGTCGCGGCCGACAACGACACCTGGTGCGCCGTCCTCACCGGCCGAGGCCGCGGCTTCTGCTCCGGTGCGGACACCCAGGAGACCGAGCCACCGCCCAACATCGAGGGAATGACCCTCACCCGGATCGCGACGCGCTCGATGACGATCCTCGCCGACCTGGTCCCGGCCCTGCGGCGCATGCCCCAGCCGGTGATCGGCGCGATCAACGGCGCCGCGATCGGAGGCGGAATGTGCCTCTCGCTCGGAACCGACATCCGCATCGCCGCCGAGTCGGCCTGCTTCCGCGCGGCCGGGATCAACAACGGCCTCACGGCGACGGAGCTGGGGCTCTCCTTCCTCCTGCCGCGCGCCATCGGCTCGTCGCGCGCCTTCGAGATCATGCTGTCCGGCCGCGACGTCGACGCCCGGGAGGCCGCGGAGATCGGCCTGGTCTCGCGAGCCGTCCCCGACGCCGAGCTGATGGACACGGCGCTCGACCTCGCGGACCGGATCAATGGCTGGAGCACCCAGGGCGTGCAGCTCACCAAGCGCATGATCTGGGCCGGCCTGGAGACCGGGAGCCTGGCAGCGGCGATCGAGCTGGAGAGCCATACCCAGCTCTTCGTGCGGCTCACCACCCAGAACTTCGAAGAGGCGACCCGCGCCCGCAGAGAGAACCGCAAGCCCGACTTCAAGGACTGACGGATCCGCCGAGGGGTGTACGATGGGGCCCATGTCCGATCGCGTCACCGTGAGCGTGGAGGAGGGCGTGGCCGACGTCCGCCTCAATCGGCCCGAGAAGATGAACGCCCTCGACGGGGAGCAGTTCGCCGCCCTGATCGAGGCCGGACGAAGCATCGGCGAAGACCGGGGCCTCCGCGCCGTGGTCCTGTCCGGAGAGGGCCGCGCCTTCAGCGCCGGTCTGGACATGGGCCTCTTCCAGGGAAAGGGCGAGATCCCCACCATCGAGGCCCGCGCGGACGAGACGCCGGGCACGATCTTCCAGCGCTCGGCGACCATCTGGCAGGACGCCCCGATTCCCGTGATCGCGGCGGTGCACGGCGTGGCCTACGGGGCGGGCCTGCAGATCGCCCTGGCCGCCGACATCCGCTTCGTCGCACCGGACGCCCGCCTCTCGGTGATGGAGATCCGCTGGGGCCTGGTTCCCGATCTCGCGGTGACCCAGACCCTGCCTCCGCTGGTGGGAATCGACGTCGCCAAGGAGCTCACCTGGACCGGGCGCATCCTCTCGGGATCGGAGGCGGCGGAGCTGGGGATCGCCACCCACGTCTCCGACGATCCCCGCGCCGACGCGCTCGCCCTGGCCCGCGACATCGCCGCGCGGTCGCCCGACGCCGTCCGGGCCGGGAAGGAGCTCTGGAGCCGCGCGCCCCGGCTGGGCCGGGTCGAGGGACTCGAGCTCGAGGCCGAGCTGCAGCGCAGGATCATCGGACGCGCGAACCAGACGGAGGCCGTCCTGTCCAACGTCGAGAAGCGCCCCCCGCGCTTCCGCGACCCGGAGTAGCCATGGCCATCCGACCCCGCATCGACGAAGAGCGCGGACTCGTGGAGCTGGTCTTCGAAGGCGACATCTCCGAGCAGGACCTGTCCGACGCGATCGAGAAGTACGTGACCGAGGAGTACGCCACCCTGCCCCTGGGGCTCATCGACCTGACCGGTGTCGTCTCGAACGACGTTCCCAGCGAGCTCGTGCGCATCGCCGCACTGCGCGCCGCAGAGGCGGTGGACCCGAAGCTCCCCAGGGGCCGGCTCGCGATCGTGGCCACCCAGGACGAGATGTTCGGCCTCGCACGGATGTACCAGATCCTGCGCGACGACTCGCCGGTGGAGGTGCTCGTCTTCCGCGAGCGCGGCGACGCCCTGCGCTGGCTCGGTCTCCCGCCCGAAGAGGAGTGAGGCCGGAGTCGAGCGATCCGCCAGCGCCATCAGGCGACGTCGTACAGGTCGAGGTCCGCCTTGCGGGTGCGCCGCCAGTACTCGCTGGTACGGCCGGGCCAGTTGTTGGTGACCTTGCCGTCGCGCATGTACCAGGAATCCTCCACCGTGGCCCACGCCATCCGACGCAGCCGCGTCTGGATCTCCTCGTTGTAGGCGGACTGGACCTCGGGCTTGACGTCGATGGCCCGGGCCCCGCGCTCCTCCGCCTTGCGGACGCAGTCGACGAGGTAGCGCGCCTGGCACTCGGACATGATGAGGATCGAGTTGTGGCCGAGGTTGGTGTTGGGACCGTACAGGATGAACAGGTTGGGAAAGCCCGAGACCGTGACGCCGAGGTAGGCCTCGGCGCCGCCGCGCCACGCCTCGTTCAGCGAGACGCCCTTGCGCCCCACGATCTCCATCGGCGCCAGGAAGTCGTTGGTCTGGAACCCGGTGGCCAGCACGATCGCGTCCACGGCGTGCTCCACCCCGTCTCGGGTCACGATCTCTGCAGGGCCGACCCGCTCGATCGGGGTGGTGATCAGGTCCACGTCGTCCCGGTTGAGCGTCTCGTAGTAGTTGTTGGTGAAGAGGACCCGCTTGGCTCCGATCGGGTAGTCGGGCACGAGCTTCTCGCGCAGCTCCGGATCGTCGATCTCCTCCGCCAGGAAGTCGAGCGTCTGCTGACGCGCCTTCTCCTGCATGCGACGGTTGTTCGCCATGAGCGGATAGAGCAGAAGCTCCCCGAAGAGCCAGATGCGCAGCCGATAGAGCCGCAGGAGGAGGGGAAGGTGGGCACCCAGCCACTTCTCGAGCTCGGTATAGTCGCGGTCGGGCTTGCGGAAGATCCAGTTGGCGCTGCGCTGGAAGACCCGCACGCGCTCGGCCAAGGGCGCGATCTCGGGAACGAACTGCACCGCGCTGGCGGCGTTTCCGATCACCCCGACGCGCCTTCCCGTCATGTCGTAGTCGTGGTTCCAGCAGGCCGAGTGGAACTTCTCACCCTGGAACGTGTCCAGCCCGGGGATGTCCGGGATGCGCGGCCGGCTGAGCTGGCCGGTGGCGCAGACGAGGTACTGGAAGGCCCGGACCGGGCCGTCGCTGGTCCGCACGCGCCAGACCGCCTCGGCCTCGTCCCAGTCCGCTCCCAGCACCTCCGTCTCGAAGCGGATGTGGGGCCGCAGCCCGAAATCGTCCACGACGTTCTCGATGTACTCGAGGATCGCGTGCTGGTGGGACCACTTGCTGGGCCAGCGGCTGTTGAGCGCGAACGAGAACGAGTAGAGCGAGGAGGCCACGTCGCACTCGGCCCCGGGGTAGGTGTTCTCCCGCCACGTGCCGCCCACCGAGGCCGCCTTCTCGTAGATCGTGAAGCGTTCGAAGCCCGCCTTCTTCAGCGCGATGGCTGCGGCCAGTCCGGAGAAGCCGGTACCGACGATGGCGATCTCGGGCATCTGCAAACTCTAGTGCATCCCGCGGCTCCGGTGAGTAGCATGGCGTCCGGATCGAGACTGGGGGGATCGGAGCTTGGAACGGAGCGCGACGCTCGTCCTGGGAATCGCACTGGCCCTGGGAGTGGCCGGCTGCCAGTGGCTTCCCTGGGCGCGCACCCGGCCCGACCCGGCGGAGTCGGTCTCCGGGCCTCCGGTCGTCCGAGAGGACTGCGAGGTGTGTCACGTCGCTCCGGTGGCCGAGGCCTACCAGCAGAGCCTCCACCACGCCATGGGCATCCACTGCGGCCAGTGCCACATCCCGGGCGGCCATCCCGACTTCGCCCAGCCGATCCGCGACGGCAAGTGCGGCGGCTGTCACCAGGACCAGTACCAGCAGACCCTCGCCAGTCCCCACTTCAGCGGCCGCGTGAAGCTGCCGCTCGACTCGGACCGCGAGAAGCGCAAGGAGCTGCGCGCGAACGGGCACCGCGTGGCCGGGCCCGACGGGATGCGCTTCGCCGGCGATGCCGCCTCCGGCGCCCTGGGCGGCCGCCTCTGCGTGAGCTGTCACTACGACGAGCATCGGCTCGGACGGGGCGCCGTGCAGGAGGCGAACTTCTGCATGGGCTGCCACACCGACAAGGGCACGCACTACGCCTTCGACCTGCCCGGCCCCCCCAATCGCTGCATCAACTGCCACGTGCGCGTGGGGCAGACGATCAACGGGCAGCCCACGAACACCCACGTCTTCCGCATGAGCAGCGGCGAGGAGGGGCAGAAGCCGTGAACGAGTCGCAGCGCCTGTTCGACGAGGATCTTCGCCTCGCCATGACGCGCCGGAGCTTCCTCAAGTCCGTGGCGCAGGCCTCCAGCGCGGCGCTGGTGCTGACCTCGCCGATCGGCTGCGGACACATCGCGGGGCAGGTGGAACGGCAGCGCGAGGGGGACGCCGCCCCGATCTTCGACCCGGTCCAGCGGGCGGTCGTCCAGCGGATCATCGACGGCTTCGCACCTCCCGACACGCCCATCCGTCGGCGCTTCGCCGAGGAGGATCCGGAGTACGACCTGGTCGGCGCCTACGCCGACTTCGCCTGGGCCCACGGCGACCAGTTCCTCAACAGCATGAAGTTCCTGGTGGACTTCCTGAACGTGCTCCCGACCTTCACGCCGACGTTCTTCACCCGGTACGGCCTGCCCACGGTGCGGCTGAGACGGCTCGGCCCCGACGACGCCAACCGCTTCTTCCTGCACCTCCGCGACAGCCCGGGCCGGGCGCTCCGCAACATCTTCACCGGCGCCAAGTTCATCGCCACCGCACCGCTCTACGGCCACGAGGAGATCGGCTGGAGCGAGATGGACTACGGGGGGCCGTGGATCCTCGATCCGTACGACCCGGACTCGGACCGCGAACGCTCCACCAGCTACGAGCTGGCCGCCGTGACCCAGGACAACGTCTCCACCCTCGAGCGGAGCGTCGTGAAGCACAAGGACATCGCGATGCGCCTGTCGGCCGCGGAGCTGATTCCGTCGGACAAGGGCCTCGTGATCGAGACCGACGTGGTGATCGTCGGCTCGGGAGCCGGTGGCTCGTTCATCGCCTCCGAGATCGCGGCGCTCACGAACGAGCGGGTCCTGGTGCTCGAGATGGGGGACTTCGTCCATCCCACCGAGTTCGCCCAGCGCGAGATCCTGATGATGCCGCGCATCTTCCACACCGAGTTCTCGACCACCCACGTGCCCGGAACCGACATGGAGGTGCCCACCGTCTCGACGGCGGCGGTGACCGGCAAGCTGGTGGGCGGCTCGGCCACGATCAACCACGCCCTGGCCTTCGAGCCGCCCAAGCCGGTGGTGCAGGACTGGCACGATCGCCTGGGCGCGGACCTCCAGTACGACGACCTGCGGCCCCATCTCGACGTGATCAACGACCTGCTGCGCATCGCGCCGGTGTCCGAGGCCCAGATCTCGGGCAGCAACTGGCGCCTGCGCGAGGGCGCCCGGAAGCTGGGCATGCCCCATCACGGCCCCTCGCGGCGCAACGCCCACGAGTGCATCGGCTGCGGCTACTGCGACCTGGGCTGCCGGTACAACCGCAAGCTGACCCCGCTCAACATGGTGCTGCCGATCGCGGCCCGCCACGGGGCACAGGTCATTCCGAACTGCCACGTGGACGAGGTCCTGCTCGAGGAGCTTCCGGGGGACGGCGTGGCCGGGCGCACACACAGGGCCACGGGCCTGAAGGCGACCCTGACCGACCGCCGCGGCACCCGGCGGGACACCCTGACCGTGCGTGCGAAGCGCGTGGTCCTCGCCGCCGGTCCCTTCTCGTCGCCACGCATCCTGATGCGCAGCCGGCTGCCGGCGATCCGCCGGCGCAAGGGCTCGCAGCCCGCGATCGGAGAGCGCTTCTCCACGCACGGCACGATCACCTTCTATGCGGACTTCGACGAGCCCATCTTCCCGGCCAAGGCCGGCCCGCCGATGGCCTACTTCGTCAAGAAGTACGAGGTGGAGGACCAGGCCGCGGCCGATCCGGCCCGGCACCACATCAAGTACGCGCTCGAGGGGATGCTGAACCACCCGATCGCCCACGCCCAGCTGATGCCCTACGAGTCGGCCGAGAGCTACCAGGCCTTCATGCGCCGCTTCAATCAGACCATGACCCTGGCCGTGATGTTCCGCGACAAGCCCGTGGGAAAGGTCACGCCGAAGGCCTTCGAGTATGCCCTGGCCGAGGAGGATCATCCCGGCTGGCTCGACTCGATCCAGACCGGCGCACGCCTCATGTTCGCCTCGGGCGCCAAGCGCGTCTTCTTCAACGCGCACCGCCCGCTCATCCTCAACGGACCCGACGAGATCGAGACCCAGCTCACCCTCGACCTGGTGAAGCGTCAGCTCATCCAGATCACGAGCGGCCATCCGATGGGCGGCAACGCCCTGGGCGGCGATCCCAAGCGCGACGTGGTCGACGCACGAGGCCGCTCCTGGGACGTCACCGGCCTCTACGTGGCGGACTCCTCCATCCTGCCCACCTCGCTCGGGATCAACCCCTGCCTCACCACCTACGCCCTCGGCCGCTGGATCGCCCACAACATGGTGGACGAGATCCGCGGGTGAGCCTCAAGCGCCCCCGTTCCCGTTGCGGGAGCTGAGCAGCGCGGGCAGCACCACCAGGGTGCAGAGCAGGGTCAGGACCACGCCGATCGTGAGGAGCTGGCCGATCGTGGCCATGCCGCGGTGGGGCGCGAACGAGAGCGTCCCGAAGCTGGCCAGGGTGGTGAGTGCGCTGTAGGTGACCGCGCGTGCGGTGCTGGTGCGCAGGAGCCGCCCGGCCTGCCCGGTCTCGGCCCGGTAGCGATGCACGAGATGGATGCTCGAGTCCACGCCCAGGCCCACCAGGAGGGGCAGCGCGATCACGTCGGCGAAGTTGAAGGGGATGCCGAGCAGCAGCGCCGCGGCCGTGGTGAGGAGCAGCGCCAGCCCGATCGTGCCGAGGGCCACGAGGGTGTCGTCGATCCGGCGCCACAGCACCCAGAGCAGGATGGCGATGGCGACGCTCGCGATGAGGAGCGCCTGCTGGAAGGAGCGCACCATCGAGCGGCCGAACTCGAGCAGATAGACCGCGTGGCCCGTGACCTCGGGCCAGACCTCGCGGACCCCGTCCACGAAGCGCGCCAGCTCCGCCGGATCCCCCACGTCGCCGGAGGGGAAGACCTCGACGCGGATGCGCTGATCCCGGCCGATCATGAGCTCGCGGAACTCGTGGGGCAGGTCTTCCAGGGCCACCGACTCGGCCGTCACGGCCCGGCGCAGGCGCTCCAGGCGCCAGCGCATCGGGCCGAGCAGCACCTCCTGGATCCTCTCGAGCTCACGCGCCGGATCCTCGGCCGCCTCGATGCGGTCGCCCAGGGCCGCAACCGCCTCCGCCATGCGCCGCCCGCGGCGCTCCAGCTCCGCGTCGTCGGTCCACTCGGCGAAGGCCGCAGCCTCCGACTCCAGGTCGCGCAGGCTGCGAAGCTGCTCCTGGAGGCTCGGGGGGCTCTCCCTGCCGGCGCGCGCGGTGGGGGCGAGGAAGCTCGCGATCCCGTCGATCACGTCGAGCTTCTCCTCCTGGTCGCCCGGAACGAGGTCGTCCGGCGTCACCGCGACCTCGACCACGTCGAGCGCCTCCACGCGGCGCGCGACCTCCCGGGCCTGGGCCCGGTCCGCGGCCAGCAGGCTCACCGTCCAGGGCGAGGTCTCGGCGCTGGCCAGCAGGTCCTCGAAGGCCTTGACGCTCTCCGTGTTGGGATCGCGCACGTGGAGCTGGTTGGGATCGAAGTGGGCCTGGGGCAGGAGCGCGAGCGCGCCCAGGCCGAGCGCCAGCGCCGCGAAGCGCACCTTCCAGGGGTGATCGACACGGAGCGCCGCCACCCGCGAGGCTCCCTGCGGCTGCGACCAGCGGACCTGCACCTTGCGAGGGGCCAGGGTCAGGAGCGCGGGCAGCAGGGTGAGACTGAAGAACAGGCTGATGAACATGGCCGTGCCGGCCATCCAGCCCAGATCCGCAAGGCCGATGAACTCCGTCGGAACGAAGGCGAAGAAGCCGATCGCCGTGGTGACGGCGCAGAGCACGACCGAGCTGCCGACGCCCCGACCGGTCTCGGCCAGAGCCGCAAGGTGCCCGCTGTCCTCGCCGCGCAGCTCCCGGTAGCGAAGCAGCAGGTGGATGCCGTAGTCGGCGGACAGACCGATGAACAGGATGGGAAAGGCCACGGTGATCGGATTGAGCTCGCCGATCAGCGCGGCCGCGAAGGCCAGGCTGCACGCCATGCCCACCAGGAGCGTCACCACCGCGGCACCGATCAGCCAGGCCGAGCGCATCGCCATCCCGAGCAGGATGGAGACCAGTACGAAGGAGGCCGCCGCCACGGCGGCCGCCTGCCCGACCAGCACCTCGTTCTCCTCGTAGGTCAGCACGAAGTCGCCGGTCAGCCGCGCGCGCACACCCCGTCCGGCCAGATCCTCCTGGTCGACGATGCGGCGCACGCGCTCCACGGCGCGGGCGGCGGGCTGGAAGGAGTCCAGGTCGAGGATCGGGCTCAGCAGGACGACCTGGCGGGTCTGCTCCTCGCGTCCGAACTCGCCGACCAGGAGCTCGCGCCAGGCATCCGCCGGACGCTCGTCGCGGTTCAGGGACTCGAGAGCCAGGGACACGCGATCGAAGAGAGGCACGGGATCGAGGCCGTCGGCGCTCCCGTCGCGGACTGCCTCGAAGAAGCGCGTCATCAGGCCGAAGACCGCGCGCAGGCTCGGGTCGCGCTGCACCTCGGCGAGGAAGGGCTGGGCCTGGGCCAGCACGTCCGCCAGATCCTCGAGCTCCTCCACCGGGAGATAGAGCAGGCCGTGCTTCTCGAAGAAGGGCCCGCCGCCCGGAACGAAGGCCGACCGGAAGACGTCCTCCTCGGCCGCCAGCCGCTCGGCCAGGGATCCGGCGGCGCGGATCGCGGCCTCCGGCGTGTCGCCGTCGACGACCAGCAGGAGCATGTCGTCCACGAGCGGGAAGGAGCGCTCGAAGTCGCGGCGCAGTGCCATGAAGGGCACGTCGTCCGACACCATCGAGTGGATGTCCGAGTGGATCCCGAGGTAGCGGACCGCGTAGAGGGAGGCCGCGAAGGACACCAGGAGGCACGCCAGCGCCACCGGCGCCGCGTGGGCCGCCGCCCAGCCCACCCAGCTACTGACCGCTCGCCCCAGGTGGGCCTCGAAGCGGGACTCTCGGCCGTCGGTCAAGGGAATCTCCGCAGCCGGAGCCTCTCTGCCAGCCCCGTCGCTTCGCTACATTGCAGCGGAAAGCCCCGATCCGCCAGCCGAATTCGCGGCCCGGGGTCGGAGGAGCGCCGCTTGCTGGATCGCCTTCGAGCCCGCCGCCACAGAGCGGCGCAGCGCTACCAGAGCCGCCTGGCCGAGGCGCTGGGCGGCCGGCGCATCGTGATCACCGGGGCGTCCTCCGGAATCGGGCGCGCCTTCGCGCTGCAGGCGGCCGCGGCCGGCGCCGAAGCCATCCTGGTGGCCCGCCGCGAGGAGCAGCTCGAACGCGTGGCCGAGGAGTTCGCGAAGCTCGGCGGTGTCGCGCACATCCAGGCTGCGGACCTCTCGGACCCGTACGCGGCGGGGCGCCTGGCCGAGACGATCCTGCGCGAGCACGGTCCCGTCGACGTGCTCGTGAACAACGCCGGTCGCTCGATCCGGCGGCCGGTCGCGGACACCAAGCCCGAGGACTTCGGTCGACTCGTCGACGTGAACTACCTGGGACCGACCGCCCTCACCATGAGTCTCCTCCCCGGCATGCTGGAGCGCGGCGCCGGGCACGTGATCCAGATCTCCACCATCGGCGTCCAGACGGGGGCGCCGAACTTCTCGGCGTACGTGGCCGCCAAGGCGGCCGCGGACCACTTCGCACGCACCCTGCGCCTGGAGCTGGGAGGCCGCGGCGTCCGGGTCACCACCATCCAGGTTCCGCTGGTGCGCACGCCGATGCTGACACCCACCCGGATCTACCGCGCCTTCCCGGCTCAGAGCCTCGACCGGGCCGCACGCCGCATCGGCGAAGCCGTGATCCGACGCCCGGTGCGCATCGCACCCCGCTGGACCACGCTGATCGAGGTGATCCACGCGGTCGCTCCAGGCCTCCTGCAGTGGGTCTTCACCGTCGGCCACGAGCCCTTTCACAAGCTGATGAAGCGGCGACTCGACCGCATGGAGCGCCGCTCGCGCGACTCCGGCTGACGGCGCAGCCTCACACGGCCCGACGCATCACCCGGCCCGAACGAGCAGCTCCCCGGCCTCTTCGACCATCCGCATCTGCGCATCCGCATCGGGAGCGAAGGCCAGGAGCACCAGCCGGTCCACGCCGAGCTCTGCGTAGCGGGCGACCGTGCCCGGATCCACGGGCGGCGGCGGCGTCACCGTGATCTCCAGCCGGTCGGCGCCGGCTGTCCGATCCACCTCGCCCGCGGCCTCCTCGAGTCCGGCCATGTCCGACGCCGTCAGCTCCGGCGTGCGCAGGAAGCCGTACCATCCGTCGCCATACCGCTGCGCCCGGCGGAAGGCGGGCGGGCTGGTGCCGCCCACCACGATGGGCGGGTGGGGCTCCTGCACGGGGCGGGGATGGGCGTCGACGCCCGCGAACGAGACCGTGTCTCCAGAATACGCGGGGCTGCGCATGGTCCAGAGGGCCCGGATCACCTCCAGGAACTCGTCGGTCCGGGCACCGCGGCTCTCGAAGTCGGCTCCGATCGCCCGGAACTCCGGCTCCAGATAGCCGGCGCCGATCCCGAAGACCAGGCGCCCGCCGGAGAGCACGTCCACGCTCGCGAGCTCCTTGGCGAGCACGACGGGATTGCGCTGGGGGAGGATCACGATGCCCGTGGCCAGCTTCACCCGCCGCGTCTGGCCCGCCAGGAAGGCGAGGCTCGCCAGCGGATCGAGCAGCCGCTCCTGCGGACCCACCGGCGAGGGCGGAACCTGTGGATCGGGCAGCACCACGTGCTCGGCCGTCCAGAGCGAGTCGAACCCCGCCTCCTCGGCGACCCGAGCAACCCGGGCGCTGGCCTCCGGATCGGCGCAGACACCCACGTTGATTCCGTACAGTCCGAACTTCATGCGACCTCCTCAGTCGAACAGGCATCCGAAGATAACCTCGAAAGGACGTTCAGCGTCCGCTGGAGATCCCCGTGAAGAAGATCCGCATCGCCCGCTTCTCGGAGCTGGATCCCGCCAGGCCCGCCCCCGCCCTCGTCGCGAACGTGGACCTGGTGATCGTCCGCTGGCCCGACGAAGACCAGGTCTCGGTCCTCTACGGACGCTGCCTGCACCGAGGGGCGCCGCTCGCGGACGGAGAGGTGCGGGGTGAGGATCTGATCTGCGGCGTCCACGGCTGGGACTATCGCTTCCGCACCGGCGTTTCCGCATACACCAACAGCGAGATCCTGCACAAGTTCAGCCACTGGATCGAGGACGACGGCGTCTTCGTCGACGAGGACGAGGTGCGCGAGTGGGAGCGTTGCCACCCTCAGCCCTACGACCGTTCCGCCTATCAGGGTGCGTACCAGGATCCGCACGGCACGCCCGACGAGCCCTTCAACCACTGGATCCACGAGATGGCCGAGCACGGCCTCGAGCGCGTCGGACACCACGGCCGGGTGGACGCCATGGGAGTACCGCGGAGCCAGGTTCCGAGCTGGGAGGACATCCAGATCCTCACGGCCCAGCTCCATCGCGTACCGCTGCTCGACGACGAGCCGGTGGAGACCGAGCTCGTGATCGGCCCCGGGGCGAAGAAGCCCCTGAGGCTCGAGATCCCCCTCTTCGTGTCCGACATGAGCTTCGGCGCCCTCTCCGAGGAAGCCAAGATCGCCCTGGCGCGCGGCGCCGAGGCGGCGGGTACGGCGATCTGCTCTGGAGAAGGCGGCATGCTCCCCGAGGAGCAGGCGGAGAGCTCGCGCTACCTGTACGAGCTGGCCTCGGGACGCTTCGGGTTCCGCATGGAGCTGCTCGAGAGGGTCCAGGCGTTCCACTTCAAGTGCGGGCAGGGCGCCAAGACCGGAACCGGAGGGCACCTTCCCGGACACAAGGTGCGGGGCAAGATCGCCGAGGTGCGCGGGCTTGCCGAGGGCACGTCGGCCATATCCCCCTCTCGCTTCCCCGAGTGGGAGCACGTCGCGGACTTCCGACGCTTCGCCGAAGAGGTGCGCGAGGTCACGGGAGGGATCCCCGTCGGCTTCAAGCTCTCGGCACAGCACGTGGAGCAGGACCTCGACGCCGCCCTCGAGGCCGGTGCCGACTACGTGATCCTGGATGGACGTGGGGGCGGCACCGGAGCCGCGCCGCGGATCTTCCGCGACAACATCAGCGTGCCGACCATCCCGGCCCTCGCCCGCGCGCGCCGGCACCTCGACTCCTGCGAACGGCGCGACGTCACCCTGATCATCACGGGCGGGCTACGCGTCCCATCCGACTTCGTCAAGGCCCTGGCGCTCGGTGCCGATGGGGTTGCCCTCTCCAACTCGGCCATCCAGGCGATCGGTTGCCTGGGGATGCGCGCCTGCCACACGAACAACTGTCCCGTCGGGATCGCCACCCAGCGTCCAGATCTCCGCGCGCGCCTCGAAGTGGGCCTGGCGGCGAAGCGGCTGGAGCGATTCCTGAGGAGCGCTGCGGAGATCATGTGCGTCATGGCGAGGGCCTGCGGCCACAGGCGCCTGGCCGACTTCGCCCTCGACGACCTCACGACCTGGAAGCGCGAGATGCACCACCTCGCCGGCATCGAGTACGGAGGCGTGGCATGAGCGGCGACACGCGACGGATCTGGCACAAGGCACTGGAGACCGACGAGCTGGCCGAGGGCCGGGTCAAGTCGGTGAGCGTCGGAACGCACACGCTCTGCCTGACGCGGTTCGAGGGGCGCTACGCGGCGCTCGACAACAAGTGCCCGCACCAGGGCGGACCGCTCGGGGAAGGATCCATCGAGAACGGCTTCCTCCGCTGTCCCTGGCACGGCTGGGACTACCACCCGACGACGGGCCAGTCCCCCGAAGGCTTCGGCGACGGGGTGGCGACCTTCGACGTGGAGGAGCGCGAGGACGGCGTCTACGTCGCGATCGAAGAGGCGGTCGGGCACACGGCCACCGTCAGCGACGTGATGGCCGAGACCCTGGTCAACTGGGGGATCCGGAACGTGTTCGGGATGGTGGGCCACTCCAACCTGGGTCTCGCGGATGCGCTGCGCCGCCAGGAGGAGGCCGGCCGGCTGCGCTACTTCGGGATCCGTCACGAGGGTGCGGCTTCCTTCGCCTGCTCCGCCTACGGGAAGCTCACCGGCCGGCCCGCGGCCTGCCTCAGCATCGCAGGTCCGGGCGCCACGAACCTGCTGACCGGTCTCTGGGACGCCAACGTCGACCGGGCGCCGGTCCTCGCGCTGACCGGCCAGGTGGACACCCAGGTGCTCGGGCCCGGCGCCTTCCAGGAGGTGGACCTGGGCGCCGCCTTCGGCAAGGTCGCCCGCTGGACGCAGCCCGTGCTGCACGACAGCCGGCACGCGGAGCTGGTGAACCTGGCCTGCAAGAGCGCCATCCTCGAGCGGGGCGTCTCCCACCTGATCTTCCCCGACGAGGTGCAGAACCTCGCCGCTCCCGCGGGCGCCGAGGCCGGCGGCCCTCGAGGACGCGTGGCCGACCGCGCCATCGCGCCACCCTCGCACGCCGTCGACGCCGCCCTCGCGCTCCTCTCCGGGGCGCGCCGGCCGGTCATCATCGTCGGACATGGCGCACGCTTCGACATGCCGGCGGTCATGGCCCTGGCCGAGCACCTGCGGAGCCCCGTCATCACCACCTTCAAGGCGAAAGGTCTCGTCGCAGACGACCACCCGCTCGGGTGTGGCGTCCTCGGACGCAGCGGCACGCCGATCGCCAGCTGGTTCATGAACGAGTCGGACGCTCTGCTGGTGCTGGGAGCGAGCTTCAGCAATCACACCGGGATCACGCCCAAGAAGCCCACGATCCAGGTGGACTTCGACGCCATGACGCTCGGGAAGTTCCACGCCGTGGACGTCCCGGTATGGGGCGAGATCGGGAGGACCGTCGAGATCCTGCGCGAGCGGCTGCCCGTGAACGGCGACGCCGGCGACCCGCGCGCCGAGATCGCCGAGCGCTGGAAGATCTGGCGCGCCGAGAAGAGCCGCCGCGCCGGCGACGATCGCGGCCGGGGCGTGGACTCGGCGTCGATCTTCGCGGCGCTCTCGCGCCGGGTGCCCGAGGACGCGATCCTGCCCGTCGACGTCGGCAACAACACCTACTCGTTCGGCCGCTACTTCGAGTGCCGGCGCCAGGCCGTGCTGATGTCCGGCTACCTGGGCTCGATCGGCTTCGCCCTGCCGGCGGCTCTGGGCGCCTGGGCGGCCACCCAGGAAGACGACCCCGCCTTCCGCGGGCGCAAGGTGATCTCGATCTCCGGGGACGGCGGCTTCGGACAGTACATGGCCGAGCTGCTCACCGCCGTGAAGTACGGGATGGACATCACCCACGTGCTCCTCAACAACGACGAGCTGGGCAAGATCACGAAGGAGCAGCGGGCTGGGGACTGGGAGGTGTGGCAGACGTCCCTCCACAACCCGAGCTTCGCCGAGTACGCGAAGCTCGCCGGCGCCAAGGGCCTGCGTGTGGACGAGGGGAGCCAGCTCGACGACGCCCTGGCGGAGGCGATCGACCACGGCGGGCCCAGCCTGGTCGAGATCCGCTCCGACCCCGAGCTGATCTGACGGAACGCTCAGCTCGGGTGCGACACGAGCACCGGCGCCACGAATCGCTCCACGAGCGCGCGCTCCTCGGCCTCGTCGGTGCCCGGCAGTGCCAGCAGGGAGACGATCACGCGCACCATCCAGCGCGCGCGGAGCCGGTCCTCCGAGTCGCTGCCGTCTGCCGCGAAGAGACCCGCGACGAAGCCCCGGGTCATCCGATCCACCACCTCCGACGAGCGTGACATGCGCGCCGCCAGATCCGAGATCCCCGGCGCAAACCAGGCCGCCGTACCCGGACTGCCGCGCACCTCGCGCAGGGAGAGGACGATGCTCTCGACCAGCCGAGCGCGCGGATCCTCGATCTCGGCGATCGCATCGCGCACCCGCGCGTTGATGCGCCGCGCCTCGCGGTCGACGTAGGCGACGTGCAGGGCGTGGCGGTTGGGGAAGTAGCGGTACAGGGTGCCCCGCGAGCAGCCCGCGTACTCCGCCACCTTGCCCATGCCGGCCGCCGAGACGCCCAGCTCCACGAAGGCCTTGTCCGCCGCATCCAGGATGCGCTCGGCGGCCAGATCCGGCTGGGGCTCGCGCAGCCACGCCGCCGTCACGCGGCGCCCCTGGCGATGAAGGGCAGCGACTCGAAGCGCCGGACGAAGGGGCCCGGCCCGTAGCGCCCGGCCTCCGCGTCCACGGCGAACTCCGGACAGCGCGCGAGGATCTCCTCCAGGGCGATCCGGCCCTGGAGGCGCGCCGCGGCCGCGCCGATGCAGTGGTGCGGGCCGTAGCTGAAGGTCATGATGCGGCGCAGCTTGCGGTCCACGTCGCACTCGGCCGCATCGTCTCCGAACTCGCGCTCGTCCACGTTCGCGGAGCCGTAGAGGAGCATCACCTTGCGGCCGCGGGGAATCGTCCTGCCCTCGATCTCGACGTCGCGGGTGGTGGTGCGAGCCAGGCCCTGTACCGGGGAGGTGAGGCGCAGCAGCTCGTCGATGGCGTTGGCCATGCGGCCCGGATCCTCGATCAGGAGCGCCCGCTGGTCGAGGCGACGCGTCAGGATCTCCAGGGCGCCGCCCAGCAGACCGGTGGTGGTGTCGTTTCCGCCGGCCACCATGGTGAATCCCATGCCGAGGACCTTGGCGGGGGAGACCGCCTCGCCGGTGTTCAGGCGTCCGTGCACGAGCGCCGAGATGAGATCGTCACCCGGCTCCTCGCGCCGCTTCTCCATGAGCCGGGCGAAGTAGCCCATCAGCTCCCCCACGGCGTCCGCGCCCGACAGGATGTT
Source organism: Myxococcota bacterium (assembly GCA_028278065.1). Classification (GTDB taxonomy): domain Bacteria; phylum Myxococcota_A; class UBA9160; order UBA9160; family JAFDET01; genus JAFDET01. Next base: position 40,248 of record JANQFA010000032.1, read on the forward strand.
CCCCTCCGCGTTGGCCGCCACGATCGCGTAGCTCCAGCGGTCGAAGTGCTCGCGGTCCTCGCGCGGCACCCCGAGGAAGTGCGAGACCACCAGACTGGGCAGCGGCTTCAGGAGCTCCTGCACCACGTCGCCCTCCCCCGACTCGCGCAGCCGCTCCACGCGTTCCACCACGAACTCGCGGACCATCGGCTCGAGGTCGCGCACGGCGCGCGGGGTGAACTGCTTGATGGAGAGCTTGCGCAGAGAGGTGTGCTCGGGTGCGTCGAGCATCACGATGGGCGCCTCCACCCCGATCTTCTCCTTCTCGCCGTAGCTGAAGGTGAGTCCCTCGGCGGAGGAGAAGGTCGGCGCATCGATCGCCGCCGCGCAGACGTCCTGGAAGCGCGACAGCACCCAGTAGTCCTCCCCCTCGCCGTTGTCCGGAACGTGGTGCACCGGGTCCTGGTCGCGCAGCGCCCGGTACATCGGGAACGGGTCGCGCCAGCCGTCGCGGCTGCGCGGCTCGAAGACGGGCGGAGTGGCTGCGGCCATGGGGATCCTCCGGGTGTGCCTCTGTGTAACAGAAATCTCTTTTTGTACAATATGCCCCCCCAGGGGGCCGGCCCCACTGCTACTCTTGCGGCCCTCGATGCAGATCCCCATCGCCGGCCACCCGCTCCACACCCGCTCGCTCACCATCGCCGTCTCCCTGGCCGACGACCGCAGCTGGCGCGTCCGCGGCGACGTGATCGACCTGCGCAAGTGCGGCTTCGTGCCGATGGCGGCCGACATCCAGCCGGCCGGGGTGATCCACCAGATGTGCATCCAGCTCGCCCTCGACCCCGGCGCTGCGCGCATCCTCTCGCTGGAGGTGGACCAGCCCCACGTGGCCATGGAGCCCTCCAACGAGAGCCGCGGCGAGTGCTGCCGCGACCCGGCACCCCGACTCCAGGCGCTGGTCGGCGAGTGCATGGACGCCGGCTTCCTGAAGCGGCTCTCGGAGGTGTTCGGGGGCCCGCTCGGTTGCTCGCACCTCCTGACCCTGTTCCAGCTCATGGCCTCGGCGGTGCCCCGCGCCATCGCCCTCGAGCACGCCCTGCCCCAGCGCGAGCAGGCGGCACGGCACGCCGGCGAGCGCCTCTTCCGGCGCTCGGTCTTCGTGGACGGAAACGAGATCGAGGGCGGCGACATCGGGCTGGGCGTCCAGCTGGGCGACGTCCACTCCCACGCCTACGCCACGATCGAATCTCCCCTCGAGCGGCTGGCCGGCGAGTGGGTGGTGCGCGCCTACGCCCGGGTGACACGACCCGGCTTCCTGCTGCGGGACGTGTGGGCGGCCGAGCGCCACCGGCAGGGAGCCGACCTGGCCGGTGCCGAGTGGCACGATCTCTCGGAGCGGATCGCCGAGATCGAGGGCGTCCCGATCGTGCCCGGGCTCGCCCGGAGGCTGATCGGGATCCTCGGCGATGCGCCGGGGGATCGCCTCCTGCTCGACACCCTGCTCCAGATGGCGCCGGGGCACATCCAGGTCCTGGCGGCGGTGATGGATCGCTGGCTCGCCGACCCGCCCGACGGCGTGAAGGTGACGCGCGAGTCGGCGCGGGAGTCCGACATCGGGCAGTTCGGGGGCAACGCCGACTCCTGCTACATGTGGCGGCGCAGCGGTCCGCTCCTGGCCGGGAGGCCGGAGCCCGACGCCGCTACCTGATCCCCTCGAAGCGCGCCTTCCATTCGTCCATCGATCCCTCGAGGATCTCGTTGCGCGCCTGGTCCAGCTCCCGCAGCAAGTCGGCCAGCTTGCGTACCTTCTCGCGCTGGCTCTCGATGTACGCGTAGTAGATCTCGCGGTCGACGTGATAGGCATCGTCGCGGAAGCGGTCGCGCCAGCTCGGCGAGTCGTCCCGCGCTTCGAGGATCTCGGTGTAGCGGTCGAAGTAGTAGCGGAGGTTGGCGTCGAGCTGGATGAAGCGGCCGTCGGTGAGCAGGCGCCGCGCGCGTTCCGTCGCCACGTTCTGGAAGAAGCCGCCCAGCACGAGCATCCGGTACTTCGTGTCGTAGAGACGGTTGATCTGCAGGATGGGCATCATCTTGACGAGTCCGCCGGGCGAGGCCGGGAGCCAGCCGTGGGTCTTGAGCACGGACCAGCGGAGCTCGTCCTTGCGGACCTTGTCGAAGTCCTCGAGGGGGAACTCGTTGGCCAGGTACGCCAGATCCACGAAGGTGTTGGCGGGCACCGCGATGTTGGCGAGGGCACCCAGCTTGGCGGCGTTGACGGACTTGGGCTTCCACACCCCGGCGGCCGCCAGCGCATTGTGCAGGGTGTGGACGCAATTGTCGGAGAGCCCGTTCCAGTTGTAGTCCGCCTCGCCGTTCGCGTACTCGTCGTTCAGCGCATTCAGGTACTCCATGGCCGCGTGGAGCATCTTCTCCGGCATCGGCAGGCGCGTGCAGAAGACGGTCCGCCCGAAGCGCAGGGCGAAGTCCGTTCCGAGTGATTCGTTCTCGACCATGCGACGCACGCTGGGCGGCTCGGTCTCCCCGTCGAAGGGGTGAAACTCGATGCCCCTGAACATGTCGAGCGCGAGCGCCTCTTCGACGACCTGCTTCCAGCGCTCCTTGTCGAGCAGCTCCCAGTCGCTGAGCCCCCCGTCGAAGAACAGGGACTTGCCCGGCGTGCCTACCCAGTTGACGTTCCTGAAGTAGCGATTGACGCTCACGCCGGCGCCGTGCTCGGGATCGGAGCGGTCGGCGGTGGCGCGGCGGCAGGGGCGCAGGCGCGGATACGCTGCCGTCTCGTCGACGCAGGCGCCCTTCAGGTACATGACCGCGTGACCCGGAGAGCCGCCCTTGGCGGCGTCCAGCTCGCCCCCCTCGCGCGGCCGGTACTGGCTGACGGCGCAGAGCTCCACGTAGTGGTCGGAGACCGCCTCGTAGATGAAGTCCGGGCGCACGGCGGGTGCGACGCTCTTGGAGGGATCGCGGAAGAGCTCGGCGACCGCGCAGCCGGTCGAGGCGAGCGAGACGAGGAGAAGACCCAGGATGGGAAGTCGTGCGAGGAGCATGCCCCGATTCTCGGCCCGAGCGCGATCCGACGCCAGTCCCCCCGAGCGCGATCCGACGCCACTCCCCCGCGCCGGGGCGCGCTAGTCTCGGGCCTCCATGCGACGCCTCCTGCGCGAGCCGCTCTTCCACTTCCTGCTGGCCGGGATCGCGATCTTCGCCCTGGCGGGCCGCGTCGGCGGCGGCTCGGACTCCGCAGGCCAACGCATCGTGGTGGACGACGTGACGGTGGCCAACCTGGTGACGGGCTTCGAGCGCACCTGGATGCGCCCCCCCACACCGGATGAGCTCTCCGGACTGGTGGAGGATTTCGTCAAGGAGGAGATCCTGTACCGCGAGGCCCTGGCGCTGGGGCTGGACCGCGACGACGTGGTGATCCGACGCCGCCTGCGCCAGAAGATGGAGTTCCTGCAGGCCGACATGGCGGACCGGGGCGAAATCGGCGACGCCGAGCTGCTGGCCTTTCTCGACGAGAACCCGGAACGCTTCGAAGTCCCTGCCTCGGTGACCTTCCGCCAGATCTTCGTCGACCCCCAGCGCTCGAACGGTGCGCCGGAGGCCCGCGCCGCCGAGATCCTCGCGCTGCTGCAGTCCGATCCCGACGCGGCGGGGCAGCCGCTGGGCGACGCCACCCTGCTGCCCCCGATCCTCCGGCGAGCGACTCCGCGAGTCGTGTCGGGGCAGTTCGGTCCCGGGTTCTTCGAGGCGATCGCGGAGCTGCCGGCCGGAAGCTGGGCGGGACCCGTCCCGTCGACCTACGGCCTGCACCTGGTGCTCGTCGACGAGCTGGAGCCGTCGAGACGACCGGAGCTGGGCGAGGTGCGCCCGGCGGTGGAGCGGGAGCTGCGCGCAGTGCGCCGGAGCGAGGCGGGCGAGCGCTTCTATCGCCAGCTGCGCGAACGCTACGAGGTGGTGATCGAGGACGTGGGCCCTTCGACAGCGTCGCCTTGATCGGCCTATGATGCGGGCTCGCGCGGAGGCTCCATGGCCGACTTCCTCGCCGACTCCCGGGTGGAGCGCGATCCCCACCGTCCCGGCATCCTGCACACCTCGCTCTCGCCGAGCTGGGCGGTGTGGGGACCCAACGGCGGCTACCTGGCCGCGATCGCCCTGCGCTCGGCCATCGAGCAGAGCCGGCTTTCGAAGCCCGCCAGCTTCCACTGTCACTTCCTCGCCGTCGGCGAGTTCGCCCCGGTGGAGGTCGAGGTGACCCGGCTCGGTGGAGGCCGGCGCGCCGAGTCGCTGCGCGCGGACGTCCGCCAGGGAGACAATCTGCTGCTCGCAGCCACGGCCTGGATGGTCGACGACGGACTGGAGGGCTACGAGCACGACTTCGGCCGCGCTCCGGAGGTGCCGCGACCCGACGAGCTGAAGGGCTATCAGGAGCTCGAAGCCGACACCTACGAGAGCTGGTTTCCGATCTGGCGCAGCATGGAGGGACGCCCGACGCGCTGGAAGGAGCCCCCGGGCGAGCCGGTCAATCGCACCTGGCTGCGCTTCACGGACACACCCGTGCGCGACCGGCACGACGACGCCCTGCGCCAGCTCTTCTGGCTCGACTTCCCGGGCTGGAACGCGACGATCGCGGCGCACGGATGGCCCTTCCGGTACCTGTGCCCGAACCTCGACCTGACGGTCCAGTTCCACCGCTCGGCGCCCGACGAGGAGTGGATGCTCGCCGACGGCTTCGTCGCCCTGGCGGAAGGCGGCCTGGTAGGCTGCGTCTCGCGCATCTGGGCGGAGGACGGCGCGCTCCTCGCCACCGGCACGTCGAAGCACTTCTGCCGACCCAACCCGCAGTACGAAGCCGACCTGGAGCGGGCCCGCGCCGAGGGGCTCCTCGACGACTGAGGCGCCGGTCGGGCGTCCTGCAGGAGCGCCGCCGCGCCCCTGAGTGCTTTTTCCGGTCTGGGTCTGGTTCGTTACCCGGTCCCGGAGCTAGCCTCGGCCCTCCAGCCCAGGAGGGGACCCATGCGACTGCCCGGATCCGTCGTTCTTCTCGCCAGCGCCGCGCTCCTGCTGCCTTCGAGCTCGATCGGCGAGGTACCCGCCGACTTCAAGGGGAAGATCGGCAAGACCTACGCCGAGAGCGAGGAGTGGTGGCCGGATCCGATCGTGCCGCCCGAGGGCGCGCCCAACGTGATCATCTTCCTGCTCGACGACACGGGCTTCGCGCAGATCGGGAGCTTCGGCGGCCTCACCGAGACCCCGAACATCGACGAGCTGGCGGCCAACGGCCTGCGCTACCGCGACTTCCACACCACGGCGCTCTGCTCCCCCACCCGCGCCTCGCTGATGGCCGGGCGCAACCCCCACTCGATCGGGCTCGGCAGCCACGCGCTCACCGCCATGGGCTTCCCCGGCTACAACGCCATGATGCCGGCCAGCGCCAAGTCGGTGGCCAACTACCTGCAGGAAGCCGGCTACGTGAACTACGCCCTCGGCAAGTGGGACCACACGCCCCTCTACGAGGTGTCGCAGGTCGGGCCCTTCGACCGCTGGCCCAGCGGCGAGGGCTTCGACCATGCCTACACCTTCATGTCGGCCGACGTGCACCAGTTCGTCCCGGTCATGTGGAACGACCACACGCCCGAGCCCTACCGCAAGAGCCACCACCTGGACCAGGACCTGGCCGACCGCGCCATCCTCTGGATCACCGGGCACAAGTCGATCAAGCCGGACCTGCCCTTCATGATGCTCTTTGCCTCGGGCTCCATGCACTCGCCGCACCACGCCCCGGCGGACTACATCGAGAAGTGGAAGGGCCGCTTCGAGATGGGCTGGGACGAGGCGCGCAAGCAGATCCTCGAGAAGCAGAAGAAGCTCGGCATCATCCCCGCCGACACGAAGCTCACCGAGCGGATCGAGGCGATCCCGGCCTGGGACTCCCTCAACGCCGACGAGAAGAAGCTCTACGCCCGGCAGATGGAGGTCTTCGCGGCCCAGCTCGAGTTCGTGGACCACCAGATCGGGCGCGTGGTCGCCGAGCTGAAGCGGATCGGCGAGTTCGACAACACCCTGATCTTCGTCACCTCGGACAACGGCGCCAGCGGCGAGGGCGGCCTGGCCGGCACCTTCAACGAGACCTACGTGCTGAACGGCCTGCAGACACCCTTCGACGCCAACCTGCGCCACTACGAGAACTGGGGCGACGAGACCACCTATCCCCACTACCACGCGGGCTGGGCGATGGCCGGAAACACCCCCTTCCGGTACTTCAAGCAGAGCGAGCACCGCGGCGGCCAGCACGACGCGCTGGTGGTGCACTGGCCGAAGGGCATCCAGGCCAAGGGCGAGATCCGCAACCAGTACCACCACATCACGGACATCGCGCCGACCATCATGGAGGCCACCGGGACGAAGCTGCCGGAGACCTATCACGACGTGAAGCAGCAGCCCATGGACGGGGTGTCGATGATGTACTCCTTCGACACCCCGGACGCGCCCAACGCCAAGAAGCGCCAGTACTACGAGATGTTCGGCAACCGGGCGATCTGGGAGGACGGCTGGAAGGCGGTGACCCTGCACGCGGGCCGCATGCCCTGGGACCTGGCGGTGGTGCTGCCCTTCGACGAGGACAAGTGGGAGCTCTACCACGTGGCCGAGGACTTCTCCGAGAGCAACGACCTGGCCGAGAAGCACCCGGAGAAGCTCGAAGCCCTGAAGGCGGCCTTCGAGGAGGAGGCCTGGAAGTACAACGTCTACCCGCTGTACGACGACATGATCAAGCGGATCTCCGCCCAGGAGACGCGCCTGTTCGGCGACCAGAAGGTCTTCACCTACTTCTACCCGGGCGCCATCCGCATCGCGGAGAAGGCCTCGGCACCGGTGAAGAACCGCTCGCACCGCATCGAGACGAAGATCGACCTCGAGGGCGGCGAGGAAGGCGTGATCATGGCCGTGGGCGGCATGACCGGCGGCTTCTCGATGTTCATCCAGGACGGCAAGGTCTTCTACGACTACAACTACCTGGACGGCGTCCACTACGTGCTGGAGTCGCAGCCGCTGCCGACGGGCCCCACCGACATCCGCTTCGAGTTCCTCAAGACCGGCGAGTACGCCGGCACCGGGCAGCTCTTCGTGAACGGCAAGAAGGTGGCCCAGGCCAACATGCCCAAGATGCACATCAGCACCTACTCCCTGGCCGAGACCTTCGACGTGGGGCGGGACACGGGCACCCAGGTGTCCAAGCGGTACACCGATCCCTTCCCGTTCCAGGGCGCCCTCGACCGGGTGGTGGTGACGCTCACCGAGTGAATTCCCTCGCCCTCGATCGCTCGATCAGGCTACGCTGAGCCGATGATCCGAAGTCTGGCGCTTCTTCTCGCCTGTGGGTTCCTGTGCGGGGCCTGCTCGATCTCACGGTCGCTCTCGGCGAGCTCGGCGTCGATTTCGGCCTCGATCCTCTCGATCAGCTCGTCGGCATCCTCCTCGGCCTCGAGCTCGGCCGACGACGCCTACGCGGGCGACGTGCGCGCCGCGACCTACGCCCTCGTCGACTCCGGCTCTCTCGAGTCGGAAGCCCTGCTCCGCGAGGTCGGGCGGGTCTCGAGCGAGCACGGGATCACCGACTGGCAGGACTCGGCGCTGACCTACCGGGCGATCGGTCTCGGGCTGCAGGACGGCCGCCTGGCGGAGTCCGAGGCGCGGGCTCTCGCCGTCGGGCTCGCCCAGGGGCGCCCCGAGCGCAGCGCGGAGGTGCTGGCCGGCTGGCAAGCGGACGGGGCGAGCGCGCCGTGAGCCGCATCGCCATTCCCACCCTGCTGACGGCCGCGGGGCTCCTGCTCTGCGGCGCGGGCGCAGGCGCCGCGACGCCGGCACTCGAGCTGGTTCACGTGGCCGCCAATGTGGATGGATCCAGCGGCGGCCACTCCGCACTGCGCCTGGGCGCCTTCGCGTACCAGTACGAGTACGACCGGCACGGAGTCCTCAAGCTGGACCGGACCTACTGGCCGGACTTCGTCCACCACTACGCCCGGCTCGAGAACCGCAGCCTGCGGCTGTCGCGCGTGCCCCTCTCTGCCGAGGACGCGGACCGGGTGGAGGCGCGCTTCGCGCGCCTTCTCGTCGTCCAGCAGCGCCACCTCGACCGTCTGGACGCGCTGGAGCAGGAGGCGAGCTGGCACGAGGCGCGCGCGGGCAAGGCGCCCGGCGTGCCGGTGCGAGGCGCCGGCCTCCTGGCGTCCGAAGGTCGTTCCCTGGCCGGACGGGTGCTCCTCGACGCGCTGCAGCGCCGCCTGGGCGCGGACTTCCTCGAACGGGAACGAGCCGCCACCGAAGAAGCCCTGGCTGCATTGGCCGACCGGCTGAGTGCGGGCGCCTCCGATGTCCTGCAGGCGGACTCCCTTCCCGCCGTCCTCCAGATCGCAGCGGAGCAGCGCCGCGAGCTCCTCGAACGCCGCGCCGCTCTCGAAGGCCTGCTCGAGGCGCGCCCCCTCGCACCCGGGGCCGCCCTGGATCTGGCCACGGTCGAGGCCCTCGGGGCCCGTCCGCTGACCCGCGTGGAGCGCGAGACGGTCCGCTCGCTCGCGGCCCGGCAGGAGGAGACCGTCGCACGCCTCGCCGC
>JANQFA010000053.1 GCA_028278065.1 Myxococcota bacterium
CGCCGAGCGTATCGTGGCGCTCACCATCGACGACGGTCCCAACGCGGAGTCGACCGGGAAGATCCTCGACGTGCTGCACCGGCACGGCGCCCGCGCGACCTTCTTCCTGGTGGGCGACCACGTGCCGGGCAACGAGACCCTGGTCGCGGCGATCGTCGCGAGCGGACACGAGATCGCCAACCACGGCGCCCGCGAGTCGCCCGCCATCGATCTCGGCGCCGAGCGCTTCGAGCGCGATCTGCTGAGCTCCCACCGCCTTCTCTCCGGCTGGCAGGTCCCGGTCTGGTTCCGGCCGGGCTCCGGCTGGTACGAGGACTGGATGCTCGAGATCGTCGAGCGCCACGGCTACCGCACCGTGCTCGGGGACGTCTACCCCCTGGACGCCAGCCACCCCTTCGTGGGCCTCACGCGCCGCTTCATCCTGTGGCGCACGTCCCCCGGCGCGGTGATCATCCTGCACGACGTGGGCGAGCGCGGCGCTCGCACCGCACAGGTGCTCGACGAGCTCCTGCCCGAGCTGACCCGCCGGGCCTTCCGGGTGGTCACGCTCTCGGAGCTGTCCTCGGCGGCAGGTTCTTCCCGGGGAGGGACGCCATGAGCGCGGGGCTTCTGCTGCTCGTCTACGAAGAGGTCGTATCCCGCGCGATCGGTCGCCTCGAGGAGCTGGACCGGGAGCGCGAGCGGGTCCTCGACCGTGCGGGCGAGCTGTGGGACGACCGGATGGGCCGGCCCCGCTAGCTAGGTAGGCGCCCGCTGCGGGCCGTCTTCGCCGCGCGTCGGGCCGTCTGGTAGCTTCCTCCGGGTCGGGGTGTAGCTCAGCGGCCAGAGCCGGAACTTTGGGGGTTCCGCGTCGCGGGTTCGAATCCCGCCACCCCGACCAAGCCGATGGGCTCCCATCTGCCTGCGGGATCGCGGCCGGCGCGGCGCTCCGATTGGCGAGGCGCGGGTCGCTCTGCACCTTCCTCGCATGACTTCCGCCGACGTCCGGGACATGCATTCGGACGCCCTCGTCTGGGAGATGACCCAGCCCATCATCACGTCCGGGGAGCCCGAGCGGAAGGCGGTGCTCTTCGAGCGGATCGAAGCTCGAGGACCTGGCCGTCGAGATGTACGCGCGCGCGCTTTCGACGCGCGACATCGAAGCCGCGCTGTGCGACGAGAAGGGTCGCTCGCTGCTTTCGCGCACGGCCGTGAGCCAGGTGACCGAGCGGCTGTGGGAGGAGTACGAGGCCTTCGCGAGGCGAGATCTCTCCGAGTACCGGGATCGCCGAGCGCCTCCACGGAGGCCAGCGGCGCGAGGCGGTGCTGTGCGCGTGGGGGATCACGGTCGAGGGGCAGAAGGTGCTGCTGCACCTCTCGCCGGGGATGAAGGAAGACCCAGAGAGCTGCCGGGCCTTCTTCCAGGACCTGAAGCGCCGCGGCCTGGTCGATCCGCTGCTCGTCGCCACGGACGGTGCACCGGGCCTGATCCGCACACTCCCACGACCTTGAGCTTCCCCTGGGGGGGGGATGGCCCCTCTTAGACCACTGCCGCCAAACGGTGGACAGGGACGCCCTGAGCAGCCCGCAGACGGGACATCGCTCTACGCAGTTCGCAGTAGGCGTGCCTACTGATTTACCAGGAGCCGCTGAAATGGATACGGTGTCGTCTCGGGGGGTGACGGGATGGGTGAGGCAATACGCGAGGTTCGAATACTCATCGTCGATGACCACGTCATCGTGCGCGAGGGGCTGCGCGAGGTCTTGGAGGGGCACCCGGGCTTCCGAGTCGTCGGCGAGGCAGGCGACGGGCGTGAGGCCATAGCCGCGGCGGAGCGGCTGGTACCCGACGTGGCGGTCATGGATCTCCAGCTGCCCCGTCTATCGGGAATTGCAGCAGCCAGGGAGATCGCCCGGGTCAGTCCAGCCACGTATGTCGTCATCCTGTCCGTGCAGGAAGGGGTGCTCGCCGTCGAGGAGGCGCTACGCGCAGGCGCAGCAGGCTACGTGGTCAAGCGGGCTGCATCGACGGAGCTGGTCGCAGCGCTCGAAGCGGCCGTCGCAGGCAAGAAGTACCTCTCGCCCGAGGTGGCCGAAGGTCTGCTCGAACGCGTGACCCATCCGCACGAGTCGGGCGCAGGCCCCCTGGCCGCGCTCACCTCCCGGGAGCGCGAAATCCTGCGCTGGGTCGCCGAGGGTCTCACGGCGAAGGAGATCGCAGAGAACCTCAGCATCTCGGTGCGCACGGCGGAAACCCATCGCAGCAATGTGATGCGCAAGCTCGGCGTCAGCAAGACCGCCGGCTTGGTGCGCATCGCGATCCGCGAGGGGCTCGTCGCTCTCTAGCGTCGTTCGGCGCGGCCAACGTGTCGCTCGGGAAGGGGTCTAGGTAGCTAGGGCGCGGTACGGATCGGAAGGAAGACCTGGACCGTCGTACCCCGGCCGCGCTCCGAGCACACGCGAACCTCTCCGCCGGCCTCGTGGACGGTGTGCTGGACCACCCAGAGACCGAGCCCAGTGCCCTTCCCCGATTTCTTCGTGGTGAAGAAGGGGTCGAAGATCCGTCTCCGGATCGCCCCGTCCATCCCCACGCCGGTGTCCCGAACCACCAGCAGCGCGTAGGGCCCGTCCGGTAGGTGCAGGCCCTCGGGGCGGTTTGCGTCGGCCAGGTCCACGGGTCGGACTTCCACGGCGAGCGGTCCGCCCTGGGGCATGGCGTCGCGCGCGTTCAGCGCCAGGTTCAGCACCAGATGATCGAAGCGCGCGGGATCGATTGCGACCCGACCCAGATTCGCGGCCACGTTCATCTCCACCTGGACCGCGCTGCCCATGGCGCTCTGTATCACCCCGGCGAGCTCCCGAAGCCGCTCCGCCAGATCCGTGCCTTGCGATTCGGCGGGAGGTTCGCGCGCCAAAGCCAGGATGTGATCGACCAGCGCCGTGCACCTGTGCGAAACCTCGGCAATCTGACCGGCCTGCCGCGCCGCTTCACGATCCCGCGTCGTCCTGGTGATGTTCGTGGAGTAGATGTCGATCACCGAGAGGTAGTTGCTGAAATCGTGGACCATCCCGCTCGCCAGAAGCCCGATTCCCTCCATTCTCGCGGCCTGGAGGAGATCGTGCTTCAGTCGTCTGAGCGCCGCCGCGTCCTCGACGATCGCCTGGACTCCCGAGACTGCTCCGCTGGTCTCGCGAAACGGAACGAGGCGAACGAGCAGCTCCACATCCTTGCCCCAAGGAGTGGCGCCGACCACCATGGCTTGAGACGACTCGCCCTTGTCCAGGGCGCGACGGACCGCCTCTCGCATTCCGGGGAGAACGGCGACCCGGCAACTGTACTGAGCGCCGATTAGCGCACTCGCGGAGGGCGCACCCACCAGCTGGGCGAGAGCCGCGTTGGCCCGGGAGATCTTGAGCTTGCGGTCTGTGACGGCGACGCCCAAGGGCGACGACTCCATGAGAGAGCGGTAGCGTTCTTCACTCATCCGCAGGGCGTCAAGTGCATCGCGCTGTTCCCCGGCGTACACCACCTGCCAGACGATGCGCTTCTCGCCCTCGCACCCAATCGCGTCGGCGCAGGCGAGTAGGTGCATCTCTGCGCCCCGCTGGCCCCGGAGGACGACCGGCCAGGCGCTGACCGATCCATCCCGGCTCAGCCGGTCGAGGAACGACTCGCGTTGCCGGGCGTCGACCCACATCTCGGAGAAGGCCGAGTCCGCGCCGAGTAGGTGGTTGCGCTCGTACCCGAGCATGGCGAGAAAGCTCTGGTTGACATCGAGGACGCGGCCGTCGGCGAGGCGGGTCACGAGCATCGGCGTCGGCGAGGCGTCGAAGACCCGGTCGGGCGGTTCCGGCGCCGCGCCCGGACCCTCCTCGCCGGGGACTCTATGCCTCACAGGGCCGGCCCCTCCGGCTCCATCTCGAAGATCAGGCCTCCCCCCTTCTCGAAGATCGCGTGCATGCGAGCCTCTGCTTGGCCGAGCCGAATGCTCCGCTAGCTCCATCCGTGACGGGTGCGCGCTGAGGTGCCCCTCGCCCCAGAGATCGATCCTACCGCCTACTGCCGAGCGGATCTGTAAGCAGCAGTGCGGACGTTGCTATCTCCCCCCAGCGCGAGAAGCCCCGAGGTTGGCGAGTCCTTCCGAGACCAGTACCTTGTCGCCAGACGTGTGGAAGGCGAAGCGTGATGGTCGCGGTTGTCGCGGCTTCTCTCTCCCTTTCCCCCCTCGGTCGGGGACCTCGAACCCCAGCGAATCGCACGGGACGGCGACGTGAGTGGACACCAATCCCCCGTCGTCTGGCTCGTGGAAGACGACCCGCATCTGCGCGGCGCGATGGAACGAAGCCTCGCGGGGGCGGGCGTGGAAACTGCCGGTTTCGAGTCGGCTGAGTCGTTCCTTGAGTGGTTCGACGCGAAGCGGCACGGCTGCGTCGTGCTCGATGTATGCCTCCGCGGTGGTGATGGGCTGCGTCTTCAGCGCACCCTGCGCGAACGCGGAGTCATGACGCCGGTCCTCTTCGTCAGTGGCCACGCCGACCTGGAGACGGCCGTTCGCGCCATGAAGACCGGCGCGATCGACTTCCTGCGCAAGCCGTTCGGGGAGCAGGATCTGCTGGCGGCCGTTCGGCGCGCCCTCGATCGGGACGCGGAGATCCGCGATCGCCTGGTACGTCGGGAAGCGATCGCCTCGCGCCGTGCGCGCCTGACGCGCCGCGAAGACGAGGTTCTCGAGCTGCTCGTGGCCGATCTCTCCTCGAAGGAGATCGCCGCCCGGCTCGGGATCAGCCCGCGCACGGTCGACATCCACCGACAACGGGTCATGCACAAGATGGAGGCCTCGTCCGTGGCCGGGCTGGTGCGACAGCTCCTCAGCGACGCTGCGCAGCCAGATCCAGAAGATGGCGGAGCCTCTGGAGATAGCAGCGACAGACGATCTGGGTGAGGCGCTGCGCGAGGATCGGCCTGGCGAGGCGCATGTGCGCGAACGCGGCACGCGAAAGCTCGATCAAGCTGGAATCTTCCGGCGCGTAGGCCGACTCGAGGTTGGGAACTTCTGCGACGATCGGGAGCCCCCCGAACACCTGCCCGGGATGCAGCCGGCCCAGCGTCACCTCGTGGGCCGGACGCGATCGGTAGTGCAGGGTCAAGGAGCCCTCGCGCAGGATGAAGATCGAGTCGTCGCCTCCCCCGCTGCCATCCTGGGAGTACACGAAGCGGCGCGCCTCAACGCGACGCAGCCGGCTGGCCTGGGCGATGCCCATGGCGCCCTCCGCCCCCAACGCTCGCAGGTCGGAGTTCTGGTGGAGGAATCGCCCCAGCGCCTTGCCCGCGCCGTGGACGATGTCCCACAACGCAGAGACGGCGGACGGCTCCGGCTTCGCGAAGGCGAATCCCGTGAGGAAGCTGGCTTCGCTGGGCGAGTCGACCTGCCAGCGCCCATCGACCTCCAGGGCGAGGGGTCCCTGAGGCAGCAGGACCGTCGCGCGACGAACCGACCGGAATCCGAACCTGTATGGGGTCGCCACGCAGATCCCGCCCACGCCCAGGTCCCGCGCCCGAGCGGACAGAGGCCCTACCAGGTCCGGGCCACAGAGCTGGACAGGGAGGTCGACGGCCACCCGGGGATCAGAGCGCGCTTCCACGACCTGCACGGCGGCGTCGATCGCATCGGGGGAGCAGGCACCAACAGCATCCGCCGCCCCGGCTCCTGTCGCGTTTCCCGCTTGGTGGTGGTGTCCCGCCATCGGCGTCTCTCCTTGGTGGCGTCAGGCGGCGATGATGCCTTCACGGATCGCGAAGCGGACCAGCCCCGAAGCCTTGCTCACTCCGATCTTTCCCATGAGGTTGGCTCGGTGGGTCTGGGCCGTCTTGACCGCGATTCCCAGCTCGTTCGCGATCTCGGGCGTCGAGAGTCCCTCGGCGATGAGGCGAAGCACCTCGAGCTGCCGGGCTGTGATCCCGAACTCCGCCGGGCCACCAGCTCCCGACCGGATCGTGCCGACCACCGAGTCGGACACCGACTGCGCCAGATAGGATCGACCGCCGCGAACGGCGCGGACAGCCTCCACCAGCTCCTTCGCTGACGAGTTCTTCGGCACGAAGCCGGATGCACCCGCCAGCAGTGCCTGCTTGACGTACACCGGGCTTTCCTGGCCCGAGAGCACGATACACCGCGTCCGCGGACTGACCTTGGCGATGCGCCGAATCGCGTGGACTCCCCCCGCTCCCTTCAGGTGCATCTCCACCAGCGCCACGTGCGCCTGGGTCTGACGCGCCGCCTCGGCTGCGCGTTGCGCATCCGGAGCTTCCGCGACCACGGTGAACTCGGGCTGTCGCTCGAGGATCAGCCGGAGCGCCTCACGGATCATCTTGTGCGAGTCGACTATGAGAATCGACGTCTTCATCTTCTCCCCCCCCTCCCCGGAAGAAGCCCGTTGCCCTGAGCCATGCAGCTGATCGGCCGTCGGGCGTCCGGCCCTCATCGTACGTTCGCGGTATTCTCGGGTGGTTTCTTACGGAGTGGGCATCGGCTCGAGGCACGAGGGCTCTACGTCTTCCGACGTACACGCCTAAGTCGTTTCTCCGGCGAGCCGTTCGTAGAAGTGCCGAAGATTGCGGGGCTGCATTCGAGCGAGCGCGTCGTGCGCAGCGGACCGATAGGCTTCCGCCGGACCGGGGGTGTTCAAGATGGCGCCCGCCACGTAGTCAAGGGGCGCATCACGGCGGAGATACTCCAGTCCGATCTGCAGCGTGTCGCCTGCGGCGGGCCCCACCACGTGGATCCCCAGCAGGCGCCCACTGCCGCTCTCGGCGACGAGCTTCAGCAGGCCCTCGCCGCCCCCGGTGCGGGGAGGATAGATGGCGGTCCCGACGAGGTGGGAGATTCCCAGCCGCGAACATGCCTCGTCGGTAAGCCCCATCGAGGCGATCTCGGGGATCGTGTGGATGAACTGGGGCGCCTGGTCTTCGAGCTGGGGAGCCAGCCCGGCTGCGTCGAACACTGCCACCCGCGCCCGGTGGATCTGCGTCGCCAGGTTCGGTGGCAGTCCACTTATCGCCCCGACCGCCCACATCCCGGGCTGTGACATGCGCCCGTGCTCATCGGTGAGCAGGAAGCCGCGCGGATCGCGGTCGACGTCGATGGATCCGACCGCGGCGGACTCCACGTCCGGGATGCTCCCGGCGCAGACCACGACGCCGTCGCAGTGCTCTCGTCTGCCGCTGCCGAGATCCAGCACGGCGTGGGGCTCGCGACGATGTTCGACCACCCGAACCTCTTCCAGCTCCTCGCCGAGAACGATGTCGATGCCCGCCTCCTGCATCCTCGCATGGACGATGCGCAGGACGTCGCGATCGATGCCTCGCATCAGATGCACGCGACGGTCGATCAGCACGACCGACGCACCGAGCGCCGCGAACACGCAGGCGATTTGGCACCCGTCCTCGTCGGCCCCGACCACGGCCAGGCTGCGAGGGAGCACGCCCGATCGAAAGATCGAGCGACAATCCCATACGACCCGATCGTCGAACGGGAAGAAGCCCGGCCTGCGCGGGCGCGCCGCCTCAGAGATCACGATTGCCGCCGCGCTTCGAGCCCCACAGCTCAGCTCCAGCTCGCCGGGCTCACGGAAGCGTACCGGACTCCGCAGACACGCGACCTGGGATCTGCGCAGCTCCGAACGCCACGACTCCACATAGGCCAGCGCGCAGCCCTCGATGAGGCGGAGGGCATCCAGCGCGATTGCGCGCCGCTCGCTCCCTGTCTGAAATGGTCGGGTATCCGACAGGTTGGCGAGGATCCGGCAGGCCAGAGAAGGCCGAAGCGTCGGCGCCAGCTCGACCTGCTCTGCGTCGGAACCCAGAGGCTGAACCAGCAGCACGTCGAGCCCGAGTCGGGCCCCTTCCAACGCCGCCGCATGGGCCGCCGTATCGTCTCCGATCACGATGAGGTCGTGCTGCGGCTGCATCCCTTTCCCCTCCTGGCTTTGGCAATGTCGGCGTACCGGGGAGCGCGATACATCGGGTCGATCGAGTAGCGGCGTAGGACGTTTCGCCGGGCGCAGACCCGACATCTGCCCGATCTGGCCGTCGCTCGAACCGCCGTGCACCATCAAGATCCCGCTCCCGCAGCCGATCTGCTGGCTAGCGCCGGTACGAGGAGTGGAACGCGATGACTGAATCCCTGCCTGTGTCCTTCGAACCCTGGCCGTCGACGGACATCGAGCGCGAAACCCTGCGAAGCGTGGAGCGGCGCTTGGAGACGTCGGCCGATCCGCTCGATCGGGCCCGTCTGCTTCTCCGCGCCGCCTCCGCCCGGATTCGACTCGGGCAGGGGGCGAAGGCCGCCGCGCGACTATCCTCGGCGGTCGCTCTGCTCGTCCAGAGCGGTCTTCACGCGCGAGCGGAAGCAGCCATCTGCTGGCTGCTTCGCATCCACCCGCGCGACCCGAACCGGCTCGCGCGACTCGGGAGAGCGACCATTTGCGAGCTTCCGTGCTCCGCAGCGAGGTTGCTGGTCGAGGCCGCGCGATCGCACTACGCGCGCGGAGAACTGCAGGCGGCCGCCAGTCTTCTCGAGGCCCTCGAGGCCGAAGCCCCGGAGCTGCCCCGCGAGATGGTCGCGACCCTGGCAGATGCCTGGCGCGAGATCGGGCACGAACAGCGCGCGCTGCCGCACTTCGTTGACGCAGCCGAACGCGCACGGATCCAGCAGAGCTTCCGCGAAGCCGCGGCCCTGTGTCACCGAGCAGCGGCGGTCGGAGCCGCTTCGACACGTCTACACCGGACCTGGGCCCTCGCCTTGCTCGGACTGGACGATCCGGCCTGCGCGCGTTCCCACCTCGAGGCCTGGACCGAGTCCCAGCCGGAGTCGCTCGAAGGCCGCATATGGCAAGCGGAAACGCTGTTTGCCCTTGGGCACCACCGCGCGACGCAGCGCATCCTGCACCAGATCTCACAGCGCATCCAAGTAGGCCAGGGGGAGCATCCGAATGGAGCGTGCCTGAAGCGCGAGATCGTCGAGCGACTGAGGAGTGAGCGAGCGTTGATGGAATCGCGTGTCGCTCCCTTCTGGGAAGCCGACGAGCTCTTCCGCGACTCCGCTGCCGCGGAAGACGCCGGCAAGGACCGGCCGCTGGTATTCCTCGCGGAGGACACCCATGTCTACCGAACCGTGCTGTCGACCATCCTCGCAGACGCGGGCCTGGACGTGACGCTATGTCCCGACGGCGTGCCGTTCGCCGAAGCCCTCGTCGAGCTCCCCCGGACCCCGGACGTGCTGATCCTGCCCATCCGCGCATCCGAGGCGGCAACACTGGAACAGGTGCGAAGGATCAGGGGCGATCATCCCTGCCGCGAAACGCCCATCCTGGGATTCACGACCGTCTGCCATGGCCGCCAGGACCTCGCCGAGCTGCGCTCGGTCGGCGTGAGCGGAGTCGTCGACAACAGCTGCATTCCGGAGACCATCGTGTGGCGTGTGAACCAGCTGGTCCGGGAGCCGCGGGAGCGGCGCCGTTTCGAACGCGCGCCCACCTTCATGCCCGTGGATCTCTCCGCCGAAGGCGTAGTTACGTCGGAGTACGCGCTGAGTCTGGCGGTCGGCGGAATGCGTGTGACGAGCTCGCGGCCGCTTCCCCCGAACAGCGACGTCCAAGTTCGCTTTCAGCTACCCGCCGAGAGTCCCGACTTCATGGAGGTGAAGGGGCGCGTCATCTATCTGCGCGAGTCGAGCCTGCCTCATCCCGCGCACGAACTCGGTCTCTTCTTCTATCCGATGGGCGACGCAGAGAGGCGACGGGTCGAGGACGAGATCGAGCGCCTGCTCTCCGCTACGTGACACCGTGGACCGAAATACGTCGAACGACGTATGCAGCGCGGGCGTGAGACGGCCGAGGATCCTGCAGGACAAGGGGGGTGTTCGTCATGCAGGGGACCGGAGCGGTGGCTGCGTTCGGGGTGCCTTGGCTCTCCCTGGGCATCCACCTCGTTGGGGGCATCGGGACCATTGCGGTGTGGGGCGCGACGGAAGGCGCGTTGGTGCTTCCGATCGGTATCGCCGCGACGATCATGCTCGGCTGTTGGGCCCGCACACCCGGGGTGCCGAAGATCCTCAACGGCCGACGCCGACGCGGCCGTCCCTCCTCTGAGATGCGAGCCGCCGCGGGACGGCTCGCGAGACACTCCCTTCGACGTGCCCAGGGGCGCAGTCACCGCGCGACGGATCGACCGGCTGAGAGGGAGATGCGAGCACACGTGCAGTCGTGTCCTTTCCGGCGCGCAAACCGGTCGAGGCCCCGTAGAACCCCGGCATGGTATGATTCTCCAACGGAGGGCCGTGTCCTCGGCCTGCCTGACGGGATCCGGCGCGTTCTGGTCGTCGAGGACGAGGAGTCCATCCGCGCGGCCGTGGGGCGGGTCATGCGCGGCTGGGGCGCAGAGGTCGGGCTCGCGGAGACGGCTGCAGACGCGGGACTCCGTCTGGGCCAGGCACCGCCGCCCGACCTGATCTTGATCGATGTCCACCTACCCGATGGTTTGGCGTTCCTGGTCCTGGAAGCCGCGGCGCGGCTTTCGCCGACGCCGGTCGCGATTGCCATGAGTGCTGTCGCGAGCCCCGATGAGATTCTTCGCCTCGCCCAGGTGGGCGTACGAGGCTACTTGGCCAAGCCGTTCGACGTCGACGACCTCGAGAGCACGATCCAGCGGGCCGTGAGCGAGCCGCCGGCGCTGGATCCTGCGATCACGGCGCGCGTGGGCCACGTCGGAATGGAGGACGCGCAGCACCAGGTGCGCCTCGTGATGGTGAAGGAAGCTCTCGCTCGGGCCCAAGGCAGCCGCAGCCGCGCCGCTCGGCTCCTGCACGTGACTCGGCAGGCGATCCAACAGATCGTGCGGGCGGAGGGGCGAGAACGGTGGCCCGAGGCCTCTGGCATCGATCGGGAAGAGCGCGTCCGCTAGCCGGAAGTCGCCACAGGCACGTCCAGCACGTCCCGCACCCGAGAGGTCAGCTCAGCGGCATCGAACGGCTTGCGGAGGAGCGGGACGCCCGGGGGAATCCGCCGCCCGGCCAGAGACGGGTGGTCCACGTAGGCCGAGATGAGAAGCACCCGGGCATCGGGGCGGCCCTCGGCGATGCGCTCCAAGAGCTCGATCCCGCTCGCACCCGGCATCACCACGTCGGACACGATCAGATCGAGCTTTGCCTCGGTCGCTTCCGCGACCGCCAGCGCGTCAGCAACGTTCGCGGCCTCGAGAACCTCGTAGCCCTTCGCCCGCAGCACTTGCGCCAACGCTTCCCGCACCTCCGGGTGGTCCTCGACGAGCAGAATCCGCTCGCCTTCTCGCGCCTCGTCCGGGGAATGGGCGGAGACGACGCGATCGTGAGGGCGACACCGCGTGCGCGGCCACGCCAGCTCGAAGCAAGCGCCCTTCTCGGGCTCGCTGATGACGCGGACCGTCCCTCCGGCCTGCGTCACGATGCTGTACACGACCGACAGGCCCAATCCTGAGCCACCCTCGCTCCGGCTGAAGAAGGGGTCGAAGGCACGGGCGCGCGTTGCCTCGTCCATTCCGACTCCGCTGTCGGTGAACGCCAACCGAGCCCATTCTTCCTCGTCGCTCGCGGGTGTCATCCCTCGCGCTTGCATGGCTTGGCGGCTCATCGCCTCGGTCTCGATCACGACCTTCCCGCCCCCTGGCATGGCCTGGCGCGCGTTCAAAGCGAGATTGACGAGGATCCGTTCCATCTGGCCGCGGTTAGCCCAGATCGGAGGAAGCGCATCGTCGAGGTGACAGATCAGCTCGATCGCGTCCCCGACGAGCAGCCCGAGCATCGAAGAGGCACTGCGGATTGCCTCGTTCAGATCGAGGGGACCCGCCTCGACGTCACTCCCTCGACCGAAGTCCCCCAGCTGCTCGGTCAGCTTGGCCGCCTCGCTCACGGCGTTCTGGATCCGCTCCACCTCCTCTCGCAGCGGGCTGTCGGAGGCCAGCCGACAGTCGAGGAGCTGCGCGGATAGGCGGACGGTCGTGAGCAGGTTGTTGAACTCATGGGCCACTCCACCGGCTAGCCGGCCGAGCACATCCATCGTCTGCGCCAAGCGCAGCTGCTCTTTCAGATGCTCCCGCTCTTCGATCGCTCGACGAAGACGTCGGTTCGCTTCCTCGAGCTCCGCCGTCCGCTCCTGGACGCGCTCCTCTAGCTCTCGCTCGTGCCGACGGCTCCACTCGGCGCTGGCAAGCTGGGCTGAGAGACGCCAGTAGGCGAGGGCCACGACCGGAATCATCCCCCCCCAGTAGGCGAGCTTGCGGGGGTCCGGTGCGATCGCGTACGACGTCGTGCCAGCCGCCGCGGCCAGCCCTCCGAACACCAAGAGCATGCGCTTGCCGCGGATGGAGAAGCTGGCCGTCACGACCGCAAGGGCGGATCCCACTGCGTAGAAGGGCAGCATGTCGTTGACAGAGGCCAAGACGAAGAGGTGCACGGTCACGAGAGCCGTGCAACCCGCAAGAACGTTGGGCCCAAGCCCTCGCGGTGCGGCGAATCGGTTCACCAAGCCCGCGATGACTAAGGCGCCCCCGATGGCCCACCAGACCCGCCACGGATCCCACGCGCCGACGGGGGCCAACAAGTGCCACAACGGGTACGCGATCCCCGCGACGATGTACAAGGCGTACGAAGTGCCCGTCTCGCTCGGCGCCCGCGACTGGGAGTTGATTTCGAACGCGAGCATGGGTTCGCTCCGTTCCGCATTCTATCCGCATGGACGCCTGCGCGACCAGTGGGTTTGGAACGGAGCCAGGCCGGGTTCTTCAGGCGGCGAGATCGCCCTGGGGAACCCTGCGATGCTCGACCCAGTCGACTTGGGGCGCGAGCTGGCCCTGGACTGGATTCGGCGCATCAGTTTCTCGAAGGGGCACCCGAGCCTTCCGAGCGACGGGACGCCCCAAGTGAGGCTTTGTGCCACGATGGCTCGCATCTCTCTCGACGGCCGAATCGCCCTCGGGCCCAGACGCGAGCGCAGGAATGCGACGTGCATCACCTCGTCCTGCCGCTGCGAAGTTCACGCATCTCGCCGACAAGAGATCGAATCGCACGCGGAGTTCGCTGATGCGGCCAGAGACGGTCATGTACAACAAGGACGGCAAGAGAAACAGGGACAGCAGCACAGTGCTCGGTTTCCTCCAGCCAAACAGGTGGCACCCACCCACCCGATCGGCAGACCCATCGCAAGGGACGCGACGGGCACGCCGATTGCTCACACCCCTCGTTGGTCGCCATGCAGTGACTCCTGCTGCCGATACTCCCGGGTCCCGCCTAGTTCCAGCGATCGAATGCGAAACGACCCCGTTGAGGTCGCTGGGCGGCCGAGGCGCCGTACCCCCACCCAGTGTCAAGGGGTTCGTCGCTCATAGCGGTAGTGCAAGTTGCTGACCTCCGGCACGGTGACGACTTGGCCGTGCTGCGGTCTCGGGACCCGGCGGCCTTTCGTGCATCCTTCGCCAGCCCGAGGTGCGTGCGACCGGTTGCAAGTGGCGGGGGCAGTGGGTGCTGGGATGGAGCATCCGCCGCCGCTCGAGGCTCAACACCATGAAAGACGTACAGCCCCAACGTCGGTACGACCGTGAA
>JANQFA010000113.1 GCA_028278065.1 Myxococcota bacterium
GCTGCTCCCGTGGCCGATCAAGATGCAGATCGACCACGTGATCGAGGGCCGACCGATCGTGCCGGCCGACTACCCGGCCTTCATCCGTCCCCTCCCCGCCGCTCTCGCCGACGCCTCGCCGGTGGAGATTCTCGTCTGGACCCTCCTCTTCCAGCTCGTGCTCGTGATCTCGGTGGGCATGCTCGGCTCGACGGGTACCGAGCGCGACCAGGCCGACGCCCGCCTGTCATCGGGCCGGGACACCGCCACCACGACCGAGAACGATGCCAACTACGGGCACAGCCGCGCCAGCGGGCTGCTCGGCCTCTTCGAGTTCCGCTGGACGCTGCGTCTCACCCAGGACCTGAACCACCACTACCGGGCGCGCCTGTTCGAGCGGATCCACTCCCTGCCGCTCACCGCCTTCGACGACGAGCGCATCGGAGACGCCATCTACCGGGTGATGTACGACACCCCGGCGATCACCCAGGTCGTCTACCGCATCCTGCTGGTTCCCCTCTACGCGCCGATCGGGATCGCACTCGTGGCCGCAGCGCTCGACGCCGCGTACGGCACCACCCTGCTCGGCTGGATCGCGCTGGGCTTCCTGCCGCTCCTGCTCCTGGCCTCGCTGCCCTTCGCGGCGCGCATCCGCCGCCAGGGGGAGGAGAGCCGCATGGCCGGCGCCACCACCGCCTCGACGATCGAGGAGTCGATGAGCAACGTCCTCGCCGTGCAGAGCCTGGGCGGAGAGGCACGCGAGCGCCGTCGCTTCGACGCCGACAGCCGCGGCTCCTTCGACGAGTACCGGCGCTATCTCAAGGTCTGGATCATCGCGGGCTTCGTCGTCCTCGCCCTGGTGATCCCCATCATCGTGGGAATCCTCCGCTACGGCGTCTGGCAGGTGATCGACGGACGCCTGACGCCCGGCGACTTCGCTCTGCTCATCACCTACTTCATACAGATCGCCCAGTACGTGGCGCCGTTCGGCCTTCTCTGGGTGCGCCTGCAGGGCAACGCCGCCGGCCTGCATCGGGTCTTCCTGCTGATGGACCTGCCCGGCGAGGACGATTCCGCCGACGCGCCCCCGCTGCCTCCTCTCCAGGACGAGGTGCGCCTGGAAGGCGTCGACTTCACCTACGAGGACGGGACCCACGCGCTCGTCGACGCGGACGCCAGCGTACGGCGCGGCCAGGTGCTGGCCCTGGCCGGCGCGGCCGGGGCCGGCAAGACGACGCTCGCCTACCTGATCCCGCGCTTCCTGCGACCGACCCGCGGACGCATCCTGTTCGATGGCGTGGACATCGCCGGAGCGCGTCTCGAATCGATCCGCAGCCAGGTAGCGTTCGTGTTCCAGGAGACACAGCTCTTCGACGCGAGCGTCGAGGAGAACATCCGTGTCGGGAAGCCCGACGCAAGCGAGGCCGAGGTCCGCCGGGCGGCGCGCATGGCCGGCGCGGACGAGTTCATCCGCGACCTGCCCGACGGCTACGCCACCCGGCTCGGCCGCGCCGGGGGCAGGCTGTCCGTGGGACAGAAGCAGCGGCTCGCCATCGCGCGCGCCCTGGTGCGCGACGCGCCGATCCTGATCCTGGACGAGCCCACCTCCGCCCTCGATCCGGACACCGAGCGGCGGCTCGTCCGTTCGTTGCGAGAGGCCGCGCGCAGCCGCATCGTGGTCGTGATCGCGCATCGCCTGTCGACGATCCGCGAGGCCGACGAGATCCTCCTCCTGGAGGGCGGCAGGATCGTCGAGCGGGGCAACCACGAAGACCTGATCGCGCGCGAGGGAGGCGCCTACCGGCGCTTCGTCGAGCTCCAGACCCGGGGCGCCGCCTGAAACGCGCGATCCTGCCCCTGACGGCGCTGCTCCTCGCCGGCGCGATCGGCGAGACCCGGGCCGGCGCGATCGGCGAGACACGGACCGGCGCGAGCGCGAGCGGCGAGACCCGGGCCGGCGCGAGCGCGAGCGGCGAGACACGGGCCGGCGCGATCGGCGAGACACGGGCCGGCGCCGCCGGCGTGGAGATCACCGCGCCCCTCGGCACACCCCTGGCGGGCTACGGTGCGCGCGGCCCGGGCAACGCTTCCCGAGGCGTTCTCGAGCCGGTGTCGGCGCGGGCGCTGGTGCTGGAGCAGGACGGCGGTCCGCGCGTGGCTCTCGTGGTGCTGGACGCGCTGATCGTGACCCGGGACCTGCGCGACGCCCTGGCCAGCGCCGCGCGCGCACACGACATCGACACCCTGGTGGTCGCGGCCACCCATACCCATTCGGGCCCGGGCGGATACCTCGACAAAGGCGTCGCCGAGCTCGCGATCCTGGGCTGGTACCGCGAGGAGAGCCGAGCGGCCCTCCTCCGCGCGGCATCTGCGGCGCTCGCCACGGCGACCCGCAGCCTGGCGCCCGCCACGCTGGCGGTGGCCCAGGCCGACGGGGACGCCCTGGCCCGGAACCGCCGCCGCGCGGAAGGGCCACGCGACCCGCTCGTTCCGGTGCTCGGGGTGGATCGGAGCGACGGCACGCCGATCGCCACGCTCTTCTCCCTGGCCGCGCATCCGACCGTCTTCTCGCCCGCCAACCTGCGCCTCTCACCGGACTACCCCGGCGCCGCGCGCCGCCGGGTGGAGACGCTCCGCGGGGGGCTGGCGATCTTCCTGGCGGGTCCGCTGGGAGACCAGAAGCCCCACTTCGCCGACGAGCCCGAGTGGCCGGAGGATCTCGACCGCCAGGCGCGCACCGCGACCCTGATCGGCGAGGCCCTGGGCGAAGCGGTGGCGTCCGCCCTGGAGGGAGCCCCGCGTGCGGCCGACGCCCCGGTGCACGCGGTGACCCGCGAGTGGTCCCTGCCGCCCGTCGACGTGCGCGCGTCCTGTGCGTACTGGATCGGGGCACCCGTCCTCCACTGGATCGCCCGCGACTTCCTCCCGGAGGTCACGCCACTGGTCGCGCTGCGCCTGGGGGGCCTGCGCCTCTTCGCGTCCCCCCTCGAGCTGGGGGTGGAGGTGGCCGACGCCCTGCGGCGCCGCGCCCGCGGCGACGGCACCCTGCTGATCGCGGCCCACGCCAACGACTGGCTCGGCTACCTCCTGATGCCCGAGGACTGGGACCGCGGCGGGTACGAGCCCTGCCTGGCCTATCATGGCCGGGAGCTCGCGCCCCGCTTCGTGGAGGAGGCGGGAGACGTGCTCGACGCCCTCCCCTGAAGGTCCCATCCCGAGGAATGCGCCCGACACGAGCCGTGGTCGCCGCCATCGTCCTCGCCCTCTGCGCCGCACAGGCCGGCGCGGACGAGGCCGCATTCGAGGACGCCCCGGTAGGGACCTCGGTCGAGGATCTGAAGAGCCCCCTCGAGCGGGCGATCGCGGAGCGGGAGCGCGAGGAGACCCTCTTCCCGGGGCTCAAGCGCCTCCTCCAGCGCTTCCCGCCCGTGATCGCCGACAGCGCCGTCATCGCGCGCATGCGCACCTACGCGCTTCCCCTGCGCAACAGCCTCGACGAGACCGCCTACGCCTGGACGATCGGCGGAAAGCTGGCCCTCCGCTCGGGCTGGATCAAGGAGACCGTCCAGGCGGGAATCGGCATCTACGGATCCTATCCGCTGGTCGAAGACGACCCCCAGGCCCTCACCCAGCTGCTGCGACCGGGAGGAACCAGCTACACGATCGTGGGCGAGGGCTTCCTGAAGCTCCGCTGGAAGGGCGTGGAGGGCACGATCTGGCGCCAGGAGCTGGACCTCCCCTACGTGAACGGAAGCGACAGCCGCATGACGCCGAACAGCTTCGAGGGCGTCATCGTGCGCGGCGAGAGGGTGGACCTCACCGTCACCGGAACCCTCGACTGGACGCTGGGCTGGCTGCGGCGCATGCGCCCCCGCTTCGCGGACGACTTCGTCTCGATGGGCGCTCAGGCCGGGGCACTGGATAGCGACGCCCCGATGTACCTGATCGGCGTCCAGGGTCGGCCGACCGACAGCCTGCTCATCGGCTTCTACAACTACCTGGTGCCCGAGGTGCTCAACACCGCCTACGTCTCCGCGGACTGGCTCTACGAGCTTCCCGACGATTGGGGCTTCCGCACCCAGTGGCAGTTCACCCACCAGAACTCGGGCTGGGGCGACGAGCTCACCGGGAAGGAGTTCCGCACCTGGACCGGCGGCGGACGCTTCGGGCTCTCGCGGGGCGGCCTCATGGGCTGGATCGGGTTCTCGATGACCAACGACGGCGAGGAGGTCCGCTCCCCCTACGGCACGAGTGCCGGCTTCCTCTCGATGATGCTCTCGGACTTCAACAGCGCAGGCGAGACGGCCGCCATCCTGGGACTGGCCTACGACCTCTCCCGGGTGGGTCTGGAGGGCGCCAGCGCCTTCATGCAGCTGGGCATGGGGCGCGGAGCGAAGGACGTGGCCCTGGGCGTGAGCGGCGTGAACGAGTGGGAGCTCGACCTGACCTTCGACTACAAGATCCCCAGCGGAAGGGTGAAGGGCCTCTGGTTCCGGGCCCGTGGGGCCGTGCGCGAGCTCGACGCCCCGGGGCTGAAGCTCGGCTATCAGGTGAGGCTCATCATCAACTACGATCTGCCCGTCCTGTGATCCAGCGCCCCGCACCGCCCATCCTCTTCCTTCTCCTCGCGCTCGGGGCGGCGCTGGGCTGTGGTCCGGCCGAGGAGCGCACCAGCGCTGTCGCGCCCGCTCCGCCCGAGCCGGCGGCTCCGGTCTTCGTGGGCGGAGCCGTGTGCGCGGAATGCCACCCCAACGAGACCGAGCGCTGGCGGGGCTCCCATCACGACCGTGCGATGGAGACGCCGGACGCGGTGCTGGCCCCCTTCGCCGGCGAGAGCTTCGAGAAGGACGGCGAGACCACCACCTTCTTCCGGCGGGAGGGACGCCCCGCCGTGCGCGTGCGCAGCGCCGACGGCGACGAACGGGATCTGGAAGTCGCCTGGACCTTCGGGTTCGATCCGCTGCAGCAGATCCTGGTGCCCACGGAGGGCGGTCGCCTGCAGGCGCTCGACGTGGCCTGGGACGCACGACCGGCCGCGGCCGGCGGCGGGCGCTGGTTCTCCCTGCATCCGGACGAGGTGGTACCTCCGGGAGACGTCCTCCACTGGACCGCGCGCAGCCACACCTGGAACAGCGCCTGCGCCGAGTGTCACTCCACCGACCTGCGCAAGGGATTCCTGCCCGACGAGGCCCGCTACGACACCACCTTCGAGGAGCCCGACGTCTCCTGCGAGGCGTGCCACGGTCCGGGCTCGGCGCACGTGGAGGCCGCTCGCGCCGGGGGAAGCGGAGGACTCGTCGCGGCGCTGGAGAACGACGGGGAGTGGACGCGCCCGCCCGGAGCGTCGATCGCGCAGCGGAGCGCCCCCCCTCCGGCCCGCCGCCGCGAGGTGGACACCTGTGCGCGCTGCCACGCGCGCCGGTCGACCATCCTCGAGCCCTACGCCCACGGCCTGCCCTTCCTCGACACCCACCGCCCGGCCCTGCTGGACGACGACCTCTACTTCGCCGACGGGCGCATGCGCGAGGAGGTCTACGTGTGGGGATCGTTCCTGCAGAGCGCCATGTACGCCGCGGGCGTGACCTGCAGCGACTGCCACGATCCCCACGCTCTCTCGATCCCGGATCCCGACGCCGCCTGCGCGCGCTGCCACGATCCGGAGGTCTTCGCGAGCCGCAGCCATCACCATCACCCGCCTGCCTCCGAAGCGGCGCGCTGCGTTTCGTGCCACATGCCGGCCACCGTCTACATGGGGATCGATGCGCGACGCGATCACTCGCTGCGCGTCCCGCGCCCCGACGTCGCCGCGCGGGCCGGCGCGCCGGATCCGTGCAGCGCCTGCCACGGCGACCGCGGCGCCGCCTGGGCGGCCGAGACCCTCGAGCGCTGGGGCGGACCGCGCAGCGCCGAGTCCCATTGGGGCGACGTCCTCCACGCGGGAAGACAGGGGCTGCCCGAGGCGCGGAATGCCCTCCTCGAGCTGGCGGGCGAGCCGGCGCAGCCGGGGATCGTGCGCGCCACGGCCCTGCGCCTGCTGGTGCGGGGCGCCGACCCGCGCAGCCCGGCGGCGCTGGTGCGGGCCGCCGCGGACGCCGAGCCCCTCCTGCGGCTGGCCGCGGCCGAAGCGAGCCGCGCGCTGCCCCCCCACGAGCGGCTCGCGGTCGCCCGCCCCCTGCTCGCCGATCCGCTGCGCGCGGTGCGCATCGAGGCCGCCCGCGCCCTCGCGGCCACGCCGGCACGGATCTGGCCCCCGGGCGCCCGCGCGGCCGTGGCGGCTCCCCTGCGCGAGTGGCGCGAGGCGCAGGCGGTCTCGGCGGACGCGCCCGAGAGCCACGTCAATCTGGGCGGACTCCATGCCGAGCTGGGCGAGCTCGCCGAGGCGCGCCGCGAGTACGAGCGCGCGCTCGAGATCGAGCCCCTGTTCGAGCCGGCGCGCGTGAACCTCGCCGACCTGGCCCGACGGGAGGAGCGCGACGACCTGGCGGAGGAGATCCTCCGCGAGGGACTCGAGCGCGCGCCGCAGAGCGCCGCGCTCCGCCACAGCCTCGGCCTGACGCTCGTGCGCCTCGGGCGGCTTCCCGAGGCACTCGACGAGCTGGGCCGCGCCGCCGCACTCGACCCGGGCACGTCCCGCTACGCCTACGCCTGGGGCCTGGCCCTGCACGAGTCCGGCGAGCCGGCCCGCGCCCTCGAGGCGCTGGAGGCGGCACACGAGCGCCACCCCGGGGATCCGGCGCTGCTCGAGGCCCTCGCCAGCCTCCACGCGCGGGCCGGAAACCCGGAGGAAGCGGCCCGCTACACGACCCGCCTGGAGGCGCTTCGGGGAGGGGATCCGACGCGTCGCTGAGTCCTGGGCGCTTCCCTTTCGCTCCCCTGCGGGTGTAGGGTGGGGCCGATGGGCCCGGAGCATCCCAACGCGATCGTCGCCCGGCGCATGTGGAACGCCGTGGCCGACGGCGACGCAGATCGACTCTCCGAGCTGTACGCGCCGGACGTGGTGTTGCGGATCAAGGGCCGCGGCGCCTTCGCCGGCGAGTACAAGGGCGTCCCCGCGGTGCTGAACTGCCTGGCCGAGCCGGCCCTGCACTCGGACGACATGCGCTCGGAGCTGCTCGAGCTCTATGCGGGCGACGACGGCGCGGTGATCCGCTACGCGGTGCACGCCGCCCGCGGCGAGGACCGCGTCGAGCAGGAGCTTCTGCTGCGCATGCGCATCGCCGGCGGCAGGATCTTCGAGGCGGAGATCATCTCCACCGACTCGAGCGACCAGTCCTTCTGGGACAAGGCCCTGGGAGTCCAGCGCCCTTCCGGGAGCGTCTCCTAGCGTCCCGTCCAGACCGGCTTGCGCCGCTCGACGAAGGCGCGCTGCGCCTCGCGCGCGTCGTCGGTCCGGCGCAGCGGACGACCGAGCTCCTCCTGGCGCTTCCAGCCGTCGGCGAGGGACATCGAGATGACCTCGCGCACGCCGCGTCGCGTCTGGCTGACGGCGAGCGGCGCGTTGCCCGCCACCGCATCCGCCATCTCGAAGGCCACCTCGAGGAGACGCTCGCGCGGAACGATGCGGTTGATGAGACCGATCTGGAGCGCGCGCTCGGCATCGATCGGGCGCGCGCTGAGCAGGAGCTCGTGCGCGTGAACCCACGGGATCTGGCGCGGCAGGAGCACGGTGGCATTGCCCGTCGGGTAGAGCCCCAGGGCCACCTCCTCCAGCGCGAAGCTGGCCTCGGGAACGGCGACCCGCATCTCGCTCGCCAGCATCAGGTCGAAGCCGCCGGCGCGGGCGTGCCCGTTGATGGCGCAGATCAGGGGCGTCCCCAGGTCGTGGCCCACCAGGAGCGCGCGCTCGACGCTGCGCAGCGCACGGAAGACCTCGTCGGAGACGCGCTCGCCCCGGGCCAGCCGCTGCGACTCCGGGATGGTCGTGGTCATGTCCATCCCGGAGCAGAACACGCGCTGCCCGGCTCCGGTGAGGATCGCGCAGCGGATCTCCGGGTCCTTGGCGATGGTGCTCCAGGCGCGCGCCAGCTCGAGGAGAGTGGGCGGGTCGAGGCTGTTGGCCTTCTCCGGGCGGTCGATGGTGACCAGGGCGACGTGGGGATGCTCCTCGGGCTGCTCGATCCGTGCAGGCATGGGCGGAGCCTAACGCAGGTGCCTTCGGAGACGTCCTGGAGGGGGCGGCCGGAGCGCCGCGAAATGGTCAGCTGAATCCGGAGACGTCCTCGAGCTCGCGGCGCCCGGTCTCGGGGACCAGCAGGAAGGCCAGTCCGCCGCCGGCGACGAGGACCGAGAGCAGGCAGACCATCCGCGCCAGCTCGCCACCCTCCCCCGCCCCGACGCTCACCAGCGCCAGGCCGACGCTCCAGCCGAGGGTCTGGAGCAGGACCAGGAGGCCCATGGCCGTGCTGCGGTGGGAGGTGGGAAAGAGCTCCGAAGCGATCGCGCGTGTGACCACGTCCCCGGCCGTTCCGAAGAAGACGATGAAGACCCACGCCGCCAGGAGCCCGTCGCTGGGGCCCAGATAGAAGGCCGCGACGCCCAGCGGGTACAGGCCGTAGGCGACCAGCCCGATGCGGCGCCGCCCGTGGCGGTCCGCCAGGCGCCCGGCGACCACGTTGCCCAGGATGCCGAGCAGGCCGCCCCCGAGCACCATCGCCGAGTAGCGCCAGGGCTCCCAGCCGTGTTCCGTCTGCACGAAGGGCGAGAGGTACTGGAAGACGCCGACGCTTCCCGTCGCGCCGAGCAGGCCCGTGAGCCCGACCGCCAGCACCCGGCGCGGATGCCGGCGCGCCAGGGCCGCGACCGGTCCCAGCAGCCAGCCGCCACCCGCGGCGGCGTCTCCGCGCGCGTGTGACGCGGCCTCGGCCGCCTGCTGCTCCGCGAAGCGGGCGGTCTCGCGCAGGCGCGAGCGGAAGAGCGGGAGCATCAGCGCGGGCACCACGCCGAATCCGTAGAGCGTGCGCCAGCCCCAGGGGAGCGAGTCCACCGCGGCGTAGACCGCCGTTCCGAGCCCGTAGCCCCAGGCCGCCACCGCCACCAGGGCTCCCAGGCCCCAACCGCGGTGGGCGGCCGGAAACTCCTCGACCAGGATCACCACCGCCAGGACCGACGAAGTGAGCATGAACCCCCGCGAGAGGAACTGGATCGCCGCGTACTGGACGGGCGAGCGGACCAGCGCCGTCGCGAGCGTGCACAGGCTCATGCCGACGAGGGCGGCCAGGAAGACGCGGCGCCGACCGAGGCGGTCGGCCAGCGGCACCAGCACGAAGGTGAGGAGCCCGCCCAGCCGCGCTGCACCGGTGACGTAGCCGATGTCCTCGACGGCGATGCCCAGGTCGTCCGAAACCTGCTTGATGGCCGAGTTGATCAGCGAGAGGTCGTACTGCTCGAAGCTCAGCCCGAAGGCGAGCAGCCCGAGCAGCGAGAGGCTCTCGCGCGGAAGCCCGGCCGGCACCCGTCCCAGGAAGGGCGGAAGCCACCAGGGGTTGCGCAGGCGCGCGGGCGTCCCGTCGGAGTCGGGGGACACCGGCTAGAGGGGCGCGTAGCGCTTCCTGACCTCGTCCTCGGAGAGGTTGGCCGCCTCGGCCAGCCGGGCGACCAGCTCGGCGTCCTCCAGATCCTCCGGCTCGATCCGGGTCTGGAGCGCGCGGGCCGTCTTGAACGAGTCGCCCTCCACGTCGACGTAGCGCACGCGGGTCTTGCCGGTCTCGGGATCCGCCAGATCCTCGAACTGGATGGGCTGGATCGCCCCGTCCGGCTGGCGCGCGACGAGAATGCTCGAGTGTCCGGCGAGCAGCAGGTCCACGGCGCCCGCCCCGAGGTCGCGCGTGTACTCCCGGTCCCACGCCAGCGGCCGCCCGCAGCGCAGCTCGTAGCCCACGTCCTTCTCGCCCAACGCCACCTTCATGCCGCGCGACTTGAAGACGTCGCCGAGCGCGTTCTTGAGCACCCGGCCGAAGGGAACATCCGCCAGGCGGATGTGGCCGTGCTCGTCGTGGGGCACGTCCTTCAGGGCCTCCAGGTCCTCCTTCGGCATGCGCTCGACCAGTCCCTCGGCGACGACCGCCACGCCGTCTTCACGACCCTCGGTCGCCATCCGCTTCACGATCGAGCCCTCGATGATTCGCACGACATCGTCGAAGCGGATCGGACCCGCCGGGAACTCCTCGGGGATGAGGGTGACCGGAACACCTGCCGAGTAGCCGGAGCCCAGCGCGAGGAAGCCCGCCTTGCGCCCCATCAGCACCAGGACGAACCAGCGGTTCGTGGTGATGCAGTCCTGCTGAATGCGCTCCACGACCGATGCACCCAGCTCCCGCGCTGTCTCGTAGCCGAAGGTCGGCACGCCGGAGGGGAGCGGCAGGTCGTTGTCGATGGTCTTGGGGACGTGCGCCACCTTGATGCGGTTCCCCGCCGCCTCGGCCACCTTGCGCGCCGAGAACGCGGTGTCGTCGCCGCCGATGGTGAGCAGATGATCGACGCCCAGCTCGTCGAGGGCCTTCACACAGCGCTCGAGCGTCTCGGGCTGCTTGGTCGGGTTCGCTCGCGAGGTGTGGATGATCGAGCCCCCCTCGAGGTGCAGGAGCTGGGCCTCCGACGGCTGCAGCTCGCGGGCGTGGGACACGTCGCCCTCCATGAGCCACTTGAAGCCGTCGTAGATCCCGACGGTGCGGCAGCCGCGGCGTGCCGCACGCATCACCGCTGCGCCGATCACACCGTTCAGACCCGGAGCGGGACCGCCCCCACAGAGAACCCCGAATGTCGCCATGCTCTCCCTCCTCGCGTTCGGCGGTGAGGGTACCCATCGGGTAGCATCGCGGCCATGACCGCGGTCGGGATCATTCCGGCGCGCTGGGCAGCGAGCCGCTTCCCGGGCAAGCCGCTCGCCCCCATCGCGGGGCGCCCGA
The DNA here is from genome assembly GCA_028278065.1 of Myxococcota bacterium. GTDB lineage: Bacteria > Myxococcota_A > UBA9160 > UBA9160 > JAFDET01 > JAFDET01. Next base: position 10,884 of record JANQFA010000113.1, read on the forward strand.
TGCTCCAGTGGGTGTGGGAAGGCACCCGCCAGGCCAAGGCCCTGCGCACCGTGCTCGTCGCCACCGACGACGCGCGCATCGCGGAGGCCTGCCGGGATTTCGGCGCCGAGGTGGTCCTGACCTCGCCCGACCATCCCACCGGAACCGACCGCCTGGCGGAGGTGGCCGCGTCGCTCGACGACGAGATCGTGGTCAACGTGCAGGGCGACGAGCCCACCATCGAGGGATTCGTGATCGACGCCGCCGTCGAGGCGCTGCGTGCCGATCCCGGCGCACCGATGGGCACCGTCGTGCATCCGATGGCGCCGGAGGCGGTGGAGGATCCCAATCGCGTGAAGGTGGTGCTCGACCGGAGCGGGCGGGCACTGTGGTTCTCGCGCAATCCGATCCCGGCGGCCGCGCGCCCCGAGGCGCCGCCCACCTGGTACCAGCACGTCGGGCTCTACGTCTACCGGCGGCCCTTCCTGCTCGACTACGTCGCGCTCGACCAGACCGCGGCGGAACGCGCCGAAGGTCTGGAGCAGCTGCGCGCCCTCGAGCACGGCCACGCGATCCGCGCCGCCGTCGTGGAGGGCTGGGAGGGCCTCCCCGTGGACGTGCCCGAGGACGTGCCGGCCGTCGAGAGGGCACTCGCCCGACGGGGCCGCTAGGTGGGCCACGTCCTCACGCCGGACGTGGTGAGCGCCTGGGAGGAGCGCTACTCGAATCGCGGACGCTGGGGCCCGCACGACCTGCGCGGTGCGCTCAACTTCGTGACGCCAGAACGGGTGCTCGGGGCCTGCGCGGTCCCGAGACGCGGACGGGTCGTCTCCTGCGCCCTGCCCGCACGCGAGCGCGGCCCCCACGGCGGGGCCCATCGCCTGGACGCCAGGCTGGTGACGGCCTGCGGCGAGAGCTCGAGCCCGCTCGCGGCGATCGCGGAGGGTGTGCTGACGCGCGGCATCCTCCTCGACCTGCCCCGCTTCCGACGCGTCGACACCCTGGAGGACGGCAGCGCCATCCTGCCCGAAGAGCTCGACGCGTGCGCCGAGAGCCAGGGTGTCGCGGTCGAGTCCGGCGACGCGGTCCTCGTGCGTACGGGCAAGATGCTGCGCTGCCGCAGGGCGGGGTCCTGGGGCGCCTTCGCCGGGGGCGCCGCGCCCGGCCTCTCGGTCCACTGCGCGCGCTGGCTCCACGAGCGCGAGGTGAGCGTGGTGGCCACCGATACCTTCGCCGTCGAGGTGGTCCCGTCCGAGGTCCCGGGCTGCACGATGCCGCTCCACCGGATCTCGCTGCGGGGAAGCGGCGTGCTCTTCGGCGAGATCTTCCAGCTGGACGAGCTGGCCGAGGCCTGCGCGGCCGACGGCGACTACGCCTTTCTGCTCAGTGCCTCGCCGCTGGCCGTGGCGGGGGCGGTGGGCGCTCCGCTCAACCCCCTCGCGATCAAGTAGTGGCACGCCTCGGGCTGCTCTTCTTCCTCTCGGGCGCGGCCGTGCTCGTCATCGAGACGACCTGGCTGCGCTGGTTCGCGCTCCTGTTCGGGGCGACCGCCCCGGCCGCATCCGCGACGCTCGCCGCCTTCTTCGCCGGGCAGGCGCTGGGCGCGGCCTGGGCCGGGAGCCGGGCCTCCGGCTGGCGGCGCCCCCTGCGAACCTACGGCCTCCTCGAGCTGGCGGGGGCTGCCGGCGCCCTCGCCACCCCGCTCGTGCTCGTGGCCGGCGAGTGGGCGACGGCCCAGGGTTACGACGGCCTGCAGGCGCGCCCCGGCCTGCTGGCGACCCTGCGCTTCGCCCTCGCGATGGCCGCCACCCTGCCCGCCGCGTTCGCCTTCGGGGCCACCCTGCCCGCCGTGGGGGCCGCCGCCATGGCCGAGGCGGGCTCCCTGGGTACCCGCGGCTCCGCCCTCTACGGCTGGAACACGGCCGGCGCCGCACTCGGCGCGAGCCTGGCCTCGTTCGCGCTTCCCGACTGGCTGGGCGTGCGCGCCACCTACGCGGTGGGCCTCGCCCTGGGCGTCGGTGTGGGAGTGACGGCTCTCGCGCTCGCCCGGAGCCGCGAGACGCTGGCTGGCACGACCGCGTCACGCAGGTTGGAGGGAGCGCGGCCGCGCACCTTGCCGAGGCTGGGCGACCTGATGGCCGTGGCCGCGCTGTCGGGCTTCGCGGCGCTGGCCGGGCAGGTACTCCTGGTGCACGCCTTCGCGCAGGTGTTGAACCAGTCGGTCTACGCCTTCGGCAGCGTGGTCGTCGTGGTGCTGGCCGCACTGGCGCTGGGAGCGGCGATCGTGGCGCGTCTGTCCGGCAGCGGGACAGCGACGCCGCTCCGTCTCCTGAGCGTCGCCCTGGTGGGATCCGCCCTCTGCTGGCTCGCCTTCCCGGCGCTCTTCGCCGCCTTCAGCGGCGGGATGGCCTACGTCGGCAGCGAGCGCGCGTTCCCCGGCTATCTCTTCGTGGCGCTCGGGCAGGTCGCGGCGACTGCGGGCCCGCCGCTCCTGTTCGCCGCACTCCTGCTGCCTGCCACCTTCGCCGCCGCGGGGCGGCGCGCCCCGCAGGCGGACCCCGCGACCATCCTGGGACGGCTGGCCGCCGCCAACACGGTCGGGGCCATCGCGGGAGCCCTCGCCGCCCCCTGGCTGCTCCTCCCCGCCCTGGGGCTCTTCGGCTCCTTCGGCGGACTGGCCGCGCTCCTCGGCCTGGGCGCCCTCGGCCTGGGCGACATCGGCAGCCGGGCTCTGCGCCCGGGCTTCATCCGCGGCCGGGCTCTGCGTCTGGGCTTCCTCGGGGCGGGCGTGGCGGGCCTCCTCTGGCTGGCGAGCCCCTTCGAGGTGGCGCCCGTGCGGCTGGCCCCCGGCGAGACCCTGGTGGAGGCCGCCAGCACTCCGGCCGGTGCGGTCGCGGTCGTGCGCCGCAGCGACGGGCTCCTGATCCGCACGGACAACCACTACGCGCTCGGAGGCAGTGCGGAGAAGCTTCACGAGGAGCGCCAGGGACACCTCCCCCTGCTGCTGCACCGCGCGGCCCGCCGCGTGGCCTACGTGGGCACCGCGACCGCGATCACGGCGGGCGCCTCCACCGCCCACCCCGTCGAGGCGATCTCGCTGGTCGAGATCGTGCCCGCCGTCTCGAGCGCGGCGCGACGCCACTTCGGCCCCCACAACCGGCGCGTACACGACGACCCGCGTGCCCGGGTCGTCGTCGACGACGCGCGGAACTTCCTGCGCGCCACCAGCGAGCGCTACGACGTGGTCGTGGCCGACCTCTTCGTTCCCTGGCGCTCGGGAACGGGCTCGCTCTACACCCTGGAGCACTACCGGAACGTGCGCGCGCGGCTCCGGCCGGGCGGGATCCTGTGCCAGTGGCTGCCGCTCTACCAGCTCGACCGGATCGAGTTCGAGATCGTGGCGCGCACCTTCGTCGAGGTGTTCCCGCGCACGGCGCTCTTTCGCGCCGACTTCTACGGCGCCTTTCCGGTCGTGGCACTGGTGGGCTTCCGCGACGATCCGGCGCCCGCGGCCGCCGTCAGCGCGGCCGCGCGTCGCCTGGCGGCGCGCGGCGAGCGGGACCGCTGGGTCGCCGAACCCCTGGGCCCCTGGAGCCTCTACGTCGGCGCCCTGGGCCCGGGCACCTTCCCGGAGCGCCCCCTGAACCGCGATGACCGTCCGGTCATCCAGTACCGCGCCGCGCGCAGCCACGTCGGAGGCCGTACCGGCAAGCGCGCGCCCTTCGTCGGCGAGGCCTTCGCCCGCTTCGGCGAGGCGCTGCGACGCGCGGACGTCCAGGCCGGCCACCCGCTCTATCCCGACCTGACGCCCGAGGCCGCGCGGGCCTCCGAGGGCGGCGCCCTCCTGCAGCTGGCCGGCGCCTTCTACAGCTCCGGACGCCACGGCGAGGCGGGCCGCGCCCTCGCTGCCGCCGCCCGCCGGCTGCCGCCGCAGCTCCTCGGCGAGGCGCCCGCCGACCCCAGCGCGGCAGACGTGTGGCACGCGCTCGACTAGAGCTTCAGCGGAGTAGGTTGTACTTGAGGATGCACCAGAGGGCGCGCACGCCGTCGCGCCAGCCGATCTTCTTGCCTTCGGCGTAGGTGCGGCCGGCGTAGGAGACGCCCACCTCGTAGATGCGGCAGCCGAGGCGCGCCACCTTGGCGGTGATCTCCGGCTCGATCCCGAAGCGGTCCTCTTCGAGGGTGATCTGCTGGAGGATCTCCCGGCGGAAGAGCTTGTAGCAGACCTCCATGTCCGTGAGGTTCAGGTTGGTGAGCATGTTGGAGAGCAGGGTGAGGACCTGGTTCCCGAGGGTGTGCCAGTAGTAGAGGACGCGGTGGGACTCGCCGCCCGCGAAGCGCGAACCGTAGACCACGTCCGCCCCGTGCTTCACGAAGGGCTCCAGGAGCTTCGGGAACTCGGCGGGGTCGTACTCCAGGTCCGCGTCCTGGACCACCACTACGTCGCCCGTCGCCGCCGCGAATCCGGAACGCAGGGCGGCGCCCTTGCCGCGATTGACCTCGTGGAAGACGGTCCGATCCACCTGCGCCTCGACGCTCTCGCGGATCAGGTCCCGGGTACCGTCGGTGGACGCGTCGTCCACCACGATGATCTCGGTCTTCAGCGGCGCCGCGCGCACGGCCGCGACCACCTGCTCGAGGGTGGTCACCTCGTTGTAGCAGGGGATCACGACCGAGAGCGTCAGGTCCTCGAGTGAGAGCTTGCGATCCACGCCTCAGTTCCCCTTGATTCGCATCCCCTGCCCGGCCCACTCCTTCTCGCGCAGCCGGAACTTCTGGATCTTCCCCGTGGAGGTCTTCGGAAGCTCGCCGAACGCCACGGCCTTGGGGCACTTGTAGTGCGCCAGATGATCGCGGCAGAAGGCGATGAGATCCTCTTCGGAGAGATCCGCGTCGGGCCTGAGCGACACGTAGGCCTTGGGCACCTCGCCCCACTTCTCGTGAGGCATGGAGACCACGGCGCATTCGAGGACGGCAGGGTGCTTCACCACCACGTGCTCCACCTCGATCGTCGAGATGTTCTCGCCGCCGCTGATGATGATGTCCTTCTTGCGATCGCGCAGCTCGATGTAGCCGTCCGCGTGCATCACGCCCAGGTCCCCGGAGTGGAACCAGCCGCCCCGGAAGGCTTCGGCCGTGGCCTGCGGATCCTCGTAGTAGCCCTTCATGACGTTGTTCCCGCGCATCACCACCTCGCCCATGGTCTCGCCGTCGGCGGGAACGTCGCCCATCGCGTCGTCGACGACCCGCAGGTACGGCGCCACGTGGTAGGGCACGCCCTGGCGCGCCAGCTTCCCCGCCAGGTCCTCGACGGCCAGCTCCTCCCATCCGGGCTGCCACGCGCAGTACACGTGCGGGCCGTAGGTCTCGGTGAGCCCGTAGAGGTGACAGACCTGGACGCCCATCTCCGCCATGCGCGCCAGCAGGGTCGGCGACGGCGGAGCGCCCCCGGTGGCGACCCGGATGCGCGGCTCGAAGCGCACCCCCTGCGCAGCGGGGTGCTCCGCCAGCATGAGGAGCACCGTGGGCGCGCCGTTGAAGTGGGTGACCCGCTCGGCCGGAATCAGGCGCAGCATCTCGGCCGGATCCACCGCCCGCAGCATCACGTGCCTCCCGCCCGCCGCGGAGACGGCCCAGGGAAAGCACCAGCCATTGCAGTGGAAGAGCGGCAGCGTCCAGAGGAAGACCGAATCCCGCTCCAGGCCGTGCACGACGATCTCGCCGAGCGCGTTCAGGTACGCGCCCCGATGGGTGTACATCACGCCCTTGGGGCGTCCCGTCGTCCCGGACGTGTAGTTGATCGAGGTGACGCGCTCTTCGTCGTCGAGCTGGGAGTCGACGGGCAGCACCTCCGCGCCGTCGACGAACTCCTCGAAGGTCGGTCCGTCCAGCGGCGTCCCCGTGACGCCCGCCACGGGATCCTCGAGATTCACGAGGACATCCGGCGCAGCGGTCCGCACCCGGTCCGCCAGCTCCGGATCCACCACCGCGACTCGAGCGCCGGAGTGCTCCAGGATGTAGCCGACCTCGTCGGCCGCCAGCCGGGTGTTGATCGCCACCAGCGCCGCGCGCACGTTGAGCACCGCAAAGTGGGCCGCGAGGAGCGCGGGCACGTTGGGCGCCAGGAAGGCCACGCGGTCTCCGGGCCCCACTCCGGCCCGCACCAGCGCGCCGGAGAGGCGTCCGATCTCCTCGCCGAGCCGGCGGTAGCTCCAGCGCACGTCGCCGTACACCAGGGCGTCCTTGTCGGGAAACACCCTCAAGGTCCGTTCGAGGAGCGACAGCGGGGTCAGCGGGTTGCGGTTGGGCTCGGACATGGCACCGGAGTATGCCATCGGAGCCGGGCAGGAGCCGGACGGGAGGGCAGGAGGAGAAGAATGAAGCGGGCGGAGCGGCCACGGTTCGGGTGGACGGGGAGTCGGTGCCCCAGACCTTCCGGGGCCACACAGCCGCGGCCGCTCCGCACGCTGCACAGGTTCCCCCCGGAACCGACCCCAGCGTGCCTCAGCCCCCCAGCAGCGGCTGTAACCGCGGTCACAACCCCCGAAAAACCTCCTCCACCGACGAGCAACCCCCACTCACCCGCCGGCAACGGAGCCCCCTCCGAGGGCCTGTCGACCGCGGGGACAGCCCGAGTCCTGACCTGCCTTCCCATGGCGAACGACACGCGACGAGGTGACGCCCGCGAACAGTGACGGAAGACCGAGCCGGGCGGGATGGGGGGTCCCGCGCGCAGTTCCGCAGGCGCGACTGCGCGGCCGCGGCTCTCCAGGGCCCAGCGTGCGGCACCCGGACCCTACGCGCCGAGGACTGTTTGAGCACGGGGCCCCCCATCCCGCCCGGCCCCGGCTGCCCCGCTGTAGGCGCCGCTCGTGATCCCCAGATACAAGACTCCCCGGGAGCGACTCAAGAAAGTCCATGGCGGCTACGGCGACCGCGCTCCCGGGGACGGTGACGCTGGGATCCTTGCGTCCCTGCTACACCGAGTCGTTCAAGGCGATTCGGAAGGCG